>JAYTIV010000055.1:0-32511 GCA_043731625.1 Flavobacterium sp. | reverse complement strand
TTTGGTGTTGAATAAAATCCTGCAGCTGGAGCTACCATAACCGTTTCGCCATTTAAATCGTAGGATTCTAACAACCATTGTGCAAATGTATCTGCATTGTCTACAGGAAGTTGTGCGATACAATAGAAAGCTCCTTTTGGGTTAGCCACTTTTACTCCTTCAATTTTATTTAATTCAGAAATAAGAGTGTCTCTCCTATCTTTATATTCTGTTATGACCTCATCAAAATAACTTTGAGGTGTGTCTAGAGCTGCTTCGCTAGCTATTTGCTCATAAGTTGGTGGACTCAATCTGGCTTGTGCAAACTTCATTGCAGTTGCCATAACTTCTTTGTTTTTTGAAACTATGCACCCTATTCTTGCACCACACATACTGTATCGTTTGGAAACAGAGTCTATCATAATTGCATTTTCTTCGATTCCAGGAATATTCATCACTGAGTAATGAATATCTCCATCATAAGTAAACTCACGGTATACTTCATCGGCAATTAGAAACAAATCATATTTTTTTACTAGTGCCGCAAGTTGCATCATTTCGTCTTTAGAATACAAATATCCTGTAGGATTTCCTGGATTACAAATAAGAATGGCTTTGGTTTTTGGAGTTATCAATTTCTCAAAATCAGCAATTGGTGGTAATGCAAATCCAGTATCAATTGTAGATATTACAGGCACCACTTTTACACCTGAAGCTACCGAAAAACCATTATAATTGGCATAAAAAGGCTCTGGAATTATGATTTCATCACCAAAATCCATAGTGCTTCCCATAGCAAAAAGCAGTGCTTCTGAACCACCAGTTGTAATAATAATATCGGCTACATTTATAGGTAAACCGTGATTACTATAATATTGTGATAACTTGGTTCTATAACTTTCAAAACCTGCCGAATGACTGTACTCTAAAACTGTAATATTGGCATTCTTAATGGCATTGAGAGCCACTTCTGGCGTTTTGATATCGGGTTGACCTATATTGAGATGATATACTTTATTTCCTTTCTTTTTTGCAATTTCTGAATAAGGCACCAATTTTCGGATTGGAGATTCAGGCATTTGTTTTCCTTTATTTGAAATATTAGGCATGATTGATTGAATTTATGAAATGCAAATTTGCGAATTTTTTTATAGTAAGCCAATTGTTTTACTTTATATATTATTATCACTTTGCATATTGAATTTTTTGCTAAATTTATCGGTATGAAGTTTAAACTCTTTTTTTGGATAATTTTTAGCTTTCCGCATTTTGCACTTGCTCAAAATGGCTTTGAATTTGAATCTAAGTCCAAAAAGAAAATCACAATTCCGTTTAAACTCATTAATAATTTAATTTTTATTCCAATTCACGTTAATGGAATTGAACTAAATTTCCTTTTAGATACTGGAGTTGAAGAAACTATTTTGTTAAGTCTTGATGACAAAGAGGAAATCAGTATTAATAATATCGAGAAAATAACGATGCGTGGTTTGGGTGGCGAAGATGCTATTGAAGGTTTAAAATCTAACAACAATATTCTTTCTTCCCACGGATTTACAGATAAAAATCATCTTTTATATATTGTGCTCGATCAGAGTTTTAATTTCTCCTCTCACATTGGTATTCCAGTAAATGGAATTATTGGTTATCATTTTTTTAAAAATCATTTAATTGAAATAAATTATGACCGAAAAAAAATAATAATTCATTCTGATAATGTGAAAATTAGAAAAAAAATCAATGCTAATTATCAAAAAATTCCAATAACAATTGAAAAAAACAAACCTTATCTAGAAGCAAAAGTTACTGTTGAAACAAAAGAAATAAATTCGAAACTACTACTCGACATTGGTAATAGTGATGCCATATGGTTGTTTCTAGACACACAAAATAATTTTAAAGTTCCAGAAAAAAACTTTGATGACTATCTTGGTAAGGGTTTTAGTGGAGACATTTTTGGCAAAAGAACTCGAATATCAAAATTTAAAATAAGTCCTTTTGAGTTTGAAAACCCTATAATAGCTATGCCAGATTCTAGTTCTGTAAAAAGTGTCACTATGGTAAAAAACAGAGACGGATCTGTAGGTGGAGAAATTCTAAAACGTTTTTCTGTGGTTTTTGATTATAAAAACAATTGGATGTTTCTCCAAAAAAATAGTCAATTTGAAAACCCGTTTCAATATAATATGAGCGGAGTAGAAATTGAAAACCAAGGAATGCAATGGGTACAAGAAACAGTGCCATTAAACACTGTTGTTGTTGGCAACACCTATAATTCTAATGGCGAAAAAACTACCGATTTTAAATATAAATTTTCATTAAAACCTATTTATACTATTGCAAACGTTAGAAAAAACTCTATAGCTGAAACTTCTGGATTGCAAAAAGGGGATATTCTTGTTTCTATCAATAACTCGCCTGCTTATAAATATACTTTGCAGGAAATGAATGAAATCTTGAAATCGGAAGAAGGCAAATGGCTTCAATTTGTAATTGAGAGAGGTTCGCAGCAATTAAAATTCAAGTTTCAACTCAAGGGTATTTTGTAATACTTATTTATAAAAAAACTACACTAATGATTTTCGTTGCTCTCTTGCTAATAAGGTGTTTTTAAGCAACATAGCAATTGTCATAGGGCCAACACCACCAGGAACAGGAGTAATATGGGAAGCTTTTTTGGATACATTTTCAAAATCTACATCACCTGTAATTTTATATCCTTTTTCAGCATCTTTATCTTCTACTCTAGTGATACCCACATCTATAACTACTGCACCATCTTTTACCATTTCGGCTTTGAGATAGTTAGGAACACCAAGTGCTGTAATAATAATATCGGCTTGAGTGGTAATTTGTGCAATGTTTTTAGTATAACTATGTGTTAGCGTTACTGTAGAATTCCCAGGAAATCCTTTACGACCCATTAAAATACTCATCGGACGTCCTACTATATGACTTCTACCAATTACTACTGTATGCTTCCCTTTGGTTTCTACATTATATCGTTCTAATAATTCTAATATTCCAAATGGTGTTGCAGGAATAAAAGTGGTCATATCTAAGGCCATTTTTCCAAAATTTTCTGGATGAAAACCATCTACATCTTTACTTGGGTCAATTGCCATTAAAACTTTTTGAGTGTCTATTTGTTCCGGTAAAGGAAGTTGCACAATAAATCCGTCAATATCATCATTTTCATTGAGTTCTTTGATTTTTTTGAGTAATTCGGTTTCAGAAGTTGTGCTTGGCATTTTGACCAAAGTAGATTCAAATCCAACAAGTTCACAAGCCTTTACTTTACTCCCAACATATGTCAAACTAGCACCATCATTGCCCACAATTACTGCAGCAAGATGAGGCACTTTTTCATTATTGGCTTTCATTTTATCAACTTCGGCTGTAATTTCAATTTTAATGTCCTGTGCTGTTTTTTTTCCGTCTAGTAGTATCATAGTTGTATGTCTTAAAGCCGAAAGTCGAAAGTCAACTTGATTTTGTGACTTTCGACTTTCGATTACATTATTTATTTCATTCCTGGCATTCCGCCTTTCATTCCGCCCATCATTTTCATTAGATTTTTTCCGCCTGGACCTTGCATCATTTTCATCATTTTGCTCATTTGGTCAAATTGTTTCATCAACTGATTGACTTCTTCTAATTTTCTTCCTGATCCTTTTGCGATACGCGTTTTACGTTTCATATCGATAATGGCAGGTTTTGTTCGTTCGGTTGGTGTCATAGAGTGTATAATTGCCTCAATGTGTTTGAAAGCATCATCTTCTATCTCAACATCTTTCATTGCTTTTGAAGCGCCTGGAATCATCCCAACAAGGTCTTTCATATTACCCATTTTCTTCACTTGCTGAATTTGACTCAAGAAATCGTCAAAACCAAATTCGTTTTTAGCAATTTTCTTTTGAATTTTTCTAGCTTCTTCCTCATCATATTGTTCTTGCGCTCTTTCTACCAAAGACACCACATCACCCATACCAAGAATACGCTCTGCCATACGAGAAGGATAAAACACATCTATGGCATCCATTTTCTCTCCTGTACCCACAAACTTAATAGGTTTGTTGACTACAGATTTAATAGAAATTGCAGCTCCACCACGAGTATCACCATCTAATTTGGTAAGAATAACTCCATCAAAATTTAATCGGTCATTAAAGGCTTTAGCTGTATTTACTGCATCTTGTCCAGTCATTGCATCAACAACAAACAACGTTTCTTGTGGATGAATTGCTTTGTGAACATTTGCAATTTCGGTCATCATTTCTTCATCAACAGCCAAACGACCAGCAGTATCGACAATGACTACATTGTACCCTTTTTCTTTTGCATATTTGATTGCATTTAGTGAAATCTCAACCGGATTGTTATTCCCCAATTCTGAGTAAACCTCAACTCCTATCTGATCTCCAACCACATGCAACTGATTGATTGCAGCAGGACGATAGACATCACAAGCAACTAAAAGTGGTTTTTTATTTTTCTTTGTTTTTAGAAAATTAGCCAATTTTCCTGAAAAAGTTGTTTTTCCTGATCCTTGCAAACCAGACATTAAAATAACAGTAGGATTTCCTGAAAGGTTAATTCCAGAAACATCACCACCCATTAATTCTGTCAGTTCGTCTTTTACAATTTTAACTAATAATTGTCCTGGTTGCAGAGTGGTTAATACATCTTGACCTATTGCTTTTTCTTTGACTTTTGTTGTAAAATCTTTAGCGATTTTAAAATTAACATCGGCATCAAGTAATGCACGACGCACTTCTTTGAGTGTATCTGCTACATTGACTTCTGTGATTTTACCGTGACCTTTTAATATATGGAATGCTTTGTCGAGCTTCTCGCTTAAATTATTGAACATCGAATTCTTTTTTTTGTGAGGTGCAAATTTAAGGATTTGATATTTAAGATTTGAATATTTATAAATAAAAAAAATATGCCGATAAATTTGTTTTTAATAACAACTTTAGAACTAAAAACTTATGAATTATGAAAGATTATATTATTGTAATTAATATAAAACATTATTTTTATTGTAAACTTTGAATAGCATAAAATTAATAAAAAAATAATATTTTTTTAAGGTAGGGTAAATAATAACTTAATTGTTTTAGAATTATAAAAATATTGTTTTATTAAAAACGATAAATATTTGAATTAATTTTAGTAATAGAGAAAAATAAATTGTTTTTTTGTTAAAGAATCTATCATAAAATTGACCAGTAAAAATAAATCTATGAAGAAAGTTATTGCCATTGTAGTTTTAGTACTTAGCATAAATCAAGTTTTTTGTCAAGAAAAAAACGTTTTTGATATTGCTAGGAAAGGAACTTTGGCTGAAATTCAAAATTTATATAAAAAACAGCCTGAGGTTATAAATACCATTAATGAAAGTAAATCAAATCCGTTAATTTTAGCTTGTTATAGAAACAATGAAGAAGTTGCGCTATTTTTGATAGATAAAGTAAAAGATATAAACTATAATTCCGGAATGGGAACAGCTCTAATGGCGGGAGTTATGTCTGGAAATATAGCAATTGTAAAAAAATTAATAGCATCAAAAGCTGATTTAAATCAAGGTGATACTTATAACAAAACGGCTTTAATTTACGCATCCTTTTTTAATAAAAATGAGATTGCAAAATTATTAATAGAAGCTGGTGCCGACAAAAATCTGAAAGACAGTGATGGGAAAACTGCTTTAGATTTTGCGAATTTTAATAAAAATACTGAATTAATAATTCTTTTAAATAAATAATCATAACTTATAAAAAATGAAAAAAACTTTACTATTATTAGCAATTTTTGCAATAACAAGCATAACTTTTGCACAACAAAAAGAAACAGTTGTAACTACAATTGGTTCTATGACTGTAAAAATTAATTTAAACCAAGGAAATTCATTAGCTACCTTTACAATTACAGGTCCATCAGACAAATGGTTGGCTATAGGTCTTGATACTTCCTCTATGTCTGTCAATAAAGATATAATAATGTATGGCACTTCATTATTAGACCGCCATTTTACTACATCAGTTCATGATGCGCCTACTACAGACCTGTCTAACAATTTAACTTTGGTAAGTGATACTGTTTTAGGTACAACAAGAACTTTAATAATTACAAGACCATTAAACACTGGAGATGCCAAAGATTACATTTTTGATTTTTCATTAAGTTCATTAAATATTGTTTGGGGAGTTGGTCCTTCAACAATTATAACTAGTAAACATGCATCAAAAGGAATTAAAACGTTAACTTTTGCAACAACACTTGGTACAGAAGATTTTACAACTTTAGACAAAATATCGGTATTCCCAAACCCATCAAATGGTGTGTTTTCTATTTCAAAAAACAATTTGACTACTATCAATAAAATTAAAGTTTTTGATACAAATGCAAAATTATTGAAAGAAATTGCAACTGATTCAAATTTTAATAATACTATTGATATTTCAGAATTATCTAAAGGTATTTATTTTATGGAAATCTCTAATGATGCTGATCAAATTGTGAAGAAAATTATTATTGAGTAAATTAATTAATATTAACAAATGAAAAAGCTAAAAGTAATTCTAATTTCATCACTTATCATAGGTATGGTAGGGTATGGAGTTTTTAATTATGTGATGCACGGTGGAGCTAGAGATTTATCTAGTGAGAAAGCTGATTATATTGTTACTTCAAAGAAATTAATGGATGAATTTAGTACTAATGCAGATGTTTCTAACAAAAAATATCTAGAAAAAGCCGTTGCTGTTTCTGGTGTTATTACTGACAGCAATCCGAACCAAATAATTATTGACAATACAATTATCTGCACTTTAAAAAATCCAATTGCTTCTCTTAAAAAAAATGAATCAGTTACTATAAAAGGAAGAGTTGTAGGTTACGATGATCTTATGGGAGAAATTAAATTAGACCAATGTTTTGTAAATTAAAAAATATAATTAAATGAAAATTAGAAGCCTTTTATCTTTTGTATTTGTGTTTTTTGTAATGAGTTTTGCTTCTGCACAAGATGACTTATTAAATCAATTAGATACTGTAAAATCGAATAAAAAAGATGTTGAAACTGCTGCCTTTAAGGCCTTACAAGTCTGTAATATGCAATCAACGAAACTACCCGTAAAAGGAGAATTTTATTTTCTTGTTTCGCACCGTTTTGGTGATCTGAACAACGGAATCAACAATTTTTTTGGACTTGATAATGCTCTAACAAAAATTGGTGGAATTTATGGTGTAACCAATTGGTTGTCTTTAGGAGTTTCAAGACATACTCGCGATAAACTATATGAACTTGGTTTTAAATATAAAATTGCCAACCAAGAAACTGATGGTTTTCCAGTAACAATAGTAGGTTATAACACGGTTGACATTAATAGCGATTTAAAAAAAGATGTTTATCCAGGTTTAAAATTTAACAATAGATTGGCCTATAGCACACAATTGATTGTTTCTCGAAAATTTAGCGAATCTATTTCATTTGAATTAGCACCAATATATATTCACAAAAATCTATATGATGGTATTTTAGATCAAGAAAATTTATTTCTTCTAGGTGGCGGAGGACGAATCAAATTATCAAAACGTTTGAGTTTGAATCTAGAATATGCAGCACGATTAAATTTGCCTGACGAAATTGATTCTTTCTATCAAAATCCAGCAACTATTGGTTTGGATATTGAAACTGGTGGTCACGTTTTTCAATTGGTATTCTCAAATAGTCAACCAATGAATGATATTACCGTTTATTCTAATACTATTAGTGATAAAAATGGTGGAGGAATTTATTTTGGATTTAATATGTACAGAGTTTTTTAAAAAAATAAATATGAAAAAGTTAACCGTTTTATTAATTGTGCTAATTAGTACTTTAATTTATGTTTCTTGCGATTCAAATACTGTTCAAGATATAAGTGCTGTTGTAACCAATCCAACATATGTTGATAATATTGAACCTGTAATTAGTACTAAATGTACAACTTGTCATTTTAGTGGTGGTGAAAGCCCAAGTTTAGAAAATTATGCCGAAGTTAAAGATGCAATAGAAAATGGCACGGTTTTATGTAGAATAAATGGAACAGAATGTGGTGAAATTATGCCCACAAGTGGCAAAATGCCTCAAGCAACTATTACTATGATAGAACTTTGGGCATCTCAGGGTTATATACAATAAATAAATATTATTAAATATGAAAAAAATAATAATAGTTGTAGTGTCTCTTTTGATTGGTGATGCTATGTTTTCGCAAAAAATGATGACTCGTGAAGGCGAAATAAAATTTGATGCTTCTATGCCAGAATTGGTAGAAATTGCTGCTACTAATAAATCTGCGTCTTGTATTCTTGATGAAACCACTGGTGATTTTGTAGCTCTTGCATTAGTAAAATCATTTAAATTCAAAGCTCCGTTGATGGAAGAGCATTTTAATGAAAACTATATGGAGTCTTCAAAATTTCCTAAATCAACTTTCAAAGGAAAAATTATAGGTTTTGATGCTACAAAATTGACTGCAACCAAAACCGTATATGAATTAGAAGGTGATTTGACGATACACGGTGTTACCAAAAAAGTAAAAACTAAAATTTCATTAACAAAAAACGCTGGAAAAGTAACTGCTGTAAGTACTTTCTCTGTTAAAGCTAAAGATTATAATATAGAAATTCCTAGTCTAGTAAAAGAAAAATTTGCTCAGAATATCAAAATCGGAATCAATTTTGAATTAGAAGGAAAATAAGAATTGTTTGTTTTGTTGTTAGAAGACTGCCTTGATATATATTAAGGCGGTTTTTTTTTGATAAAATAATTACGCCTTTTTTGTATTATTTGTTATCAATACTAATAATTTAACTTCAATCATTTATCAATAAAAAATTCTTATTTAAACACTTTTTAAGCAATCATTTTTTTTAAATTACATTAGGTTATTTTTATTGTAATGTTGATTTAAAAGCAGTTTCAAATGCTTATAAAAGCGTGTGTATTAAAAATATTTAAACTAAAAAAGCCAGTTCGTTTGAACTGGCTTTTTTAGTTTAAAATGATTAGAAATTAGTTTTTCTCAAATGTCAACAAATCAATACTTCCATCACCTCCACTCACGTGTTTTAATTCAATTTTAGAAGCCGCAGATGTCAAAACCAACCAATCATCACTAATAGACTCAAAAGGTCCGTCTGTATCTGGAAAACCAATATCAAATTTTGTAGCACCACTATCAATATATGTAGACCAAGTGCCTGTTTTTGTTGTACTATCTTTTACAGCCGTTAATGCTCCGTTGGCATTCATCGTAAAATTATAACCTGTGAAATCACTAGTATGATTTGAACCGTTTTCGTTATAAAGCGTTACACGCCAAGCACCACTTGTTATAATTGTGCTTATTGGTGTTGGTGTAGATGGATTTGAATTATCATCATTGCTACACATCGAAGCTACATTTAGCATAAATACTAATGCTAAGACTGGAATTAATTTTAGTTTTTTCATAATATAAAGATTAAAGATTTAAAAAAATAATTAGTAAATAGAACATTATTCCAAGAAATTTTTGGAGTTTTTTAATTATATAAATTACAATTGATTTGAATTAATTAATAAAAATTAATTTTTAGAAAAATTGAGATAATGTACATCTCCATCACCTCCACTTATGTTCTCTAAGCGTATTTTTGAAGCATTAAATTCGAGAACTTTCCAATCTTCTTCAAGTTCTTTTAATACCTCTCCATCAAAATTCATTATTAGTTTTTTCACATTATCATCAGTTATAATACTCCAAGTACCATTTATTGTTGAAGTGTTTTTTGTTGCGACTACTGTACCATTAGCATTAAAACTAAAATTATATCCATTATAGTATGCTGTCTGATCAATTGACTCATCTAGAAAGTATGAAACAAACCAAGTACCATTTATAATAATATCCGAAAGTTCATTTCCGGGACCAACAATATCATCATCACAAGTTCCTATTGCATTTTCTATTGCTATTTTCAAATCACTATTGTTATTTATTACTATATTTTGACCTGTAGCATTGGTTAATGATAACGGATATACGAATGAATTTATTGTATTTTCCTTTAAAGTATCAATAAAATTATATAATTGTGTGTCGGTAATAATTGTATAGGTATTTGAAATTTGAGAATAACTATTATATGAATTTATAGCAATAGGATAATTAATATCTATACATTCAATTTCTGGAAATTCTTCTCCTATGATACAACTAGCAATTGCATTTTCTAATTCGGTTTGATTATAAATGACTTTTTGCATAAAATTTTTATAAACAATTGTTATTGGAAAAGTAAAATAAACTACATCACTATCGTTACTATAAGCGTCTTTAATATTTTTGACAGTTGCATAATCCGATTTAGAATTAATTACCAAAGATTGCGAATCTAAATATATAGCTACTGGTAATTGAATACTTATGCAACTTGTATTATCTATACAATTATCTATTGTAGTTGGATTTTGAACAACTCTAGAAATTAATGTTGCCAAAGGTGAAGTTTTGGTTATACTTTCTTTGGAGTTATGAGTTATTATTTGCTCTTCCTCCTGACAAGAAAAGAACACTAAGCTCAACAATAATACTAGAATAAATCGTAATTTTTTCATGATTAAAAATTGCTTTTATACTAATATAACAAATTTGTTTAAAAAAACCCTAACTAAAAATTTATTTTTTTTAATTTCACAGAAGAATTTTATACCCAATAATGAATAAAACAAAAACAGATGGCGTTTGTGAAGAAAGTATTTATTCGAATATTTTTAAAACAAATGTAAAATCGATTCGCAATTATTTGTATTTCAAATTTGGAAACGAAGAACGTGCCAACGATATGACACAAGATGCTTTTATAAAGCTATGGGAAAACTGTGCCGATGTGCCTCCAGAAAAAGCCAAATCATTTTTATATACTGTTGCCAACAATGCCTCTTTGAATCAAATTGCACATCAAAAAATTGTTTTGAATTATGCCAAAAATAATGTCAATACTGATAAAACAAATCTTAGTCCTGAATTTTTATTTGAAGAAGAACAATTTAAAAACAAACTAGAGAAAGCCATTTCAAATCTGACTGAATCTCAAAGAATTGCTTTTTTAATGCATCGCATAGAAGGAAAAAAATATGCCGAAATAGCCGAAATTTTAAAGATAAGTGTCAAAGCAGTTGAGAAAAGAATTCACGGAGCATTGCTCTACCTACGAAAAGAAATAGAACAAATAAAGTAGGGTAAATTGAGTTTTAAATGTTTAGTAACAAAATGAATACAATGGAAGACAATTACGAATTAGCAAAATGGCTAGCAGGAGAAATGACTGAAACCGAACTAAAAGCCTTTCAGAAAACTCCCGAATATAATACTTATGTTAGAATAGCAGATTATTCTAGTCTACTTCATACGCCTACTTTTGATCAAGATAAAATGTATCAAAAAGTAGTTACTTCTGAAAAGAAAACAAAAAAAGTTATTCAACTCAATCAAAGTTTGATTTTTAAAATAGCCGCTTCATTACTTTTATTTATTGGTATTGGTTACAGTTATGTTGTTTTTTCGACAACTTCTGAAATAGCATCAAATGGAGAAAAAACCATTTTTCTATTGCCTGACAATTCTGAAGTAGTTTTAAATTCTGGTTCTGAAATAAAATACAACAAATGGAATTGGAATACCCATAGAAAATTAAATCTGACTGGTGAAGCATATTTTGAAGTTGCCAAAGGAAAAAAATTTGAAGTTGAAACCAATTTAGGAACAGTTACCGTTTTAGGCACTCATTTTAATGTAAAAGCCAGAGATAAACGATTTGACGTAACTTGCTATGAAGGTCTTGTAAAAGTTAATTTTAAAGACCAATCTATAGTAATTACTCACGGAGAAAGTGTTACCTTTGAGAATGAAATGCAACTTGATGGCAATGTAAATTCTTCAAAACCAGAATGGGTAGATGGAGATTTAGTTTTTAACAATGAAAAAATAAACGCTATAATTAAAGAATTAAACAGACATTATAATACTACTATTGAATTAAAAAACATTTCCTCAAATCAATTGTTTACAGGTAGTATCCCTTCTGAAAATTTAGAAGAAGCGCTAGAAATTCTTGCCTCGAGTTATCATTTACAAACTAAAAAAATTAATTCTAATACAATTATTTTAGAAGCTGTTAATGTCTCAAAATAAACTGCTTTTATTAACTTTTTTTTCGGTACTTTTTTTCATAAATGCTAAGGCACAAGAAGAAAGGTCTGCTATTTCTTTGAAACAAATTTTAGAAGAAATTAGCAATCAGCATCAAGTAAAATTTAATTATATTGAAGATGAAATAGTACTTTTTAAACTTATTCCACCTCAAAAAAATTGGACTTTTGAAGCTAAATTAAACTACATAAAAAAAGAAACAAACCTACAAATAAAAGTTGTTTCAAATAAATATTATACTATTTACAATGATGAAAAATTAGATAAACCACTTTGCGGTTTTATAATAGATTCTCAAACAAATTTACCTATTGAGAATTGTAGCATCATCATAAAAAAAACCAATGCTGTTTCTTTTTCTAATAGTGATGGCTATTTTGAGCTTCCTTTAATTTCTTCAAATGCAATTTTGATAAAGCATATGAGTTATGAAACTATAGAAGTAAATCCAACAGATTTGTATGTCACTAATTGTCCTAAAATAAAACTTAATCCAGTTACACTTGAACTCAATGAAGTAGCAACAGAAAGTTATCTTACATCTGGAATATCAAAAAAAAATGATGGTACTATTCAAATAAAACCTAAAAAATTTGGAATTCTACCAGGATTAATAGAACCAGATGTTTTGCAAACAATGCAACAAATTCCGGGTGTTTATAGTCTAGATGAAACCATTTCAAACATTAACGTTCGTGGTGGTACTCACGATCAAAATTTGTTTTTATGGAACGGAATTAGAATGTTTCAAACTGGTCATTTCTTCGGATTAATTTCTGTTTTCAATCCGTCATTAGCACAAACAATATCCATTACCAAAAACGGAACCTCTGCTTTTTATGGCGAAAGTGTTTCTAGTCTAGTCGCTATTTCTTCACATTCAAAAAATATTGAAGAAACAAAAAATAGTTTTAGTGCCAATTTATTAAGTGCTGAATTATATTCGAAATTAAAAATTTCAAAAAAAGCCAGTATTGAGATTTCTGCAAGAAGGTCTTTAACCGATTTTTTTGAATCGCCAACCTACAAAAATTATAGCGATAGAATTTTTCAAAATACAATAGTAACAAATGTAAATAACAATCAAGTAATTGATTTTAAAAGTAGTGAGGATTTTTATTTTTATGATTTCAGTTTTCAATATCAACAAAAAATTGGTAAAAAACACGAATTAACTGTAGATGGAATTGGTATAAAAAATAATTTAAATATCAATCAATCATCTAATACTAAAACCAAAAACAATAATTTGGGACAAGAAAATTTTGGTGGTACTATTACTTGGAAAACCAAATGGAATGATAAAAACGCAACCGAATTACTAGTTTCAAATTCATATTATAAAATGGAAGCTACAAATGAAAGTATTGAAAGCAACCAAATTTTGAATCAAAACAATACCGTTCTTGACTTTAATGTTCAATTGAAAAACAGTAATATACTATCAGAAAATTTTACTCTTAACTCTGGTTATCAATTAGATGAAATTGGAGTTGCTAATTATGATGAAATAAATAGTCCTGCCTTTAAAAGAAATATAAAATCGGTTCTAATAAGCCACGTCGGAATTGTAGAAAGTGTTTTTGAATCTAAAAACAAGAAAACGTTTTTGAAAACTGGCATTAGAGGTAATTATTTTCAAAAATTTAAGAAAACTATAATTGAACCACGAGTTCAGTTTAACCAAAAAATTACGGAACATATAAATCTAGAGATATTAGGTGAGCAAAAAAGCCAAACACTTTCGCAGATCATAGATTTGCAACAAGATTTTTTAGGTATCGAAAAAAGACGTTGGACATTGGCAAATGATTCTATTATACCAATTCAAAAAAGCAACCAATTTTCTATAGGGTTTAGTTATAAAAACAAAAACTGGTTGTTTACATTTGATAATTTCTATAAAAGAATTACAGGAATTACTAGTAGTAGTCAAGGTTTTCAAAATCAGTTTGAATTTAGCAAAGCCAATGGCAATTATGAAGTTTTAGGCACAGAAATTTTAGTTCAAAAAAAGTTTAATCATTTTTATAGTTGGTTTAGTTATAGTTTAAATAAAAATAATTATGATTTTAAAACACTATATATTTCAACTTTTCCAAATAATTTTGAATTGATTCACACCCTTAATTGGGCTGGGATTTATGAATGGAATAAATTAAAAATAGCTTTGGGAGGAAAATGGCATTCTGGAAAACCTTCTACTACACTTTTGAATACTAACCTAAATGATTCTAATCCAAACATTAATTTTGATAAACCTAATTCTAGTAATCTTATCGATTATTTTCAGGTTAATTTTTCTGCTTCTAAAGAATGGAATATAGGAAAGAAAACCATCATTCAAACTGGATTTTCTGTACTAAATATCTTTAATAAGCAGAATATTATCAACCAATTCTATCGCATTAATAAAAATGAAAATAGAATAGAAAGTGTCAATATTTATTCTTTAAAAAGGACTCCAAATATTAATATGAAAATTAGTTTTTGAGAAAAGTAAGATAATCTATATCTCCAGTTTCTAGATTTTCATCTTTTAGTTTTAATTCGGTATTAGATGAACTTATAATTTTCCAATCATCAGAAATTGAGGTAAATCTTGGTTCAACACTGGTTAAGGTTAAAATAAAAACTAATTCTGGCGCACCTTCAAAGCCTTCATCTATTACAGACCAGCCACCAGCAACTGGTAATGTTCCTGTATTATTTAAAGCTACGCTAATGGCATCAAAATCAAAAGAAACACCATTGTAATCAGCAGTTTTATTATTTCCTTTATAAGTAAAATTCGAAATTTTCCAAGTACCACTTGTCATTCTTTCGCTAATTGTTAATTCTTTTACTAATGGCAAATCTTCTGAATCACAACTAACTATAGAATTAAATATGAAGAAATTAATTAAAAAATATAGCGCTATTTTACTTTTCATTTTATAAAATTTAAAGACAAACTTACAAAAAATAATTTTTTATTTAAAAAACTCATTCCTTGAAAAAAAAACCAATCTAAAAGACTGGTTTTAATAATTTTATTTAATTTTATTACGGGTTTTTTTCTAATGTTAGATAATCACTTCTACCTGCTGTAGAGCTAATATTTTGTAGCTTAATTGTTGTAGCTGTTGAACTTGCAACTTCCCAATCATAATTAAGATCTGCAAAATTTACAGGTGAATCAAAAGTTGTTGTGAATGTTAAAACATTATTATTAGAATTAAAAACCAACCAGTATCCAGGAACCGTATTTCCACTATTGACAGCTGTTACGATGTTATTTGTTCCAAAAGTGAAATTATATCCTGTAAAATTACTTGTTTTATTACTTTCGTTATTGATAAAACTAGTGATTCTCCAAGTGCCTTGAGAGGCCAAAGCAATCAAATTATTGACTCTTACTGTTGATGGTCTTTCGTTTTCATCGCTACACATTCCGGCAACATTCAAAAATAAAATACTGAATAGAAGCGAAATAATAAATAATTTTTTCATTATATTGATATTAGAATCGTGAACAAAACTACAAAAAAAATATTACTATCGAATTTTACATTCGAATAGGTACAGCAATTCCTAATAAACTAAATGCTGATTTTATGGTATCACCCACTTTTTTTGATAATTGTACTCTAAAAACTTTTTTATTGAGATTTTCTTCACCCAAAATAGAAACTGTTTGATAGAAAGAATTATATTCTTTTACCAAATCATAGGTGTAATTGGCAATTAATGCTGGACTATGATTGTGTGCTGCATTTTGAATCACTTCTGGATAAAGTTCAATTTGTTTTATGAGTTCTTTTTCTTTAATATGTAGTTCTTTTATTTTTGCATCAGCATGAATATCAAAATCTGCTTTACGAAGAATGGATTGAATTCTAGCATAGGTATATTGAATAAAAGGTCCTGTGTTTCCTGCAAAATCAACTGATTCTTCAGGATTAAACATCATTTGCTTTTTGGGATCAACTTTAAGCATATAATATTTTAAAGCACCTAGTCCTATCATCTTGAACAATTCGGCTTTTTCAATGGCAGAATATCCTTCTAATTTTCCTAAATCTTCAGAAATTTTTTGAGCCGTTTCGGTCATTTCTTGCATTAAATCATCAGCATCTACAACTGTTCCTTCTCGGGATTTCATTTTACCAGAAGGCAATTCAACCATACCATAGGATAAATGATAGAGATTTTGAGACCAATCAAACCCTAATTTTTTAATGATTAAAAACAAAACTTTAAAATGGTAATCTTGCTCATTACCTACTGTATAAACCATTCCGCCAACATCTGGATGATCTTTTACACGCTGAATTGCGGTACCAATATCTTGGGTCATATATACAGCAGTTCCGTCAGAACGAAGTACAATTTTACGATCAAGACCTTCGTCTGTTAAATCTATCCAAACTGAACCATCAGGATCTTTCTCAAAAATTCCTTTTTCTAAACCTAGTTGAACGACTACTTTTCCTAACAAATAGGTATTACTTTCATAATAATAAGAATCAAAATTTACTCCAAGATTTTTATAAGTAATTTCAAAACCATCATAAACCCATTGATTCATTTTTTTCCAAAGTACTATTACATCAGGATTTCCAGCTTCCCAATCTAGAAGCATTTGTTGTGCTTCAAGAATTATTGGAGCTTGTTTTTTGGCTTCATCCTCAGTTTTACCAGCAGCTATTAATTGACTAATTTGTTCTTTATAAACTTTATCAAAAATGACATAGTATTTCCCAACTAATTTATCTCCTTTTATATGAGAAGAATCTGGAGTTTCGCCTTCTCCAAATTTTTGCCAAGCTAGCATTGATTTGCAAATATGAATACCTCTATCGTTGATGATTTGTGTTTTATAAACTTTTTTCCCTGAAGCTTTTATGATTTCGGCAACGGAATAACCCAAAAGATTGTTACGTACGTGCCCTAAATGCAATGGTTTATTGGTGTTTGGTGATGAATATTCAACCATAACTGCTTTTGCATTTGGAGTTGGAATTACAAAACCATTTAGTTCTTTTTCTTTTATTTCATTAAAGAAATTCAAATAATATGAATCTGATATCACAATATTCAAAAACCCAGAAACAACATTATAGCGTTCTACTTCTGAAACATTTTGAACTAAAAAATCTCCAATATTCTTTCCTATTTCAAGTGGATTCCCTTTTATTACTTTTAATAAAGGAAAAATTACCATAGTTACATCTCCTTCAAATTCTTTGCGTGTAGATTGAAATTCTATTTTATCAACTGCAACATTGTATAATGTTTGTATGGCTTGCTGAATTTGAGGTAATAATATATTTGAAAGTGACATAATAGTGCATTTAAAGTGCGTAAAGATAACTATTACAGATTCAAATATAAAATACAATGTAAATGTTTGATAGAGTTTTCTTTGATATTGAAATTTTTTTTAAATAATTATTAAAATTAAAAACAGAGAATTTTATTTTATTTTGTAAGATTTTTATTTTTATATAATAGTAAAAAATGTATTTTATCGATTTTATTTGCTTTTAAACGGTTTTTATTTTCATATTTGCTACGTCAAAATATAATAACAATAGTTAATCCCAAATTTACTATGAAAAAGTTAATACATATGCTGATCGTCTTAGTAACGGTCGATTGTTTTTCACAAGCAATAACAGTAAATACAAACACGTATTCTGTACCTCAATTAGTGAACACTGTGTTGATTAATTCTCCTTGTGTATCTGCAACCAATATTACTTGGAAAACAGGAACTAATTATAGTTCATCAAACGGAATTGGATTTTTCCAAAACACCAACCCAAACTTCCCGATGCAATCTGGAGTAATCTTGAGTACAGGAAATGTGAGTAATGCTTCCGGTCCGAATTCTTCATTATTAAATGATGGAGCTGCAAACTGGCCAGGTGATACAAGTTTAGAAAGTACTTTGTTGCAATCAGGAATTTCTATGAATTCGGTAAATGCAACAATTCTAGAATTTGATTTTACACCAATTTCATCTGCTTTTAGTTTTGATTTTCTATTTGCCTCTGAAGAATATGGTAATTTTCAATGTCAGTTTTCTGATGCTTTTGCCTTTTTATTGACAAACACAATAACAGGTGAAACAACAAACTTAGCAGTTGTGCCAAATACAACTACACCAATTTCAGTAGTTACCATTAGAGATTTTTTATATAACTCCTCTTGCCCATCTGCAAATTCACAATATTTTGGTAGTTATAATGGTGGTTCAGCAGCTAGTTCTGCGGCAATCAATTTTAATGGTCAAACCAAAATGATGAATGCAGCTGCTACATTGTTTCCTAATGTACCATATCATATCAAATTGGTTATTGCAGACAGAACAGATTCAAATTCAGATTCTTCAATCTTTATCTCATCAGATACTTTTAATATTGGTCAAGATGTTTTAGGACAAGATATAAATGCTAATAACAATAATTCACTTTGTTTTGGTGATACTCATGTTTTAACTTCTGGGTTAAATCCAATAAATTATACATTTAGCTGGACCAAAGATGGTAATACAATAGCTGGAGAAACTGGACCGGATCTAACTATTAATGGTTCAGGTGTTTATGGCTTAACCTATCAAAAAACTATAAATGGTTGTGTACCTGTGACTGATTATGTAACAGTAGAATATTTACCAGAAGTAATTACTCAAAATCCAGTAAATCTATATAAATGTGATACAGGCAGTAGTACTTATACTTTTGATTTATCCTATAATACACCTATTGTAAAATCTGGTTTAAATTCAGGTACTGTTGTTACTTATCATAATTCATTACCAAATGCTAATGCTGGAATAAATGTTTTACCAAATAATTACACAGCTGCACCTGGAACTACAGTTTTTGTTAGAATTAAAAATTATAATAATGATTGCTATATAGTAAAATCTTTTGATTTATTGACAACTCCTGCTCCAGTAGCAAATCAACCAGGAAATATAACAAAATGTTCTGCATCAACATTTAATAATTCGTTTTTTGATTTATCAGTTCAAACTAACTCTATTTTAAACGGCCAATCAAATTCTATTTATAAAGTATTGTACTACAGCTCTTTAGCGAATGCTAATAGTGGTACCAATCCAATAACTTCTTTATATGCAAATAATAATACTACTATTTATGCACGTTTAGAAAATATTTTTGATAGTTCATGTTTTAGTATTACAAATTTTGTTTTATATGTGACTACTTTACCTACAGTTGATACAATGGAAAGTGTTGTTCAATGCGAAAATTACACATTACCAACACTAGTTAACGGAAATTACTTTACTGGACCAAATGGTACAGGTACTGCTTTATTTGCGGGAGATATTATTGATGAAACCAAAACAATTTACATTTTTAATCAGCCAAATGGTCCAAATGGATGTTCTGCAAGTAGTAATTTTCAAGTTACAATTTTAGATCCAGATACAATTGCTCCTATTGGCGGTACTTTTTGCGGAAGTTTTACATTGCCTCCTTTACTATATGGAAAATATTATACAGGTGATAATGCAACAGGTACTGAACTTCAAGCAGGTACTGTAATTATTACTTCTCAAAGAGTATATGTATATTTTGAATCTTTAGTTACACCATTTTGTATTATAAATGCTGGATTTAATTTAACCATTCTCAACACAGTTGATGTTGGAGCACATGAAAATGTATTTGATTGTTCTTCCTATACACTTCCAACATTACCAAATGGAAAATATTTTACTGAAACAGATGGTGGAGGAACTGAAATTTTAGCAGGAACTGTAATTACATCATCACAAACAGTTTTTGTTTATGCACAATCAACAGATGGTTGTGAATCTCAAGAGTCATTTGAAGTAGTCATTGGATTAACTGTACCAGCAGATGTTTCTCAGTGTCAGCCTTATACTCTTCCTGAATTAGTTGTTGGAAATTATTATACAGGTCCACAAGGTTCTGGTCAACAAATTGCAGCAGGGACTTCTTTGAATTTAACTCAAACAGTTTATTTATATGTTGCAACTTCTGGAAGTTCAAATTGTACGGATAATCTTCATTTTAACATTGTAGTTTCTCAACCAATTATAGATACATTAAGCGATGTAACTGCTTGTGGTTCATATACTCTTCCAACTTTAACAAGTGGAGAATATTATACAGGAGTAAACGGAACTGGCACAATGCTTCACGCTGGAGATGTTATAATAACAAGTCAATTAATCTATATTTATAAATTATCATCTACTGCAAATTGTAGTAATCAATCTAGTTTTCAGATTACAGTAAATACCAAACCTTATATTGATTCAAGAGCTGATATTGATGTTTGTAATTCATACGAATTAACAACATTAACTAATGGGAATTATTTTACTGGACCAAGTGGCACAGGCACAATGCTTCCAGCTGGAACAATTATCACTACATCTCAGTTAATTTATATTTACGCTGTCTCTCCACAATTTCCAGATTGTTTTGCAGAAAACAGTTTCAATATAACAGTATATTCTGTTCAAGCTGATGCTCCAACAAATGTAGTTGCTTGTGATAGTTATACATTACCAGCTTTGGTAAACGGAAATTACTATTTAAATCCAAATGGCCCAAATGGTGGCGAAGGATCATTATTGCACGCAGGAGATGTTATTTCTAGTTCAAAAACAATTTATGTTTATAACGAATCTGGAGAAAGAATAAATTGTACTGATGAAAACAGTTTTACTATTACAATAAACCAAACTCCTGTTATTGCTCCAATTGCAAATGTTAATGCTTGTAATTCTTATGTTTTACCTCAATTAACTGTTGGAGATTATTATACAGATCCAAATGGAACTGGTACACTTTTACACGAGAATGATGTAATAACTACTAATCAAACCATTTATGTATATGCTCAAACCGGAACTATACCAAACTGTTTTGATGAAAAAAGTTTTACTGTTACCTTATTTAATGTAGATGAATTGGCAGATGTTTCAATTTGTGAAAATTATACTTTGCCAGTATTAACAGTTGGTAAATATTATACTGGACCAAACGGAACAGGAACACAGATAAATGCAGGGCAAGTTATCAATACATCACAAACATTATATATCTATAAAGCATCTACTTTTAGCCCTGTTTGTTATGATGAAAGTTCTTTTGTAATTACTATTGTAGATACACCAATTGTTTATCCTGTAGGTATAAATCAACGAACAACTTGTGATAATGATGGTACTAATGATGGTGTAACTGATTTTGATTTATCAACATTAAATTCAACTATTTTAGGAAATCAAACTTCAACTGAATTTGTAGTAACCTATTATTTAACTCAAGCTGAAGCTGTTGCAGGTACAAATGCTATTTTAGCAACTACTGCACAAACATTTTATGCGAAAGTTATGAATACGTTAACTGCAAGTTGTTATGACATTAAAAGTTTTACACTAAAAGTAAATAAATTACCAGAACCAAACCCAGTTGGAGGTATAATGTGTTATGATTCTAAAAATAATATTTTATTAAATCCATATACTATCTCAAGTGGTCTAAGCTCATCTACTCATACTTTTCAATGGTATAATGAAGCAGGAACAATAGTTGGATCTAATAGTTCTTACCAAGTTGTAGTTCCAGGTGTTTATACTGTAATAGCAACAAATAGTGCAACAGGATGTAGTTCTGATCCAAAAGCAGTAGAAGTATTGTCTTCTGAACCTGCTATAGTAAGTTATACCTTAACAGATGATTTTGCAGATAATCAAATTATTATTGTAGAAGCTGTTGGAGTTGGTGGAGATTATGAATATCAATTAGATTTTGGTCCATTCCAAGATAGTCCAACTTTTGAAAATGTTTCTTCTGGAAATCATACAATAACTGTAAGAGATAAAAATGGTTGTGGAAATTCAGTTTCTGAGGCCTTAATAATAAATTATCCGAAATTCTTTACTCCTAATAATGATGGATATAATGATTCTTGGAATATTGTAGACTTAAAAACAAAAAGTAATACAATTATCTATATTTATGACAGATATGGTAAACTTATGAGTCAAGTAACTCCAACTAATCAAGGTTGGGACGGAAGATTTGCAGGTCAAGATATGCCTTCATCAGATTATTGGTTTACAGTTTCATATGAAGATGAAGTTGGTAATAAAAAAGAATTCAAATCGCATTTTGCTATGAAGAGATAAATTTTATAATATAATTGATGTAACATTTACATAGCTTTTGAGTCTAGTATAGTAAATCAATTATCAAATCGAAATAGTAAAAAATTAATCAGAAATTTAAATAATTGGGTTTTATATAAATTTAGTTTTAGTTAGAGAAAAAACCGAAGTGTGCACTTCGGTTTTTTTGATTTTATTAATTTTAGATATTATATAATTACCATTTAATTATTGCACTTGCCCAAGTAAATCCGCTTCCAAAAGCTGCAAGTACTACTGTGTCTCCAGATTTTATTTTTCCTAATTCCCACGCTTCTGTTAAGGCTATTGGAATTGAAGCTGCAGTTGTATTTCCGTATTTTTGAATATTATTGAATACTTGGTCATCATTCAACCCAAATTTCTTTTGTATAAATTGAGAAATCCTCAAATTTGCTTGATGTGGAATTAGCATATCAATGTCAGAAACTTGTAAATTATTTGCTTGCAATCCTTCATTTATAACTTCGCTAAAACGAACTACTGCATTTTTAAAAACAAACTGTCCGTTCATATGTGGAAAATAACTTTCGTCATTGGGATCATTATCTTTTATAATATCTGTTACCCATCTTCCTCCCATTCCTGGTGAAAGTACCGCTAATTCTTTGGCATGTTCTCCTTCTGAATGCAAATGTGTTGAAAGAATACCTTTTGTAATATCCTCTTCTCTACTCAAAATGGCTGCTCCGGCACCATCGCCAAATATAACAGATACATTTCTACCTCTAGTTGTCATATCTAAACCTATAGACTGCAGTTCAGATCCTACAACAAGAATATTTTTATACATTCCTGTTTTAATATATTGGTCTGCAATTGATAACGCATAAATAAAACCAGAACATTGATTTCTAATATCTAAAGCACCTATTGTTTTTAAACCCAATGCTTTTTGTAATTCTACACCTGGTCCAGGAAAATAATAATCTGGAGAGATTGTTGCAAAAACAATAAAATCGATATCATCATATGCAATCCCTGACCTTTCAATTGCAATTTTAGAGGCTTTTATGCCCATTGTCGTGGTAGTTTCTCCACTACCCTTTATAATATGTCTACGTTCTTGAATTCCGGTTCTTTCTTGAATCCATTCATCATTTGTATCCATAATTTTCGACAAATCTTCGTTTGTAACCACATTTTCAGGAACAAAATAACCAAGTCCTGCTATTTTTGAATGAAACATATTTATATTTTGCTATTATATTTGGAAAAACAAATTTATACATTCAATTGTATAAAAAATTGATTCTTAGAAATTCTTTTTGTTTATTTCTAAAAAAACATCATTACCAATTATTAAATCTTCAGAATTTTCGAAATATATTATTTGATTCTTAAAAAAGGCTTCAATTAAAAAACCATTTCCTTTAAAAAAAGTTTTATGAATCTTTACTTTAAAATTAGAATCTTGAGTAATTTTTAATTGATGTGGATACAGTAATAGTTTGGATATTTTATCTTCTGATGCATCTATTAGATATTTAGGAATTTCATTAATATCATCAAATAACGAAGCAACATATTTACTTTGAGTTGATTTATAAAGTTGCTTTGTATCTTCAAATGCCACCATTTCTCCATTTTGCAAAACAACTGTTTTATCTGTAAAGGCAAGAATATCACTAGCATCTTGAGTTGCAATCAAACATGTAATCTGTTTTTGTTTTAGAAATTGAAATAAATTTCGACGTAATTTGTTTTTCTTAAAAGTATCTATTTGACTAAATGGTTCATCGAGTAATAATACTTCTGGTTCTCTAGCAAGAACTCTAGCAATAGCTACTCTTTGTTGTTGTCCACCACTTAAATATTGAACTTTTGTTTTGGTAAATTGTGTCATTTCTACCATTTCTAATAATTCAACAATTCGTGCAGATTTTATAGTTTTATTTGTATTAGAAAGATAGTATCCAATATTTTCTTCAACAGTTATATATGGCATCAAACCAAAATCTTGCGCTAGATATTTAAAATTTTCTTCGCCTGGAATTATATTATATTTCGGACCAAGAATTTGCTTTCCATAATATTCAATATGTCCTTCATCTAAATCATACATTCCATAAATGATTTTAAGTAATGTACTTTTTCCGCAACCGCTTTCTCCAATTATTGCAATGTTTTCTCCTTTAGAGATTGATAAGCTGATATTCTTGATTACTGATGATGAGGAATATGAAAAAGAAACCTTATGTAGATTTAACATAATTTCGTTTTTGATAAATAAATTACAAATTTGAGCTTTTTTTTGACAATTCGACAAAATCACAGACAGAAAATGTGCTTCTTATCGTTAATTCTCACGTTCTTATCGATTATTTTACTTATTTTATTGACTTCCTGAAAATATGAATTATTTTTGTAAGCCCCAAATTAATTAAATAATTCAATGTTATGAAATTAAAAATTTACCTACTATTATTGTTTGTTCTTACTATTAATACTCTTGAAGCTCAAGTTGGTATTGGCACAATTACTCCAAAAGCAACTTTGGATATCGAATCTAGTAATAGAACAACTCCTGCAAATAATGATGGAATTCTAATTCCAAGAATTGATGCTTTTCCATTATCAAATCCAACAGCAGCTCAAAAAGGGATGCTTGTATTTTTAACAACTACTTCAAGTAGTAAATCTCCCGGTTTTTATTATTGGGATGGTACTGCATCTTGGGTTGGAATTACAACAACCATTAATGGTGATTCAGATTGGTACAAAGTAGGCACTTCTTCTGCACCAATGCTTATTACAGATGATATGTTTCATACAGGTAATCTAGGGATAGGTAAAAATACAACCACGTCTCCTTTAGATATATCAAACACTACATTTGATACTTCTATAAACAATACTTTTACAAATAATACAACAAATACTCTTAGCAAATATGCACTAAATAATACTGTCAATGGTACTACAAATGATAGTTCTTTTGGTGTAAATAATACTTTAAGTGGAAGTGGTTCTGGTCAACATTTTGGTACAGCAAATTATATGTCAAGTAATGGTTCTGGAAATCATTATGCAACCTACAATCAAATTTCCGCTTCTGGTGCTGGTCAACAAGTAGGTACACGAAATTTTATTTTTAATAATGCTAATGGTGTTCATTATGGAACAAGTAATACAATTGAAGGTAATGGATCAGGAGTTCATTATGGAACTGTAAATGAATTAAGATTTGCAGGTACTGGAGAGCAATATGGTGTTTGGAATAATATAACAAATACAAGTAATGGTCTTCATTATGGTATCAATAATACTTTAAGTGGTGCAGGTTCTGGTAATCACTTCGGAATGAACTCTGTATTATCAGGAGCAGGTACAGGTATTCAATATGGTATTAGTTCTTCTATTACTAATTCTGGTGATAATACTCATTACGGGACTAATATTGTACTTAGCGGTATAGGTACTGGAACTCATTATGGAAATTATACTGGGTTATCTGGAATAGGTAATGGCATACAATATGGTAGTTATAACAATATAAGTAACACTGGAGACGGTAATCATTATGGCATTTATAATAACCTAATTGGTACTGGAACAGGAACAAGATATGGTACTTATAATAGTATAAGTAATACTGGAAGTGCCAATCAATATGGTAGTTATGTAGACTTAATTGGTTCAGGAACAGGTACTTTATATGGCAGTCGAGTTTCAATTGCAAATACTGGTAGCGGAATTCATTATGGCAATTCTACAGAAATTTCTGGAGTTGGTGCTGGAGCACAATATGCTAATAATAATATTATTTCAAATTCAGGTTCTGGAATTCATTATGGCATTTTTAATTTATTATCTGGTGCAGGAGTTGGTCAGCAATATGGTGTTAACACAAATATTACAAATTCTGGAGGATCACAACATTTTGGGTACTTTTCTAAACTAGAAGGAACTGGAATTGGAGAAAAATATGCTAGCTATAACCTTATTACTCCTACTGCAGGTGGAACTCATTATGGAGTTTACTCTGAAGTATTAAAATCAGGATCAAATTATGCTGGATATTTTCTAGGAAAAGTTTCCATTGGTACAACAATCACAAACAATTATATTTTACCTGCTTCAAGAGGAACAGCAGGACAGATTATACAAACAGATGGTTCAGGAAATGCAACTTGGGTTGCTCCTTCATCTTTATCTATTACGGAATCTGATCCGAAAGTTTCATCTGCTACATCAAATCAAATTCCTAAATGGAATGGTACAAATCTTATTGACGGTATAATAACTGATAATGGAACCAATGTTGGTGTAGGTATCGCTCCTACTGCTGGAAATAAATTAGAAGTAAACGGTAAAACAAAAACTACTAATCTTCAAATGACAACTGGTGCAGCTGCAAACTATGTATTGCAATCTGATGCAACAGGAAACGCAACTTGGGTTGCTCCTTCTTCATTGTCAGTTACTGAAATTGATCCACAAGTATCTTCTGCAACTTCAAATACAATTCCTAAATGGAACGGAACAACTCTTGTAGATGGTGTTGTTACTGATGATGGAACAAATATAGGTGTAGGTGTTGCTCCATCTGCTGGAAATAAAGTAGATGTAAACGGAAAAACAAGAACAACTAATCTTCAAATGACAACTGGTGCAGCTGCAAACTATGTATTGCAATCTGATGTAACAGGAAACGCAACTTGGGTTGCTCCTTCTTCATTGTCAGTTACTGAAATTGATCCACAAGTATCTTCTACAACTTCAAATACAATTCCTAAATGGAACGGAACAACTCTTGTAGATGGTGTAGTTACTGATGATGGAACAAATATTGGTGTAGGTGTTGCTCCATCTGCTGGAAATAAAGTAGATGTTAACGGAAAAATAAGAACAACTAATCTTCAAATGACAACTGGTGCAGCTGCAAACTTTATATTGCAATCTGACGCAACAGGAAATGCAACTTGGCAAAATCCAAATCTCTTAACTTGGGGAGTTCTTGGAAATACAGGTACTGTTGCTACTACAAATTTCTTAGGTACAACAGATAATGTAGATATAGTTTTTAAAAGAAATAATATTAGAGCAGGTTTTATTGGTAATCCTGATATTACAACGGGTAATAAAAACACTTCTTTTGGTGCAAATGCATTAAATGCAGCTGGAACTGGAAATAGAAATACAGCAATTGGAACCAATGTGTTACCCTTAAATACTTCTGGAACTAGAAATACTGCAATTGGAAATATTGCATTATCAGTAAATACTACTGGAAGTTTAAACACAACCGTTGGAGAAAGTTCAATGACCTTGAACACAATAGGTATTGAAAATACTGCAATTGGTGCTGGTTCATTATATTCAAATACAGATGGTAGATATAATACTGCATTAGGAAGAAATGCAATGACTGTAAATGCTTCTGGATGGTATAATACCGCTAGTGGTTATGCTGCATTAAGAAGTAGTACTGGATATTATAATACTGCAACAGGAGCAAATGCATTGTACAATTCAACTGCAGAAGGGAATACTGCAATTGGAGTTCAATCTTCACTACAAAATACAACTGGTAATTATAATACCACGATTGGTTTTCAAAGTTTTAACAATAATGCATCAGGTGCATATAATGTAGCCGTAGGACATAAAGCTGGGTATTTTGAAACAGGTAGCAATAAATTATATATAGAAAACTCTGATGCTGATGCAAATAATGCTTTGGTTTATGGTGAATTTGATACCAATATTTTAAGAACTAATGGTACACTACAAATAGGTAATCCTACTACAACTGGATATGCTTTACCTACATCAAAAGGTAATAATGGTGAAGTATTGCAATCAAATGGTACAGGCGGAACTGCATGGGTTGCTCCAAATAGTTCATTATCAGTAATGAGAACAAACTTAAGTGCCACTCAAACATTATCTACAATAGGATGGCAATTAGTTACTTTTAACACTGTTGATTTTGATGAAAACTCAGAATTTAATACTGGCACAAGTAAATTTGTAGCAACAAAAACAGGATACTATCAAGTAAATGCTGGTTATCAAACAAATGATCAGGCAAATACACAATTATATTCTATTGCGGTTTTCAAAAATGCTTCACCATATCAACAGAATTCATCTGCACATTCTAGTATTGGCCCAGTTACTAGAAATATTAATTGTATTGTACATTTAAATGCTGGAGAATCTATTGAAATACAAGCAGAAAATTTTCAAATAGGTGTTGATATTGATGCTTCTGCATTCAAGACATATTTTGAAGTGAAACAACTAAAATAATATCAATAAAGTAATTTACTTATAAACCTTTCCTAAGCGGAGAGGTTTTTTTATAATTTAATTATTAAAATATTAGTAAAAATTTATTTTAAATATTATTTTATTGACAAAAATAAAATTATTAATTTAATGTTTTTAAAATAAATATTTTGAGTATTCTTAAATATTTAAGTAAATTAATTATCATATTGTAGCTATTTACTTAATTATAACGTTTTCGTAAATAATATTTACCTTTACATTAATACAACATTACAACATTTTTGTTATAAAATACAGTTACTATTAAAGAAACATAATTAATATTTATAGGGCATAATCCTATATTCTACTAGTGCTCGATGAATGTTTGTGTAAATAAAGTGTATAGTATAGTTTTTATACAATATTAAAATATAATTTGTTAACCACTTCATCCTTAAATTTGAGAATTAACAAATTCTATTAATTATGAAAAAACTATTATTATTAATTCTCTTATTGACTTTTTCAATAGGACAATCACAAACCCCACCAGCTGGACCTTCAACGCCACCAGCTAGAAATTCTTGGGATGTATTATCCCAATATGGTAGTACATACACCAACGAGCCAGGTGTAATTTTTGACAGTTTTGGCGGTAGCAATATCGTTGGAGATGTTGTATTAGGTGACGCTAGCGTTGTAAAAAAATACTTAGCTCACAGTTATTCTGGCATCAAAGTAAATGGTGCTGGCGATCTTAACGTTTCTGGAATGACCCATTTGCATATGGATGTATGGTCTCCAGATTTTGTTTCTTTCAAAGTAAAACTAGAAGGCACAAATGGAAGTAATAATGAAATCGAAGTTCCTTTTGCAAAAAATCAAGGTACTTGGAATTCATATGATATCCCTTTATCTACTTATGTTAATACAACTTTGTCGAACTTAAGATGGATAGTTCCTGTAACTTTTGATCCTAATAACACAACTCTTTATATTACTAATGTCTATTTTTATAGACCTGCAACTACACAACCTCCTACTTTAG
The DNA here is from genome assembly GCA_043731625.1 of Flavobacterium sp. Classification (GTDB taxonomy): domain Bacteria; phylum Bacteroidota; class Bacteroidia; order Flavobacteriales; family Flavobacteriaceae; genus Flavobacterium. The sequence goes on along the minus strand of JAYTIV010000055.1, from coordinate 2,807 downwards.
GTGCGTTTACAGTACCTGCTCAATTAGTTGGAGCTCCAAATGTTACGATAACTCCGCCAACAACTAATAGTGCTGGAGCTTTTTCTTATACTAGTAGTAATACAGCTGTAGCACAAGTAGTAAATGGAAATGAATTACAAATAATCGGTGGTGGAACATCAACCATTACTGCAAATCAAGCAGCAGCTGCGCCTTATGGCTCTGGAAGTGCAATAGCTACTCTAACTGTATCTTATCCTGCTCCTGGACCATCACCAACACCACCTGCCAGAGCTCCTGGAACGGTGGTTTCAAATTTTACTGGTGGAGACTATACTGATCCAGTTCCTGCAATGGTTCGTGCATTTTGGACAGCAGGTACTACTTTATCTACAATACCAAATGGTGCAAATACTTGTTTACAAGTAGATAATTTAGGATATTTAGGATATATAACTCCAGGGGCAAATTATAGTGCAGCTGGAATGACAAAACTTCATGTTGATATTTACTTGAATACACCTATTGCTAATATGTTTATTTTTCTATTATCTAATGGAGATCAATTATATAATACAGGTGCTCTTGTAGCGGGTTGGAATTCTTTAGATATTACTTTAGCTTCAGCTTATCCTGGAGCAAATTTAGCTGACATTTACGGATTTAAATTTGAACACAACCAAGGTGCTGCAAGACAAATTTATTTAGATAATATTTATTTCTATGTTTCAGGTACTGAACCAACAATTACCGACTTTACAGTTCCTGCGAAAGTTTTTGGAGATGCAGATTTTGCAATAACACCTCCAACATCAAATAGTGCTGGTGCTTTTTCTTATACAAGTAGTAATACTTCTGTTGCAACAATAGTTGGTGGAAATCAAATACATATTGTTGGTATAGGTTCATCAACAATTACAGCAAATCAAGCAGCAAATGGTATTTATGATGCTGGTTCAATAACTGCTTCATTAGTAGTTGCTGCGCCACCATTGTCTACTCCTGCACCAAATCCTCCAGCTAGAAATGCTTGGGATGTTGTTTCGCTATATAGCGATGCGTATACCACTGTACCTTCAGCAGTTTGGGCAGGTGCTTCGACTTTAACAGATGAAGTACTTGGTGGGAATCCTACTAAAAAAATGAGTAACTTTATAGTTGAATTTATTAATTCCGCTCCTATTGATGTGTCTGAGATGACTATGCTTCATATGGATATTTATGCACTTGATGTTACAGGTTTTAATATTTGGTTATTAAACAATGGTGATCGTAGAGCACAAATTTCTACACCTATTAATGGATGGAGAAGTATTGATATTCCAATGTCATCGTATTCAAGTCAAGGTTTAAATTTAACAGGAATTAATCAACTTAAGTTTGAAGGTTTAAGCGGACCTGGTACAACTGCATATGTAGACAATGTATATTACTACAGACCAGCAACACTTCCTCCAGCTACTGTAGGAATGTTTACTGTACCTGCTAAAAATGTAGGTGATGCTAATTTCACAATAACTCCTCCAACTTCTAATAATACCAGCCCTTTTGTATATTCAAGTAATAATAGTGCTATTGCAACAATTGTTGGTGGAAATCAAATACAAGTTGGTACTGGTGGAACTTGTACAATTACTGCTTCTCAAGTTTCAGATGGAACATATGGTCCAACATTAAGAACAGCAACTTTTGTAGTTAGTTTCCCTGCTCCTGGTGCTTCTCCTATACCACCTGTAAGACTTCCAGCAACTGTAAAATCATTGTATAGTGCAGCTTACTCTACAGTTTCTGGTTTTGATATGGTACGCGCATTTTGGACTGCAGGAACTACAATGACTACAGTTCCTAATGGTGCAGATACTGCTTTAAGAGTTGATAATTTAGGATATATTGGTTTAATTGATACAACTGAAAGACGATTAAATGTTTCAGATATGACCACTTTGCATTTAGATGTTTATGTGGATGCACCATTTGCTAATTTATTTTTCTGGCTTTTAACTGATGGAGATCAAAGAAGAGATATTACAAATCTTGTAGCTGGTTGGAATTCAATCACTATTAATTTATCTGAATTTGCAGGTGCAAATTTATCTAACGTTTATGGATTCAAATTTGAGCAAAATCAACCTTCTCCACTACGTTTTTATCTTGATAATGTTTATTTTAGTAATGAAACCGTATATGCAGATACTGATGGTGATGGATTTGGTGATCTAGCATCTTCTGCAATTGGTGCACAACCAGGTTATGTTTCGAATGCTACAGATTGCGATGATACAAATATCTTGGTTTGGAGAACTGGTAATTTCTATGTAGATGCTGATAATGATGGTTTCTATAACGGAAATCCTACTACTTCATCAGTATGTTATGGTGCTACTACTCCATCTGGATACACTCCTAATATTCTTGCTGCTGATTGCGACGATAATAATTTTGAAGTTAACCCAGGTCACGTTGAAGTATTGAACAATGGTATTGATGACAACTGTTCTGGTACTGAAGATGAAACATTGGTAAACCCAACTTCGACAATAATTGTTCCAATGTGTGGCGCTACTTTAACCTCTTTTTATCAGGTAGTTTATGCGCAACAAGTAGTAGGAGCAGAAGGATATAAATTTGAAGTAACTAATGGTTCAAATGTAAGAGTAATAAATAATCCTGCAAATGGATTTAGTCTTTCACAATTATCAGGTACAAATTTGTATGCTACTACTTACACGATTAGAGTAGCTGTAAAAATGGGAGGTTTCTATAGAGCTTATGGTACTCCTTGTACTGTAAATACACCTTTAGTGCCAAACACTACAAAAGTAATTGCT
>JAYTIV010000054.1:0-32534 GCA_043731625.1 Flavobacterium sp. | reverse complement strand
AAGCAAGTCGAATTTAAACAAAATGAGCCCGATAAAATATCGAACTCATTATTATCAAAATTAATTATAAATTTGTCTAAACTTTTGGGGGCAGTCTATTTTTAGATGGGATTTTTTGATATTAAATAAAAGAATTATTTTTTACTCCATTCTGCAATACTGTCATTATTCATCTTCACATAATCATTGTTTTTTGCAGCAGTTGCTCCAGCCAAAGATAATTTTGCTGTTTCAATAGCTCCTTTTTTGTCACCCAATCTCGCTTGAATTAATGATTTTTGTCTGTAATACCAAAATGGTTTGTCTTTATTCAAATCTATTGCTTTGTTAATATATTCTAATGCTTTGTATGAATCTCCGTTAGATTGATAAAAAAATTGTGCTGACGAAAAATAATCACCAGAAGTTGGTCCAGCCAAAGCTTTTTCGATACTCGCCATAGCTGTTTTCTGAGTAGGAACTTCAAATTTTACTGGTACCAATGTTTTTTCCCAAGAAATTTCTAAATGAGCATAATTATTATCAAGATTTCCTACACCTATAGTAAAACTTTCAACTGATCTGTTTAAAATTTCTGGCTTAGCACTAGTTTTTAGAGCTACTTTTGTTTCATCCCATTCGTCTGGAGTTCCCCAATTATCTGTATCTGAATAAAAAATAACTTCCCAAGAATCTGCTTTTGGGGTTGTAAACAAAGCATATTTCCCTTTTTTTAATGTTTTTCCATCAATAATTACATCATCACTAAAAGATATCGTAGTGTTTGAATTTGCTCCTGTTCTCCAAAGTTTTCCAAAAGGAACCAAATCACCAAAAATAGTTCTTCCTTTCAAACTCGGTCTAGAATAATCAATAGACACATCTGTCAATCCAACTACTTGATTCACTGTTGCTTTCGGGCTTGGTTGAGGTGTTTTTACTTGTGCTTCAATTGCATAATTTGCAATAAACATGACCAATACATAAATTAGTTTTCTCATAATTATTTATTTTGTTAGAGTTCAAAATTACAAATTCAAAAGCTTATAAATGTTAATTATTCCTTAATTTGATTTTTATTTTGTTTAACTTTATGTATTTTTTATTAAACAAATGTTATCTTTACAAAAAATTTAATAATGAAAATTTATACCAAACAAAGCAAACAAAACCTTCCTATTACTTTAGACGAAGCTTGGGAATTTTTATCAAATCCAAAAAATCTAAAAGTTATTACCCCAGAATATATGGGTTTTAAAACACTTTCTGGTGATGATAGAGGAATGTTTCCCGGACAAATCATACAATATATTGTTACACCTGTAATGGGAATTCCGATGAAATGGGTTACAGAAATAACACATGTTCAAGATAAAAAATATTTTGTAGACGAACAACGATTTGGACCATATAGTCTATGGCATCACAAACATTTTCTAAAAGAAATTCCTGGTGGTGTAGAAATGGAAGATATTGTAGATTATAAAGTACCTATGGGAATTTTGGGACAATTGGTTCATCCGTTTTTAGTAAAACCAAAATTAGATGAAATTTTTAATTACAGACATAAAAAATTAATTGAACTTTTTGGAGAATTTAAAAAATAAAAATATGAAAAACATACTCTTAATTGGTGGTTCATATGGTATTGGTCTTGCCATTGCAAAAGAATTACAGTACGAAAACAAAGTCTATATTGCTTCTCGTACAAATGAAAATATTGCAGATATGAATGTAACACACATTGCTTTTGATGCAACTACCGATACATTAGACATTACAAAATTACCTGAAATAATAGATGGTTTGGTTTATTGTCCAGGAAGCATTAATTTAAGACCCTTTAAAGGGATAAAACCAGATAGTTTTGAGAGTGATTTACAAATAAATTTCATAAGTTTGGTGAAAGTTATACAAACAGTTTTGCCTAATTTGACAGCCTCAAATCAATCAAGTATCGTATTATTTAGTAGTGTTGCAGCAACTATGGGTATGCCTTTTCACACTAGTGTTGCAGCTGCAAAAGGTGCAATTGAAGGATTTGCAAAAGCTTTGGCTGCAGAATATGTACCAAAAATAAGAGTAAATGTTATTGCACCATCACTAACAGATACTCCATTGGCAGATAAATTTTTGAACAACGATGTCAAAAGAGAAAAATCGGCAGAAAGACATCCTTTAAAACGATTTGGAACTTCTGAAGATATGGCACAAATGGCAAGTTTTTTATTAAGCGAAAAAAGTAGCTGGATATCTGGACAAATTTTTCACGTAGATGGTGGAATGTCAACACTTTTAGTAAATCAATAACAATATCAATTACAATGTCAACTATAAAGTCAATAATTTAAAATAAAAATAGTAATTTCAAAATTGAATATTAAATTTTTTGAGTTTGAATTTTGAATTTGCAATTGATATTGAAAAAAAATATATGAACATTTTCTGGTTTCGACGCGATTTAAGATTAGAGGATAATACTGGGTTGTTTCATGCTTTACAAAGTAATGAAGCTGTTCTTCCTATTTTTATTTTTGATGATTCAATTCTCTCGCAATTGCCAAAAAATGATGCTCGTGTAACTTTTATACATCAGCAATTAGAAAAAATTCAATATCAATTGCAAACTATCGGGAAATCACTAGCCGTTTTTTATGGTAAACCTCTTGATGTTTTCTCCAATCTGATTACAGAAAATAAAATCAATGCTGTTTACACCAATTCTGATTATGAACCCTATGCTAGAAAACGTGATTTAGAATTATTTCAACTTTTTAAAGGAAATAACATCGAATTTAAATCTATCAAAGACCAAGTTATTTTTGAGAAAAGCGAGGTTACAAAAGATGACGGAACTCCTTATGTAGTGTATACACCTTTCTCAAACAAATGGAAAGAAAAATTTAAACATATAAATTTAAAACATTATAATTCAGAAGATTATATTTCTAAAATTGCCCTTCACTCCTATCCTTTTTTGAGTTTAAATGAAATAGGTTTTGAAACTTCTTCTATTAAAATTACTCCTTTTGATGTTTCGAATGATTTAATTAATAATTATGAAGCCACTAGAAATTTTCCTGCATTAAATAAAACTTCTTATTTGGGAATTTATTTGCGTTTTGGTGCAGTTTCTATTCGAAAAATGGTTGCGAAAGCATTAGAAAGTAAAAACGAAACTTTTTTGAAAGAATTAATTTGGAGAGAATTTTTTATGCAAATTCTATGGCATTTCCCACATACTGTTAATGCTAGTTTCCGACCAAAATACGATGCCATCAAATGGGAAAATAACGAAGAATTATTTCAAAAATGGTGTGAAGGAAAAACAGGTTATCCTTTTGTTGATGCAGGAATGCGAGAGTTAAACACAACTGGACATATGCACAACAGAGTTCGAATGATTGTAGCTAGCTTTTTGTGCAAACATCTATTAATTGATTGGCGTTGGGGAGAAACCTATTTTGCCACCAAATTATTAGATTATGAACAGTCTAGCAATGTCGGCAACTGGCAATGGGCAGCCGGAAGTGGTGTTGATGCTGCTCCTTATTTCAGAATTTTTAACCCATCAGAACAAATAAAAAAGTTTGATAAGGAATTAAAATACATCAAAAAATGGATTCCCGAATTAGAAACGTTACATTATCCTCAACCAATTGTTGATCATAAAGAAGCTAGAGAACGCTGTTTGAGAGTGTACAAAGAAGCTGTGGGATAAAATTTTCCAGACCCGTTTCTATGAAGTTATGCTTTTAATTTGCTCAAAATTCAATTCATTAAAATGGCTAATTACCAAATTAGCAGTTGAATAATCTTGTAATTTTGAATTCACACTTTGATAGCCAATACAATAAATATTAGCAGCATTTGCAGCCAAAATTCCGTTGGTGCTATCTTCAATAACAATACAATTTCCAACTAGAGTTTCAGACAATGCGGCTGCTTTTTGAAAAATTGCTGGATGTGGTTTTGATCTTGGAAAATCTTCACCTGATACTTTATGAGTAAAATATTGATTCAAATCAAATCGATTAAAAATTTTATTAATCGTAACATTTGCAGATGATGAAGCCAAGACCAATTGCATTCCTTTACTATGCAAATCTTTTATTAATATTTCTACACCATCTAACAAATACAAATCTTTTTTTGTGTCAAAAGCATCATCAAAAAAGCGACGTTTTGTTTCGACCAAAGTAGCAACATCTTGTTCTAGATTGAAAATTGTTTTTAGTCTTTCGTATATGTTTTTTGTAGAATTTCCGGTAAAGGAAGCATACATTTCGGGAGAAACATCAATATTTAATTGCTTGAAATGTTGCTCATAAGCATAATGATGTATCGGTTCTGTGTCAACAATTACACCATCCATATCGAAAATTACAGTTTTTATCATTATGAAAGTTTAGTAGGTTTTAAAATGTAATTTATTGTTTGTTATGAATTACTTCTTTTTAATAAATATCTAATTACAGTTTCTGCGGCATACAATCCAAAAAGTCCAGGCATATAACTATTGGTGCCATAAAAAGATCGTTTATAATTGGTGCCATCTGTCATTTTTAAACTGCTTTCATCTTGAATTTCTGAAGAAAATACTACTTTCAATTTATCAATTTTGTGTTCTTTTAATCGCTTTCGGATTGTTTTAGCAAATACACAATTTATGGTATTGGTAATATCGGCCACTTTTACTTTCGAAGCTTCCATTTTTCCTCCAGCACCCATACTTGATATTATTTTTACTCTTTTGCGTTTGGCGCCAATAATTAAATTCAATTTTGGAGTAACGCTGTCAATACAATCTAATACATAATCGTATTTTTCATCAACAATTTCAAAAGCACGTTCTGGAGAAAGAAATTCTTGCACTTTGGTTAAATTCAATTCTGGATTAATATCCATCAATCGATCACCAACAACATCAATTTTTGTTTGACCAACTGTTGAATGCAATGCTGGTAGTTGTCTGTTTATATTGGTAATATCAACTACATCTCCATCTACAATTGTCAAATTTCCAACACCTGCACGAGCTAAAAACTCTGCTGCAAATGAGCCAACGCCACCAACACCAACAATTAATACATTTGCGTTTTTAAGGTTTTCTAAACCTTCTTTTTTAAATAAGAGTTCTGCTCTTTCTTGCCACTTTGCCATATTTATATCTTGAGAAATGAACTTTATTTTTTCTCTTTTTTTTATATTATTTCTTAAATACTATTTTGAAATTTTTCTCTACTTGTTTTTGCAAATTTTCCAATGAAATATCTTTATATTTTGCTGCCAAATCATAAACTTCTTCCAATGATTCATCAATAGTATCGGTTTCTAAAAAAAATCTATCATCAGGAACCGATTGAAAAACGATTTTCAGTTCTGGATTACGCAATAAATATTTCCCAAAGGAAAGATAAAATCCATTATCGAGCAATTGTTTTGCTGTTTCAGTATTTTTCGAAAATCCATGAATTATTATCGGAACAGAAATTTTTAATTTTTTTTTAATTGCTATTAATTCCTGAAATGCCCCAACCAAATGCAAAATTAAAGGTTTTTGATGTTTTTCTGCTAATGTAATTTGTTTTTCAAAAACTGAAATTTGTAGAGATAACGGAATTTCAATTCTTTTATCCAAACCACATTCGCCAAGTGCTAAACAAGATTCAGAGGCCAATTTCTCATCAATTATTTGCAAATCGCTTGCTAATCTTTGCTCATCTATGTACCAAGGATGAATTCCGATAGAATAATTCGGAATAGTTGCATCAAACTCCCACGGATATTGATTTACTAGTTCTAAAATAGAATTGCTTTTTGTAAATTTGTGTGTATGTAAATTGAAAAACTGCATTACTCATGAAATTTTTTCACACCTGCCAAAATAGCTATTTTCAAATCGTTTTCTAAAGGAACAATTGGGCAAGAATACTTGTGATTATAGGCGCAATAAGGATTGTATGCTTTATTGAAATCAATAATCATAGTTTCGCCAGTTGGAATTTTCATATCAATATATCTTCCGCCAATATAACTTTCTTTACCACAAGTTTCATCTGAAAAAGGTAAAAACAAATAGTCAGCATATCCTTCTTTTTTAATCAAATCAATATTTTGATATAGATTTAATTTGAACTCATCAGCATCAATTGTAAAGACCAATTCACCATATTTTATGTACTCTGGAGTTCTTGATGTAGAAGTTTTCATTTTGAAAACCTTTTCGTTTTTGGTGCGTATAAATTTTGCTTCAACAATAAATTTTGAATTTATAGGATAAAAATCCAAACCTTTAAAAATTTTTAAATCTTCTGGCATTAACGGACTTTCATCGGCATTGCTATACTCTTTATTCAAATTATCTTGAAATTCTTGAGAAGTTTCAATCTTTTTTTCTTGAGAAAAACATGTTACAAAACATAAAATAAGGCTTACAAAAAGGATTTTTTTCATCTTTTTATTTTTTACAAAAATAGTTTAAAAAGATGTAGGTTTTCAAACACGTAAGACACAAAGTTTTTTAACTTTGTTCCATTCAAAAAATACTATGCTTAAATCTGGTTTTCGAAAATATATCAACAATTTTAGTGGATTTTCTAGAGAAATTTGGATTCTTACTTTTATCACATTTATCAATCGTGCAGGTACGATGGTTTTGCCATTTTTATCAAAATATCTTAAAGAAGATTTAGGATTTACATACAATCAAGTGGGTTGGATAATGGTTTGGTTTGGTGTAGGCTCAATGCTTGGTTCATGGCTTGGAGGAAAACTTTCTGATAAAATTGGGTTTTATAAAATTATGATTTTCAGTTTGTTGACAAGCGGAATAATGTTTTTTGGTTTGCAATATATCACCAGTTTTGTTGGCTTATGTATAGGAATGTTTTCGATAATGGTCGTTTCAGATATGTTTCGTCCTGCCATGTTTGTATCACTTGGTGCTTATGCAAAACCAGAAAATAGAACTCGTGCTTTAACATTAGTTCGACTTGCCATCAATCTTGGTTTTGCTGCTGGTCCCGCTTTTGGTGGTTTAATCATAATGGGTATGGGTTATAGAGGTTTGTTTTGGGTTGATGGTACTACTTGTATTATTGCTATTTTGATTTTTTGGGTAATGGTAAAAGAAAAGAAAAAATCATCCTTTACAGACAAAAAACATCCTGGAGAAATTCTTACTCATTCTGTTTTTAAAGACACTATTTTCTGGACATTTATGTTTGTTTGTCTTATAACTGGAATATTATTTTTTCAATTATTTACTACAATTCCTTTGTACCATAAAGAACAATTTAATCTAACTGAGTTTCAAACTGGTTTGTTATTAACTTTTAATGGAATTATGGTTTTTTTCCTAGAAATGCCCATCGTTAGTTATGTAGAGCGCAAAAAATTGAACAAAGTCAAAATTGTATCCTATGGATGTTTGGCAATGGCTATTAGTATGTTTTTACTACTGGTAAATACTTGGGCAGGAATTTTTATTATCATGATGCTTTTTATGACATTTGGAGAAATGTTTGCTTTTCCGTTTGCCAATTCATTTGCTATAAGTCGTGCACCAAAAGGACATGAAGGCAAATATATGGCGATTTTCACCATGAGTTACAGTCTTGCGCATATTTTGAGTGCCAAAACTGGAATGGAAATTATAAGCCGTTTTGGGTATCAAGCCAATTGGTTTTTTATGGGAATGCTAGGAATTATTGGTGTTTTGACTTGTGTTTATTTAATTAGAAAAATGAATATTCAAGCAAAATAATTCTTATAAAGTTCTTTTAATTTCTAAAACTGATAAATTTGTTTCAACCAATTGAGAAATTATTTGTTTTCTTAAAACTTCAATATTATTATTTTCAAAATATTTTGCCCAAGCCTCATTTTCAAATAAATTTCTAATGGTTTTTATGGTTTTCATGGTTTCTGAAGCTGTTCGTAACATTGCTTTTTCAGGAGCAATTTTACTGTTTTTATGAAAATAATGTACCATTTTTGCTTCAAAATCAACTTCAATAAAATACAATTTTTCGAAATTATTATCATTATGAAACGACGTCCAATTGGCAAAACCCAATCTAGTTCTATTTGTAGAATGTGCAAGTTTACTTTCTAATCGCCATTTGCAATTGGCTGCTCTTCCCCAATGATTGGAAAGTCTATAAACACCCATTTCTGAAAAATAGTAACTACTGCCCGATTTACTTTTATAATTCGAATTTAAATTCTGAATTTCAACAAGTGAAACTTCTTGAAAAACACAAAAAGTATGTTGGTGAAAATTGGTTTTATTATATATTTTAGAAGTCATTGATAAATTTTGTAATTAATACAAACTCAAATACTATCGAAAATGATTAGATTTGTACATTAAAACAAAAGTAAGATGTCTAAAGGAATATATACAGGAATTATCGAAAAAGATGAAAATGGCAACTATTTTTGTGGAGAGTTTCTTCTTGATTACCAAATGGTATCAAAAGGATTTTTGTTGGGAGATAAAATCACAATCAAAACTGTTATTGTCAACCCAAGTGATAAATCCTATGCAACATATCCTAAAAAATCAAGGAATTTTGCCATTTTCAACAATAAGCCAGAATAATCAAATTTATTTTTAACTAAAAATAAAAATAAAATGAATGCACAAAAAAAAGAAATTTATTAGCAGTTTTGTAACTTCTTTCTATTGCAAATTTCAACCGAATTCTAGGAGCTGAAACAATAAGAACTGTTCCATTTCTGGCTATTTTTGCAATTGGAACGCTTAGTGCCTTATTGCTTAGAGAAATAATTAGTATGATAAAAAATAGATAAAATATATGAAAAATAGTCAAATTGCAATTTTGTTTCTTATAGGTTTTGCACTTACAATTTCTGGAATTTTTCTAAAATATGATGGATGGCAAGATTTTAAATTTTTCGTGATTATTGGAATGACATTTAATACTGTTGCCCTTTTTTTGCTTATTTCAAAAATGCTCAAGGGTAAAAAATCAGATTCGTTTTTAGATTCGTAACCATATGAATATTAGACTAATTGCAATTGGAAAAACCGATAATAAAAGTTTACAATCGTTGATAGATGAATATCAGAAAAGGTTGTCTTTTTACATCAAATTTGACTTGGAAATAATTCCGGATATCAAAAATGTAAAAAATTTATCTGAAAGCCAGCAAAAAGAAAAAGAAGGCGAATTGATTTTGTCCAAAATAACATCAACCGATCATTTGATTTTACTTGATGAAAACGGGAAAACTTTTTCGAGTATAGATTTTGCTAATGAATTGCAAAAAAAAATGAATGCTGGAATAAAAACTTTGGTCTTTGTAATTGGTGGTCCTTACGGTTTTTCTGAAAATGTTTATGCTAAAGCAAATGGCAAAATTTCGTTAACTTTAATGACCTTTTCACACCAAATGGTTCGTTTGTTTTTTATAGAACAAGTATATCGCGGTTTTACAATTCTAAAAAACGAACCTTACCATCATCAATAAATAAAGTAATTTACTTTACTAGAAATGAAAAAAATTAAGTTCATTATTCTTTTTTTTATCTTTCTATTTACATCAAAATCTATTTCTCAAACAGATTGTGTAGATGCTATTATTATTTGTGGCGATGCCAATTTATCTGGATTGGTAACCGAAGGTATTGGCACACAAGAAATATCATCCTTTAATGCTTGTGCTAGTGGCGAAAACAATAGTATTTGGCTTAAAATTAAATTCAAAACTGGTGGTACATTTGGATTTTTAATTACTCCAGAAACAACTGATTTGGTCATTGATTTTGATTTTTGGATTTTTGGTCCTACAGCAAGTTGTTCCAATTTAGGAACTGCCATTCGATGTTCAACAACAAACCCGCTTCAAGCCAGTCAATTAGACAATCTGACTGGAATGAACGAAACCGAAACTGATGTAAGTGAAGGTCCAGGATCAGATGGAAATAGTTTTATACAATGGATGAATGTTTTACCAAACCAAGTGTATTATATTGCAATTGATCGTCCTCGTGGTTTTGGTAATTTCTCAATTGCTTGGACAGGAACAGCTACTTTTTATACTCCTCCAGTTGCCGAATTACCAAATGAATTGGTCAATTGTGACAATACAACAAATCCTAGCGCTGCTTTTTTTGATTTAACAGCAAATTCCTCAATAACAATTGGAAATCAAACCAATCTAATTGCCACTTATTTCACCAATTATTCGGATGCATTTACTAATACATTACCAATTCAAAATCCAAGTTCTTTTCAAAATACAATAAATCCAGAAAAAATATTTATCAGAATTACAAATACCATTACGGGTTGTTTTGATGTTACCGATTTTAATATAAATGTTGCAAGAGAAGATTTTCCAATAACAGATTTTACTTATACAACTCCTATATGCATTGAAGGAGAAAATCCAATACCCATTTTAGCCAATAATTTTACAAATGTTGGGCATTTTTTGGCTTCACCAGAAGGATTAAGTATCAACTCCAAAACAGGTTTTGTAGATTTATTATATAGCAAAACAGGAAATTATACTATAAAATATTCCATTACAAATGATGATACAAATTGTTATTTTCCTCAAGAATCAACCTATCATTTAGAAATTAATGATTGTATGGTTCAAAAAGGAATTTCTCCAAACAATGATAAAAAGAATGATTTTTTTAATCTTGAAAAATTTGATATCAAAGAATTGAAAATTTTCAATCGATATGGAGTTGCGGTTTATACCAAAACCAATTATTCAAATCAATGGTATGGGCAATCAGATAAAGGAAAAGAATTACCAGATGGAACCTATTATTTTATCATAAATTTAAAAAATGGTAGAGAAAAAACAGGTTGGATTTATATTAATAGAGAAAAATAAATCCTCTGTTCACAACAACTTACTCATAAGTTTCACACTTTCTACAGCTTCTTTCACATCGTGAACTCTCAAAATATTAGCTCCTTTTGTTAAGGCATATGTATTTAAAACTGTTGTTCCGTTTAAAGCTTCTTGTGGACTAATATCCAATGTTTTATAGATGGTAGATTTTCTAGAAACACCAACTAATAATGGTAATTCTAATGCTTGGAATAATTCTAATTTTTGAAGAATTTCAAAATTTTGATTGATGGTTTTTGCAAATCCAAATCCAGGATCAATTATTATATCGCAAATTCCTAAACTTCTTGCTAAGGTCATTTTTTCAGAAAAATAAAAGATTATTTCTGAAATTACATCTTCATAATTGGCTAATTGTTGCATCGTTTGAGGCGTTCCTTTCATATGCATCATTATGTAAGGAATTTTATATTTTGCAATTGTTGCTAACATTTTATCATCTAATGAACCAGAAGAAATATCATTGATCAATGCTGCGCCATTTTCAATTGCAATTCTAGCAACTTCACTTCTAAAAGTATCAATAGAAATAATAGTGGCCGGAAAATGTTTTAAAATTAGATCAACAATCGGAATTACTCTTTTTATTTCCTCTTCTTCAGATACAATTTCGGCATTAGGTTTACTTGAATAGCCTCCAATATCAATAAAAGTTGCTCCGTATATTAGCATTTTTTCGGTTTGAATTAAAATGCTTTTCTCATCAGAAAATTGACCACCATCATAAAAAGAATTAGGTGTAATATTCAATATTCCCATTACTTTGGGTTGTGACAAATCAACTAGATTTCCGAGACAATTTATAGTCATTTCAACTTGCTTTTTTATGTTTTTGATATTGATAAAACTTCTTTATACTATTCCAAAAAAATATACTATTTTTGAAAAATTTTGAATACAAATATACATCAATAATGACCAATACTTCACAAGAATACGATAATGTAATTGCTATTTGCCGAACTCTTTTTATCAATAAAATGAAAGATTACGGAAGTGCTTGGCGCATTTTGAGATTACCATCATTAACCGATCAAATTTTTATAAAAGCACAGAGAATCAGAAGCTTACAAGAAAATGAAGTTCGTAAAATTGATGAAGATGAAACCGGAGAGTTTATCGGAATTATCAATTATTCTATTATGGCTTTAATACAACTTGAGCTTGGTGTAGTTGATCAACCAGATTTAAATACAGAAAAAGCAACCAAATTGTATGATTCAAAAATTAAAATAACCAAAGAATTAATGGAAGCCAAAAATCATGATTATGGAGAAGCTTGGCGTGAAATGCGTGTGAGTTCATTAACTGATTTGATTCTTCAAAAGTTATTACGTGTCAAACAAATCGAGGATAACAAAGGAAAAACAATCGTATCAGAAGGAATAGATGCTAATTATCAAGACATGATAAATTATGCTGTTTTTGCATTAATTCTAATGAAAGAAAATGATTAACAATTAAATTCAATTGTTAACTTGTTTTTAATAAATCTTACTTTATATTTACGTTTTATATCGATATTTTAAAAAAATGAAAAACATTCTAGTTCAATTTTCCCGAATATTTGTTGGGTTATTATTTATAATTTCTGGTTTAATAAAATTAAATGATCCTGTGGGATTTTCATATAAACTTGGAGAATATTTTGGAGAAACAGTATTAAATTTACCATTTTTAATTCCATACTCATTAATTCTTGCTGTATTAATTGTTATTTTTGAAACACTCTTAGGATTTATGCTATTAATAGGTTTTAAACCCAAATTTACGGTTTGGAGTTTATTATTGATGATTGTGTTTTTTACATTTCTAACTTTCTATTCCGCCTATTTTAACAAAGTTACCGACTGTGGTTGTTTTGGTGACGCATTGAAATTAACACCTTGGCAATCTTTTACTAAAGATGTGGTATTGTTGTTTTTTATTTTAATTTTATTCTTTTTTAGAAAAAAAATCAAACCAATATTCAAAACCAATTTAAGATTGTCATTAGTAGCTTTATGTCTTTTATTATGTGGTTATATGGGCTACTATGTTTTGAATCATTTACCTCTAAAAGATTTTAGAGCCTATAAAGTGGGTACAAATATTCCAAAAGCAATGGAAATTCCAGATGGCGCACCAAAAAGTGTTGTTGAGATGATTTTTATTTATAATGTAAATGGTGTAAACAAAGAATTTACAGAAAAAGATTTGATGAATCTTCCTTCTGGCGCAACATTTGTAGATAGAAAAGATAAAATCATCAGTGAAGGTTACAAACCACCAATACACGATTTTAGTATCGAAAAAGATGGAGAAGACTTTACACAACAAATACTTTCTAAACCAAAAGTAGTATTGATTGTAACTTATGATTTGACAAAATCTAATCCTGAAGGAATGAAAAAATTAGCCGAGTTAAATACAACCGCTTCCAAGAAAGGATATTTTGTTGCTGGTATGACTGCTACCACTGGTGAAGAAGTAGAAAAAGCAAAAACAAAATACAAATTACCATTTGATTTTTATTTCTGCGACGGAACTACATTAAAAACCATTGAAAGAGCAAATCCAAGTATTATTATTTTAGAAAATGGTATTATTAAACAAAAAGTGCATTATAACGATATTAACAAATTAAATTTGTAACTTTAGATTCCCCACATGAGTACTAGTAAAAAAAGCAGAGAAAGAAATAGTAAATATTCAAAAAATATAGCAATAAGTTTTGTTGCCCTTTGTATTGGTTATTTTATACTTAATTATGTTGCAGCATTAGAAAAACCGCCATTAGGAAATACATTTCATATTGTATTAGGTTGCGTAATTATTGCTGTTTCAGGTTTATTTCTTATTACAAATATTAAGAAAAAATATTTCCCTAAAAAAAGAAAAAGAACCAAACATATATTTCTTGAAGATCAGAAAAAAGAATCTTAAATATTGTAAGTAACTTATTAAAGTAAAAAAATTATGAAAAAAATAATAGCAACAGTTATAGTAGCAATAGTTTCTATTTCTTGCTCACACGCTCAAAAAACAGAATTTTCTCAAGAAGCATTATCTCAAACTTTATTATCTGTTTATGGCAAACAAATTCCTTTTCAGGATATTTTAAATATTCATAAAGGTGAAACACTTGTTATAGAAGTTTGGGCTTCTTGGTGTGGTGATTGTGTAAAAGCAATGCCTAAAATGAAAGAATTACAGGCTAACAACCCAAATGTTTCCTACTTATTTATCTCTATGGATAAAACTGCAGATAAATGGTTAAAAGGGATTAAAAAACACGAATTAGTTGGTGATCATTATATGGCAAATGATGGAATGGCTGGTGTTTTTGGAAAAGCAGCAGATGTTGATTGGATTCCGAGATATATAATAATAGACAAAACAGGAAAAATAGTATTGTATCGCGCTATAGAAACAGATTTTGAAAAAATAAATTCGACTTTAAAAACACTTCAATAATGAGACAAAAAATTGTAGCCGGAAACTGGAAAATGCATAAAAATGCTGAGGAAACCGAAGATTTATTAAACGATTTGATTGATAAACTTCCGAATGATAAAACTGTAGAAATTATAGTAGCGCCAACTTTTATCAATCTTGCATCAGCTGTTGAGCATTTAGAATTTACCAATATTGAAGTTGCGGCTCAAAATATGCATCAATCTGAAAGTGGAGCATATACTGGTGAAATATCAGCTGATATGTTGAAAAGTGTAGGCGTTAATACTGTAATTCTTGGGCATTCTGAACGAAGAGCCATTTTTCATGAAACTGATGCTATCATCTCTTATAAAGTTGATACTGCTTTGAAACATGATATGAGAGTTATTTTTTGTTTTGGAGAAGAACTAAAAGATCGTCAAGATAAACAACATTTTAATGTGGTAGAAAACCAATTAAGAGACGGATTGTTTCAAATTGATAAATCGTCTTGGTCAAATGTAATTTTAGCTTATGAGCCAGTTTGGGCAATAGGAACTGGAGAAACTGCAAGTCCAGAACAAGCTCAAGAAATGCATGAATTTATTAGAGAAACTGTAAGAAAAGGATTTGGAAGTGATATTGCTGAAGATGTTTCTATTTTATATGGTGGAAGTGTAAAACCAGAAAATGCAAAAGAAATCTTCTCTAAACCAGATGTTGATGGCGGGCTAATCGGTGGTGCTGCTCTTAAAGCATTAGATTTTGCTGCTATTGTAAATGCAATTTAAAATCCAAAAACAAGTATAAAAAAAGGTTGTCTTTACAGACAACCTTTTTTATTTATAAAACTATTTAATTAGTTTTTGATAATTTTTTCAATTGTTTTTCCTTCGTTTGAGGAAATTTCCATTAGGTACATTCCTGAAGCCAAATCAGCAATATTTACTTCAACATTAGCTCCATTTTCAAACGAGTTGTTTTTTACAATTCTACCATTAATATCAGTCATAGAAATAGAATTGATAACAATATTTTCTTTACTTGAAACTGTTATTAAATTTGAAGCTGGATTTGGAAAAATTGAAAAACTATTACTTGAAAACTCGTTTGTTTTAAGAACTGGACTTGCAGTAATTTTCATTCCAACATTATTATTTGTTGGTGAAGCAAAAGCTCTTGCACAACCATTATTAGCAACTGTACTACCACATCTCGTTAAAGTACTTAAAGGCGTATCTCCTGCAGGAAGACTTCCGATTACAGGTGTTTCATTAATAATCCAGAATACATTATTTCGGCTTGCTTTTAACATAACTGTAATAGTGTTATCGGTAGCATAGTCGGTAATATCTAAACCATTATACTCAAAATCAACAATAAACTGTCCTGTTACTGATGGAGCAGTAACTACTACACTAGATTCTGAAAAAGGAATTAAAGTTCCGATACCTGATCCACAAAGTCCAGCTCCAGTTGTCGTTGGACAATCCGAATATAAAGTCATCGTTAAAGTAAAATCTGTTGTGTCTGTTAAATTAAATAAATTAACAGTAATAATATCTAAAGCTCTTTGTGTTCCTGAAAGTTGAATTGCATCACCAAAGCTAGTTCCAAGACCGTTTGCGGTACCAGTAATCTCTGCTCCATTTGTAGCAGCATGAGTCGTGTCATAAATAGTAACTTGTGCATTAACAGTTAATTGAAATCCAATAAGAATAATTAATAATTGTAATGTTTTTTTCATAATTTTTTTTTTATTTTTTACAAATGTACAAACTATAATTTAATAAAAATTTTAATATACAATACTATTCTTCTTTTTCCCATTTTCCAACCACAGATGTTGCTAATGCATTTCCTAATACGTTGGTTGCACTACGAAACATATCACAAAAATGATCTATTGGTAATATCAATGCAATGCCTTCTAAAGGAATTTTGAACATTCCGCAAGTTGCAGCCACAACTACTAAACTTGCTCTTGGCACACCTGCAATACCTTTGCTAGTGAGCATTAACACAAAAAGCATTGTAAATTGAGTGCCAATACTTAAATCTATTCCATAAGCTTGTGCAATAAAAATACTGGCAAATGTCATATACATCATACTGCCATCCAAATTAAATGAATAGCCTAACGGAAGCATAAAGGAGACTATTTTATCTTTGATTCCAAATCGTTCTAGTTCCTCTGTTAGTTTCGGAAATACAGCTTCACTACTTGTGGTACCAAATGCTATTATTAAAGGACTAACAATATGTCTCAATAATGTAATCAATCTTTTTCCTAAAAAAAGATAACCCATAACTAGTAGAACTACCCATAATGATGAAATTCCTACTAAAAAAGAACCGAAATATTTGGCATATGTTAATAAAAGTTCATTAAAATCTCTAACTGCAAATACACCCGCAATAGCTCCAAAAACACCTATAGGTGCAAACTTCATAACATAATTTACCATCTTCAAAACTATATGAGATGTTTTATCTAAAGCATTTATTACTGGTCTTGAGTGATTTCCAATTGATGCAGCTGCTAATCCGAAAAAGATAGAAAAAATGACAATCTGCAATATTTCATTGGTTGCCATTGCTTCTACAATACTTTTTGGAATAATATGTTCGATAAAATTTTGAGCAGAAAAATTTTGGGTTTTTTCTGTAACTTCAGATGCAGTTGTAACATCAACATTAGAAAGATTTAAACCAACACCAGGTTTTAAAAGATTGACCCAAAACATTCCTATTAATAAGGAAATAAAGGATGCTGTAAAAAACCATCCTAATGCTTTTCCTCCTATTCTACCAACTGCTTTAATATCACCAAGTTTTGCAATCCCAACAACTAGTGTTGTAAAAACCAATGGTGCAATTATCATTTGAACAAGTCTGATAAATATAGTGGCCAACAATTTGATATAGCCACTAAATTCTTTTGCAGTATCTTCAGAATAGTTATTGTGTATAATGATACCTAAAATAGCACCAACAAACATTGCAATTAGTATTTGAGTAGTTAAATTGCTGAAAATTGATTTTTTTGATTCTGTTTTTTCCATTTTAAAAAATATGCTTTAGTTAAAAAAAATCAATAAGTCTTTAGAAAAAGGATATTATCAATTTTAAGTTTATTTAATATAAGTTTTGTTAAGTAAATAAAAATCGGCCAATACAATAGCTGCCATTGCTTCTATAATTGGAACTGCACGAGGAACAACACAAGGATCATGTCTGCCTTTTCCTTGCATTTCTACAGCATTTCCTAAATTATCTATTGTGGTTTGTTTTTGCATTATCGTAGCAACTGGTTTAAAAGCAACACGGAAATAAATATCCATTCCGTTTGAAATACCACCTTGAATACCTCCGGATAAATTGCTAGTTGTAGTTCCATCTTCATTATATTGATCATTGTGCTCACTTCCTTTCATTTTTGCGCCACAAAACCCACTTCCATATTCAAACCCTTTTACAGCATTTATAGACAGCATCGCTTTGCCTAATTCAGCATGAAGTTTATCAAAAACTGGTTCACCTAAACCCATAGGAACGTTTTGAATTACACAAGTAATTGTGCCTCCAACTGTATCACCTTGTTTTCGGATTTCCTTAATGTGATTTTCCATTAAAACGGCAGTAGCTTCATCAGGACAACGAACTGGATTTGATTCAATTTTTGAAAAATCTAAATCTTGATAAGGTTTATCAATAAAAATTTCTCCAACCGAAGAAACAAATGCATTAATTTTAATTGATTTCAGAACTTGTTTAGCAATTGCTCCTGCCACTACTCTACATGCAGTTTCTCGAGCTGAGCTACGACCTCCGCCACGATAATCTCTAATTCCGTATTTTTTTTCATAGACATAATCTGCGTGACTTGGTCTATAAACATCTTTTATATGAGAGTAATCATCCGATTTTTGATTAGTGTTTGGGATAATAAATCCAATAGGAGTTCCTGTCGTTTTACCTTCAAAAACACCCGAAAGTATTTGAACTTCATCATCTTCTTTTCGTTGCGTAACAATACTAGACTGTCCTGGTTTTCTTCGAGACATTTCAAATTGAATAGCCTCAAAATCAAGTTCAATTCCGGCAGGACAACCATCGATTATGCCACCTAAAGCTTCTCCGTGTGATTCTCCAAAAGTAGTGAGCCTATAAAGTGTTCCATAACTATTTCCTGCCATAATACTTTGTTTTGAACAAATATAATCTAATAGTTGAAAGATAAAAAGGTTAATCAAAAAAAGATTCTGCATCTAAATTGTAGTTATCAATATGTGAATTCTATAAACTTTATATAAAATTTAATAATAAATAGACTACTTAACCTTTTATCTTTGTTGAAACAAAATTTAAATTAAAAATGAAGAAACTTATTTTATCCGCTTTTATGTTAATAGGATTAGCATTAAGCACACAAGCACAAAAAATATCAGATAACGCCTTAGGTTTAAGACTTGGTGATAACGACGGATTTGGAGTAGAAGTATCCTATCAAAGAGGTTTGTCTAAAAACAATCGTTTAGAACTAGATTTAGGTATCAGAAACCGTGGCAATTATAATGACAATGGTGATTTGAATGCTTTTAAATTAGCAGCTTTATACCAATGGGTTTGGAAAATTGATGGTGGATTTAATTGGTATGCTGGTGTTGGTGGTGGTTTAGGAAGCTATACCTATAAATATAAAAATGACGGTAATACTTATAAAGATAATGGTACGTTTGCATTTGCTGCAGGAGACATTGGTATTGAATATGTTTTTGATGCGCCTTTATTAATCTCTCTAGATTTTAGACCAGAGTTTGGTGGTAATGGATATTACAGAAACAATTATGGTTCTGATGTTGCATTATCTGTTAGATACAGATTCTAATATAATTTGAAAAAAACTTAAAAAAACCTCGATAAAATTTGTCGAGGTTTTTTTAGTTTATAACAATTTGTTTTTTTGAATTTATTTTTACAATGGTATATGGATATAAATAATCTTCTGTTATTGTTTTAGAATTTGATTTATTTTCTTTTGTAGTAATTATAATTTTGTCTTTTATTTCTTCTACTTTTTCAACTTCTATTGAGTTTCCATTTGTGTTTTGTTCTCCCATATTTAATATGACAAAATTAGAAGTATTTATATCTTCTGATTTTATTTTTTTCTTTAAATTATTATCTCCAAGTAGCATTTTTATTTCTCGTTCTTCGGATAAAATTTCAAAAAAACGAATAGATGCACCGCCATCTTTTTGCACAGTTAAAACTTCGAACAAAGGTTTAGCTGAGTCTTTACTGGTTGTAGAAGCACAACTAGATACTATTAGTATCCATAACAATAAAACATATTTTTTCATTTGATTAAAATTTAATTTAAAAGAAATTAAGCATACACATTTAATGCTTTTTGATATAACTCTTCATACATAGGAAGAATGTTTTTTATATCAAATTGTTTAGCTTTTGAAAGAGCATTTGTTTTAAATTGATTTAAAACTTCTTCATCTTTAAGAATTTTTATAGCATTTTCAGACATTTCATCTACATTGCCTACTTCACTTAAATATCCAGAAATTCCATCAAAATTTACTTCTGGCAATCCACCAGAATTACTAGAAATAACCGGAACACTCCAAGCCATTGCTTCTAATGCTGCCAAACCAAAACTTTCGGTTTCTGATGGTAATAAAAACAAATCCGAGTAGCTCAAAATTCGATCAATTTCACTGCTATTTCCAAAGAAAATGACTTTGTCTTGAATTCCTAATTCAAAACACAATCGTTCTGCTTTTTCTTTTTCTGGTCCATCACCTACCATCATTAATTTTGAAGGTATTGATTGCTGAATTTTATAGAAAATTTTAATAACATCTGGAATACGTTTTACTTTTCTAAAATTACTAATATGTGTGATGACTTTTTCTTCTTTTTTAGCAATAATAGATCGGTAGCAAGGAATTGAGGATTCGTCAACAATTTTATCAAGCTCTATAAAATTCGGAATAACTTCTATTTCTTTTTTGATGTTAAAAAGTTTCAAGGTATCATCCTTCAAACTTTGTGAAACTGAAGTCACAAAATCTGATTTGTTGATACTAAAGGTAACAGCAGTTTTATAAAAAGGATGGTTTCCTACCAATGTAATATCTGTACCGTGAAGTGTGGTTACCATAGGTATATGTATTCCTTCGTCTTTTAGCATTTGCTTTGCCATATAACCTGCATAGGCGTGAGGAATGGCGTAATGCACGTGCAATAATTCTATTTTATATAATTTCACCATATCTACCAATTTGCTAGACAATGCCAATTCGTAGGGTTGATAATGAAATAATGGATATTCTGGAACATTAACTTCGTGATAATGTACATTGACATTTAATAATGCCAAACGCACTGGCTGACTGTAGGTTATAAAATGTATTTCGTGACCACGACGAGCCAATTCTAGTCCGAGTTCTGTTGCAACAACTCCACTTCCTCCAAAAGTTGGATAACAAACGATTGCTATTTTCATATTGTATTATTATTGGAACGAATTTAAGCAAAAATGCGCTGTCTATGGGTTTTGTTTCGTTAAATATTATTCAAAAAAAATATCTGAAAATATTTGGTTATACTTTTTTATTAAAATTACTAAATGAAAAATATAATATAAGAAATAGTGTAGCAATTCCAGAAACTAAAAAGGTTAAACTTGCTCCAAATTGATACCAAATAAATCCGGCTAATGAACTTGCTAACATTGCAAAAATACTTTGAAAGCCAGAAAATGTTCCAATAGCTGTGGCAACATCTTTTTTGTCGGATATATTGCTTATCCAAGCTTTTGAAATACCTTCCGTAGCAGCAGCATATATTCCGTAAAGGAAAAACAGAAAAATAAAAGTATATAAATTTGAGTTTAATGCCATTCCGAAATAAACGATTGCAAATAATAGTAGTCCAAAAATAAATGTCTTTTTTAATCCAATTTTATCTGCTAGAATTCCAACCGGAAATGCGAAAAGTGCATAAACTAGATTATAAAAAATATAAACACTGATTATCAATGTGTCATTAATTCCTGCTTGTTTTGCTTTTAATAATAAAAAAACATCAGAACTATTAAAAAGTGCAAATGCTAACAGACCAATTAATAATTTTTTATATTCTGTAGGTGATGATTTCCAATAAGATAAAAAGGAGAAAAAGGATACTGGTTTTGCAACTTTAGAAACAACAGACGCTTTTTCTTTTAAAAACAAAGAAGCAATAACCGCTAAAACTCCAGGTATAAAAGCAATATAAAATAGCGTTTTATAATTTTGAGGATTATAATATAAATAAATCAACGCTAATGATGGTCCGATTACTGCTCCTAAAGTATCAAAAGAACGATGAAATCCGAAAATTTTGCCTTTGGTTTCTGGTGTTGCTTCATCAGATAAGATAGCGTCTCTTGCTCCAGTTCGAATTCCTTTACCGAATCTATCAATTGTTCTTGAAAAAAATATCCAGATTGGTGCTGCAAAAAATGCCAACATAGGTTTTGATAAAGCACTCAAACTGTAACCCAATTGCACAAATGGAACTCTTTTGCCTCTACTATCTGATAATTTACCAAAATATCCTTTACTCAAACCTGCAATTGCTTCTGCAAATCCTTCTAAAACACCAATTAATATAATAGAAAATCCAATTGATTTTAAGTAAATTGGCATTATAGGATATAACATTTCGCTTGCTGCATCAGTAAACAAGCTAACTAAAGAAAGAATCCAAACTGTTCTTGATACATACTTTATTTTATTCAAGTGCTGGATTTTTTTAAATTCAAATTAAATGAAAGGTAATCTAATTTTGAATGGCTTCGTAAATTATTTTCTGAATATCTTCTCTAACATTTTCTTTAGACAAGGTATTTTCTGGAGCATTTGGAAAGGTTCTGTTTGATAAGAAAATATATATTAACTCTGATTCTGGATCAGCCCAAGCCATAGTTCCTGTAAATCCTGTATGCCCAAAACTAGTCAATGAAGCGCATCCACAAGTTGGTCCAGAAGTTCCTGGTTGTTGTGGTTTATCAAATCCCATTCCACGTCTGTTGCCTTCTGCACAGAAATAACAAGTATTAAAATCTGTAAACGTTTTTTCGGAAAAATATTGTTTGCTGCCATAATTCCCTTTTTGCAAATAGAGTTGCATGATTTTGGCCAAATCTATTGTGTTCGAAAAAATTCCAGCATGTCCTTGTACACCACCTTCCATTGCTGCAGCCATATCATGAACATATCCTTGAATTAATTGATGACGAAAATAGGTGTCAATTTCTGTTGGTGGAACAATATATTTATTGAATTTCTTTAACGGATTAAACATGGTATAATTCATCCCTAATGAATTATAAAATTGTTCTTGTGCCAAAACATCTAGTTTTTTTCCTGTTGCTTTTTCTAAATATTCATTTAAAATAATGAAGGTAAAATCACTGTATTTGTATTCTTTTTTTAGCAAAAGTTTACTGTCTACAATTTTTTTCATAATGGTATCGTGATAATCATTTCGCATATAAAGACTATCCGCAACTTGTTTTGAAAATTGTTCTGTTGCTATTTTACTATAATATTTTGGTGAAGGAAATTTATCTTTATCTAAAGTCTCTTGATAAAACGGAATCCAAGGTTGCAATCTAGCATAATGCGATAATAATTCTTTAAAAGAAATATCTTGTTTGTCTGAATTATTAAATATAGGCAACATGGTTCCTAATGTTGATTCCATAGTAACTTTTTGACTATCATATTGTTGCATAACATTTGGTAATGTGGCAATAATTTTTGTTAAAGATGCAACATCATAGATATCAGAATTTACCACTTTAATTTTATTTTCATAGTTATGATACCCAAATGATTTTTGATACACCACTTTTCCTTTTCGAGCTACCAGAATCTGCATTCCTGGTGTCATTTTTTTATTAATTGCATTATTGGCAATAGTTTCTATTTTTGAAAGTGTTACTGAATTCATCCCAACATTTTCTGGAGTTGCAAACCCAAGTCTATTTAATTTTGTGGTAAACAATCCATCATTTACAATAAAATTCGGATTAATTGTAACTGGTAATTTTCCTTTTGCGTCAACCGCTCCAAAAATAATTTCGGCTGATACTTCTTGTGCTATTGGGCTATTTTGATAAGAAACTACAAGACCTTCGATTTCATCTAAACTAGTAACCGGAATTAATGAATATGGTTTTGTAAAAATATCAAGAATAACAGTATTGTTTTTGGCAATTTCGTTTAACCACAACAATTCATTATCAGTAAATGAATGACTTTTCCAAGCTTTATCAGATTTGTGAAATCCTACAATAACTGTATTAAATTCTTTTAATTTATCATTCAAACAATAGACATCTTCATCTTTTACCTCAGTAATTTCGGTATATTTTTTTAATGTTGATAAAAAAGAAGAATTGATATCATCACCTAGTTTTACATAGGCAATTTTATTATTCTCTAAATTGGTAATTGGTACTATCTCGTTCTTATTTTTTAGAACTGTAATGGCGTTTTCATATAATTCATATTGCAATGCATCATTTTCTATATTATTTAAATCATTATACAAATTGGTATTATCAATAGGTTTGTAATGATTAAGACCTGCTTTGAATTTGTATTTTAATATTTTTTTTACAGAAAAAGCCAATCGTTCTTCACTTATAATACTGTCTTGCATTGCCATACAAATTTTTTCATAAGCAACTGGTACATTTTCTGGACAAAGCAACATATCATTTCCAGACAAAAAAGCTTCTAAATCTATTTCGCCTGGTTTTCTGAAATTTTGCGCCGCTTTCATATTCAAAGCATCAGTAAAAATTAACCCTTTGAATCCTAATTCGTTTTTTAAAATATTGGTCACAATATTGTATGAAACCGATGAAGGAACGTTTTCTCTAGACTCTAAACTTGGTACATTTAAATGTGCAATCATTACTGATTCTAACCCTTCAGAAAATAATTTTTTGTAAGGATAAAATTCTACATCTTCTAACCTATCTTTTGAAAAATTGATGGTAGGTAACGCTTTATGCGAATCTACTTCGGTATCACCATGACCTGGAAAATGTTTCCCTGTAGAAAATATATTTTGATTTTGTAAACCTTTCATCAAAGCTAAAGCACTTTCGGTTACATTTACTTTATCTTCACCAAAGGAACGAAAACCAATAATTGGATTTTTTGGATTGGTATTTATATCTAAAACTGGAGCAAAATTAAACTGAATTCCCATTCGTTTACTTTGTTTGCCCATTTGAGCACCCATTTTTTGTATCAAATTTTTGTCTCTAATGGCACCCAAAGTCATATTCCAAGGATAACGATAGGTAGAATCTAAACGCATACTCAAACCCCATTCGCCATCAATGGCAATAAAAAGGGGGATTCTTGATTTTGATTGAAATCTATTTGTGAGTTTGGCCTGACGCATTGGTCCGCCTTGAAAAAAGATCAAACTACCAACTTTGTTTTCTTCAATTAATTTATCGATATAATTAAAATGTATAGTGTCTTTATTTGAAAAAGCAGAAACCATAAACAACTGACCAATTCTTTCATCAAAAGTTAGGGTTTTATATATACTATCTACCCATTTTTGTTGCGGATAAGAATCATAACTAGTATCGAAATTATCGATAACTTTTACAGGTTGTAAAGTTACATAGGGAGTTTTTGTAATTATTTTCTTTTTTGTGGTACAGCTAATTGCAATTAGTATTAAACTAGACCACAAAAAAAATATAAAAATTGAATTTTTCATTAATTATTTTTTAAAAGAAGCGACTGTGCCAACTTTCTCCTGCTGGTACTTCCCAACTCTCATTCCATTCTTCGATGGTATTGACTAAATTATTAAAAACTATAGTGTTCTCTGAAACTGCTTTTTCCTTTGCCATTTTCTTGAATTCAATTAATGGTTTGTGAGCAATATGTTCGCCTAATTTAAAGGTTACATTCATTTTGTCTAACAAATCTACCTCATATTTTTTTTCGAGATTTTGAATAAACTGCACCGATGAATCTATAGAACAACCAGTAGCCAATTGTACTTCTTGATTGACAGCAAGTATTATAAATCTATTGTATTTTAATAAATAAGAAGCTTCTAGACTTGTGCCGTGAGCAGACCAGTTTTCTACAAAGGTTTTTAAATCATTTTCTATAGTTTGAAATTCATCATCAGAAAATTTTCTGTTTGATTGATAAATCCAAATCTTAGATTCTTGTGGTAAATTCTCGAAAGGAATTAACATAATTTATTTTTTTAAAATGTTGAAACAAATCCAAAACCTATAGTTTTTCTGTCAAAATAAGGAATAAAAACTGTTTTCTTATTTGTTTCTTTTTTATTTTTATTTGTAAACAGCTTGTTTACAGTTGGGTATAACCAATAAGCGACTTTAGTACTCAAAATACCAATTCCTGCACCTGCAACAACATCGGTAAACCAATGTCTATTGTTATAAATTCTAAAAGCACCTGTACCACTAGCTACTAAATATCCTGAAATTCCATACCAAATAGAGGTGTCTTTGTATTCTTGATATAAAAATTCTGCACCCATAAATGCATTTGCAGTATGTCCAGAAGGAAAAGAATCAAAACTAGTACCATCTGGTCTTTCTACGTGAGAAATTCTCTTAATACTAGTAACGGAAATTCCTGTAATTAGTATGGCTGTAGCGGCAATTATTGCTTTATCTTTTATTTTATTTTTTCCTTTAATACCTACTAAATCAAGTCCTAAAGCTGTTGTTAATGGTAAATATTGTGTAATGTCATCAATTGTAAGGCTTTCATCAATATTCTCTTTTACTTCTTCTTTGATTTCGTTATTGAAAAGTTTTAGATTATCACTTTCTATACCAATCAATCCATAACCTATTAAAACAGTTGGAAGTATTAATTGTTTGTAATTAAATTTCAATTGCTTTGCATTCAATGAATCAATTTCAATTTTTTGACTGTTGCAAAAAATCGTTGTAAAAAGAAAAAAAACAAATACTATGTTTTTGTAATATTTCATTTATTTGATCAAGACTTTTACAAATCTTGTGCATTTGCAATTAATTCTGCAATATCCATTACTTTAACTTCTGCCTCTTTTTCTTTATTTTTTACACCATCAGTCATCATTGTATTACAAAACGGACAGCCTGCTGCTATTATTTCTGGTTTGGTTTCAAGTGCATCTTCGGTTCTTTCAATATTTATTTCTTTATTTCCAGGTTCAGCATCTTTAAACATTTGAGCTCCACCAGCGCCGCAACATAATCCATTTGCTCGAGAACGTTTCATTTCTACCAATTCAGCATCTAGTTTTTGAATTAATTCTCTTGGTGCTTCATAAATATTATTGGCTCTTCCTAAATAACATGGGTCGTGAAAAGTAATTCGCTTTCCTTTAAATTGTCCTCCTTCAATAGTTAATCTTCCTTGATCGAGAAGCGATTTTAAGAATTCGGTGTGATGTACAACTTCATATTTTCCGCCCAATTCTGGATATTCATTTTTTAAAGTATTGAAACAATGAGGACAAGCGGTTACAATTTTCTTGGCTTCATAGGCATTTAATACTTCTATGTTCATCATAGCTTGCATTTGAAACAAGAATTCGTTTCCTGCTCTTTTTGCTGGATCACCAGTACAACTTTCTTCTGTTCCTAATACTGCAAATGGTACATTGGCACGATTTAGAATCTTGACAAATGCTTTGGTGATTTTTTTGGCTCTATCATCAAAACTACCTGCACAACCTACCCAAAATAAAACTTCGGGTTGTTTGCCTTGTGCCAACATTTCGGCCATTGTAGGAACATTTAATACTTCTGACATTTTTTTAATTTTTAGATTTTTAGAATTTCAGAAAGTTAGATTTGTCTCATCTAATAATCTAATATCCAAAAATCGAGTTTTTATTCGTGTTGTCCGTCATCAAAAACTTCGATGGTGACTTCTTTTTCAATTAAATCGGTAAATTTCCCTCTATAACGAGTGGCTTTTACCAAGTGATTGTCTATCCAATGGTAGTTTCCACCACGAGGTTTTCCGAAAAGAATTCCGTGGTATTTGAAACCATGTTTTTTTAACCAAATTTCTGTATATTCTCTATGTGCTTCAGTTCTTGATGTAAAAAAGAAAATAATATGACCTTCATCATACCATTTATTTAATGTTACTAAAGCATCAGGATATACTTCTGCCGTTAACATTCTTTCTGGTTCTTCGTTTGGAATATCGTCACAAACAGTTCCGTCTATATCTATTAAATAGTTTTTTATTCCCTCAGGCAATATTGGACTCAAATGATGTCCGTTTTCTGAAATTGCTACTAATTTTTTTTCTAAATCTTCTGTTTTCATTTTGTTTCTAATTTAATTTGATTCAAATTCATTAAAAACACCCTTAACCTCACTTTATAAGAGAATTTTTATTCTTTATTATTCTTGTTTATAATTCGTTTTTCCAATTCAACCTATCTTGTTGATTGTATTGCCATGGCGCACCATTGTTTTCAATATTTGTCATCATCGCATTTAATGATTGGGGAGCTGCACTTTGTTCCATTACCAAATAACGACGCATATCCATTATTATTGATAACGGACTAATATTTACAGGACATTCTTCAACACAAGCATTACAAGATGTACATGCCCAAAGCTCTTCTGTGGTAATGTAATCGTTTAATAATGTTTTATTGTCAGGAATAAAAATTCCTTTATTTTTATCAATGTTTTTACCCACTTCTTCCAATCGGTCGCGAGTATCCATCATAATTTTTCGAGGAGATAATTTTTTCCCGGTTTGATTGGCTGGACAAGCAGATGTGCATCGACCACATTCTGTACACGTGTAGGCATTGAGTAATTGTACCCAATTTAAATCTTGAACATCTTGTGCTCCAAATTTGGTTGGAGTAGCATTTTCATCAATTGGCTGAGCAGCAAAAGGATCGGCATTTGGATCCATCATCAATTTTACTTCTTTGGTAACAGAAGCCAAATTATCAAATTGTCCTTTTGGATGTAAATCTGCAAAATAAGTATTAGGAAATGCCAATAAAATATGCAAATGTTTGGAGAAATAGAGATAATTTAAAAAAATCAAAATACCAATAATATGCAACCACCAAATGGTTCTTTCAATCATCATTACAGATGATTCTGCCATACCGTTGAAAATTGGTTCGATGAATTGAGAAACTGGAAACGAACCAGCTGTATGATAATGTCCGAATCCTAATAATTGTAAATGATAGTCAGCTGCATTCATTAATAGAAAAAATGACATTAAAACTATTTCAAAATACAAAATGTAATTAGCATCACTTTTTGGCCAACCTTTTAAATCTGAACTTACAAATCGTTTAAGTTTGATTATATTTCTTCGTATTAAAAAAACGATTACTGCAATTAATACTAAAAATGCCAATATTTCAAACGATCCAATTAGAAAATTATATACAACTCCTAAAGAGGAAAATACTCTATGTGTACCGAAAAGTCCATCAATAATAATTTCTAAAACTTCAATATTGATGATTATGAATCCTGCATAGACTATAATATGTAAAAATCCCGCGATTGGTCTTTTTACCATTTTAGATTGTCCTAATGCTATCATTGCCATATTTCGCCAACGAGCTGAAGAATTATCTGAACGATTAACGTCTTGACCTAAATTGATATTGCGAATTATTTTCTTGATATTGATTGCAAAAAAACCAACACCTAAACCTAATATAATGGCAAAAAATATATTGTCTAAATAGTTCATTGTACGTTAGTTTTTAATTGAATCATTTGACTTTACGTATGGTTTTTCTTTTTTTCCAAAAAGAGAAACATTTACATATCTTGTAGGATGCAATCTCAAATCTTGCAACAACAATTCTAATTCTTTTGATGTTTTACTAAAGTTATTGTATAAAGCATCATCTTTTAGCATTTTGCCCATTGTTCCTTTACCAGATTGCAAATCACCCATAATTTTATCAACTGAAGCTAAAGTTTTTTCTAAATCTTTAACTGTTTTTCCAATATTTGCTTTTGCCAATGAATCTGATATTTTAGAAAAATCATTAGACACTTTATCAATATTAGATAAAGTATGATTTAATTTTTCTTTATTATCTACAAGTAATGTATTGACAGTTTTTGAAGCTTCGTGAAATTGAGCTAATGTTTTATTTAAATTATCTAAACTAGATTTTAAATTTTCTTTTGTTTTTGCATCCAATACCGAATTGATATTGACCATTAATGCATTGGTATCGGTTAGTAATTTATCGATTTTGGCTTGTGTTGGCTCTAATTTGTTACCAAATGCAGCAAGCATTCCGGGTTTAACTTCTGCCAATAATTTGTCTCCAGAAACAACAAGATTTGTATCTTTATAATTTGGAATAATAGCAATTTGTTTACCTCCAATTGGTCCAGGTTCATAAATTTGAGCTTGACTTGTTTTTGAAATTGGAAAATCTTTATTATCAATTATTAATTCTACTAACAACATACCATTATTGTTTAGTTTGATATTGCTTACTTTACCAACTTGTTTTCCGCTTATGGTAACTGGAGCAGACATAGCAAGTCCTTCAACATTTTCATATTCAACATATAACTTAGTTTGATCACTAAAAAGGCTTTGGCCTCTTAGAAAACTATATCCCCAAATAAATAAAAAAATGGAAGCAATTACGAGTATTGCGGTTTTGATTTCTCTTGTAATTTTCAAAATGGTCTTATTTTTTAAACAAAATTAAAATAAATATTCTAACTTCTAGTTATTATTTATGGCTTCTTGAATACTTATTTTCTTTCCGTCTTTATATGCAATTAAATATGCTGATGTGTATCCTTTAGATTTTGCTTCTTCAAGATTTGATTTTGCAGTAGCATAACTGGTTGTTTCGCCATAGGTATATTTGTATAAATTTCCACCATCATTGGTTGCTTTTACATTCTTCAATCCTTTGAAATTTTCTGGTGTTAAATCTAATTTTTTGGCAACAGCAGTAATTTGTACTTTAAACAAAACCCCTTTTAATTCAGGTTTTGCTTCTGGTTTTGCTTCTGGTTTTACTTCAGGCTTTGTTTCTGGTTTCTTTACTTCTGGTTTTTCAACTATAAGCTCTTTTTTTGGAGCAATTGTAGTGTCTTTGATAGGTTTTTCAATTATTTTCTTTGATGGTTTTTCTGTAACCTCATTTGCGCCAGATCCAAAATATTCTTTTTTATATCCAATAATAGCATTGGCTATTGCCTGTGCCATTTCATCTTGACCTTCTTCTGAGTCTAACAAAGCGCCATCTTGTGGATTGGAAATAAATCCTGTTTCTATCAATACTCTTGGCATATATGCTTTGTGTAAAACCATAAAGGGTGCTTGTTTGACACCTCTACTTTTTCGGTTCATATCAGACACAAATTGGTCTTGAATTTTACTTGCAAGAGTAATACTGTTATCAAGATATTCTTCTTGCATTAACGTCATACCAATCATAGTACTTGGATTATTCGGGTCAAAACCTTCATATTTTTGTTTATAATCTTTCTCTAAAGTTATTACAGAGTTTTCACTTTTTGCTACAGCTAGATTTGACGCATTTTTATTCAAACCCATAACATAAGTTTCAGTACCATCTGCTGCAGGATTTTTGTTTGCATTGCAATGAATAGAAACAAAAATATTGGCATCTGCTCTATTGGCAACATTAGAGCGTTCAACAAGTTCTATAAAAACATCTGATTTTCTAGTGTAATTAACATCTATATTTGGGTTTTTTTCTAATATTTTACCCACTTTTATTACAATTGCTAATGAAATGTTTTTTTCAATATGTCCGTTATAAATTGCACCATAATCGTGACCACCGTGACCAGCATCAAGCGTGACTTTGAATTTTGAATTGGTTTGAGCAAAAGCTGTAAAAGCAATAAAACAAGTTAATATTGAGAGTATATGTTTGATTTGATGTGATTTAATCATAGTAACAAAAAAGTTAATTTTATTAAAAACCCTATGGTTTTAAAATTTATAAATGTCTATTTTTGACCGAAAATAATATGTAATTTTGTCGCATCAAAAAGCAAGCCATAATTTTACAAAAATAGTATTAAAACCTTTGCGTACAAACTTATTTCATATCGTTTTATTAGCATTTTTCCTAACAACCGGAATTAGCCAAATATATTCGCAAGAGATTGGTAAAAAATCTATTCAAATCCCAGCAAAAACTAGTCCTGACAGCACTACTATTTCAATAAATGATTTAAAAAAAATAAATGACACTACAAAAAATGATAGTGCTAAGACCAAAAAACCACTTTTAGAAAGCAAAATAAAATATAAAGCTAAGAAATATGCCAAATTAGATCAGAAAAAAAAACTAATAACTTTATATGATAACGCCGAATTATATTATCAAGACATTGAACTAAAATCTGGAATAATCGTTTTTAATTATGAAAAAAATGAAGTTTATGCTGGTCGAATTAAAGATTCTTTAGGAAATTATACTCAATTTCCAAATTTTAAACAAGGGGCAAATGTTGTAGAACCTGATTCTATTAGATTTAATTATAAAACCAAAAAAGCATTAATTTGGAATTCCAGAACCGATCAAGGTGAATTTAAAGTAAAAGCTGATATTTCTAAAAGAGTTAACGATTCTGTATATTTTCTAAAAGGAGCACGATTTACTACCGCCAAAGATCTTGAAGATCCTGAATATTATTTTAGAACAAGTCGAGTGAAATATGTACCAGGTAAAAAAGTGGTAACAGGATTAACCAATATGGTTATTGCTGGTGTTCCAACCCCATTGGCTTTGCCATTTGCATTTTTTCCGATGACAACAACAAGTCAATCAGGAATTATTATTCCAACTTTTAATGACACTCGTGACAGAGGTTATTCCTTGCAAAATGGTGGTTATTATTTGGCTTTAACCGATAATTATGATTTGGCTATTTTGGCCGATTATTATACCAATGGTAGTTATGCGATGCGTTTTGAGTCAAGTTATGCCAAAAGATACCGTTTTAGAGGAAATATAAATGTGCGATTTGAAAATTTAATAACCAGCGAAAGAGGTTTTCCAGATTATTCAAAAACCAATATTTATAATATTCAATGGTCGCATTCGCAGGATACAAAATCGAGTCC
>JAYTIV010000053.1:0-12254 GCA_043731625.1 Flavobacterium sp. | reverse complement strand
TCGACTAAGTTGGTATTTTTGCCAAATTCGAAATAAAAAAAAGAACCGCTGTGGATACCGTTTAATGGTGTTTTGTGGGTTTTGAATTGGTTTTTTTTTGAAAAAAAAGTGGTCTTTCGGAGGCTTGCGTGAGGGCAAAGGCGGAGCTCTTTTGGGGCTGGCGTTTTTTAGCCAGCCCCAAAAAGCGGGAGCCGGAGACCGACCCGAAGGGGCACGCCCTAGCAAAAAAAAAATTGTAATTGTGACAAAAACCAACTCTTTTGTTGAAGTGATTGGGTTTGAAGTGATTGGGTTTGAAAATAAAAAGACAAACAGTTTTGTAATTGAAATAAAAAAATGTACTTTTGCAGTCCAAATTTCGATTTGTCGATTTTGGAATGGAATGTTTAATTAAAATAAATTATTGTGAACGCATTAAGCTACAAAACAGTATCAGCAAGCAAAGCAACCGTATCCAAAGAATGGATTGTGGTAGACGCTGACGGTCACAACTTAGGTCGTCTTGCATCCAAAGTCGCTATGATTTTGAGAGGTAAGTACAAGCCAAGTTACACGCCGCACGTGGACTGTGGTGATAACGTTATCGTTATCAACTCAGAAAAAATTAACCTAACTGGAACAAAAATGGATGACAAAGTATACGTACGTCATACAGGATATCCAGGAGGACAAAGAACTTTAACTGCCAAAGTATTGCAATCAAAAAACCCTGCAACTTTAGTAGAAAAAGCAGTAAAAGGAATGTTACCTAAAAACAAATTAGGAGCTGAACTTTTCAGAAATTTAAATGTGGTAGTAGGATCAGAGCACAAACAAGGTGCCCAAAAACCTAAAACCGTTAACCTAAACGATTTAAAATAATGGGAGCAATTCACAAAATCGGTAGAAGAAAATGTGCTGTTGCACGTGTTTATGTTTCAGAAGGAACAGGAGTAATCACGGTAAACAAAAAACCATTTGCTACATATTTTCCAACAGCAACTTTACAATATAAAGTGTTACAACCAATGTCTATGACAGAAAACGTAACCAACTATGACGTAAAAGTAAATGTTTATGGTGGTGGTTCAACAGGTCAAGCAGAAGCAGTAAGAATGGCTTTAGCTAGAGTAATGTGTGAAGTTGGCGAAGGAAACAGAGCTATCTTAAAACCAGAAGGATTATTAACAAGAGACCCAAGAATGGTTGAACGTAAAAAATTCGGTCAGAAAAAAGCTCGTAAGAGATTCCAATTCTCTAAACGTTAATACTGAACTTGATTTCTCTGAATTCATTTCAGAGTTTCAGTATCTGTTTACAGATTATTTGAAATTATAAAAGATGCTGAAAAGATTTCAGCATAAAAATTTAAAAAACAATGTTGTTGTTGTCCCAATGCGTTGGGAAATTAGTTTAGCATCTAAATGTATTCAGCCGAGCAATCGCCATCTATACATTGCTAATCAACAGAACGTAAACTAAATAAAAAATGTCAAACAAAGTAGAAGTAAAAGAATTACTAGAAGCAGGTGTTCACTTCGGACACATGACTAGAAAATGGGATCCAAATATGGCTCCGTACATTTATATGGAACGTAATGGTATTCACATTATCAATCTATATAAAACTGCAGCGAAAATAGAAGAAGCTAATGAAGCTATGAAAAAAATCGCAGCATCAGGTAGAAAAATTTTATTCGTTGCTACCAAAAAACAAGCAAAAGATATCGTTGCTGAAAAAGCAAAAGCGGCAAACATGCCTTACATCACTGAAAGATGGCCTGGTGGAATGTTGACTAACTTTGTTACAATCCGTAAAGCTGTTAAAAAAATGGCTTCTATTGATAAAATGAAGAAAGACGGTACATTCATGACCTTGTCTAAAAAAGAGCGTTTGCAAGTAGATCGTCTTCGTGCTAAATTAGAAAAAAATCTAGGTTCAATCGCTGATATGTCAAGACTTCCAGCTGCATTGTTCGTAGTAGATATAAAAGCAGAGCATATCGCAATAAAAGAAGCTCAAAAATTAAACATTCCAGTTTTTGCAATGGTAGATACAAACTCTGACCCACGTGAGGTTGATTATGTAATACCTGCAAATGATGATGCTTCTAAATCTATCGATAAAATTTTATCTCTAGTAACTGCTGCCGTTATTGATGGTCTTTCAAACAGAAACGCTGATGCTACATCAGAAGATACTGTTGCTGATATGGCTAACGATGCTGTAGAAGAAGTTGCTGAAGTAGCTGCACCAGAAGTAGTAGCAGAAGCTGCTGCAACTGAAGAAGCACCAAAAACAGAAGAGTAAAAATAACATTAGGAAAAAGTCGTTTTGCTGATGCGTGTTTACTTTTGTATCCATTCTCAACAAAACGACTTCTTTTTTAACAAATTTAAATTTAAATAAAATGGCAACAATTACTGCTGCAGATGTAAATAAATTAAGAACAATTACTGGTGCCGGAATGATGGACTGCAAGAAAGCATTAGTAGAATCAGACGGAGATTTTGATTTAGCAATCGAAAACCTTCGTAAAAAAGGACAAAAAGTAGCGGCAAACCGTTCTGATAGAGAATCTACAGAAGGTGCTGCAATTGCTGTCGTAAATGATGCAAAAACAGTTGGTGTAGTTATTACATTAAACTGCGAAACAGATTTCGTTGGTAAAAACGAAGGTTTCGTAAAACTAGCTACAGATTTAGCTAACCAAGCAATAAACTTTGCTACAAAAGAAGATTTTTTAGCTTCAGATTTCAACGGAATCACAGTTGCTGAAAAATTAATTGAGCAAACGGGAGTTATTGGAGAAAAAATCGAAATTGCCTCTTTTGAAAAATTAGAAGGTGCTTTCATTGGTTCTTACATACACGCAGGAAACAAAATTGCAACTTTAACAGCGTTTTCAGCAAATACAGCTGGAGCAGAAGAAGCAGCAAGAAACGTAGCAATGCAAGCAGCTGCAATGAACCCAATCGCTCTTAACGAAGCAGGTGTTAATGCAGATATTGTTGCAAAAGAAATAGAAATTGCAAAAGATTTATTGCGTCAAGAAGGAAAACCAGAAGCAATGATTGAAAATATTGCAAAAGGAAAATTAGGTCGTTTCTTCAAAGACAATACTTTGGTAAACCAAGATTATATCAAAGATAGCTCAATGAGTGTTGCTGCCTATGTAAAAACAGTTGCTCCAGACCTAACCGTTACAGGTTTTAGAAGAGTAGCTTTAGGATAATAATTCAATCTTATTTATATTTTTAAAAATCCCTTTTTGCTTGATGCAAAAGGGATTTTTTTATAGGTTTGATTAATATAGTTAAAAAAAATCTTCACATTTTTTGCTTACTGGTCAATGAGAGTTTATGACGCAATCACTATCTTTTGAATTGCAAATTCGCAAAGTAAGGAAATCTCAGATTCGACGAAGTCATACATTTGCTAAGCGGGTTTTGTCGTTTTTACTCTATTTTAAAATCCCCTAATTCCCATCATAAATAATCGTCCAGTTAGAGGCTTGCATTTCTTGTAAAGTAAAACTATATCGTTTCAAAACCAAATCGTTAGCAACAACATCTTCCCATGTATTGTTAAGTAAAACTTGTTCGTCGAAAAGAAAGTAATAAACCTTACCAGTTTCTTCAAAGCTTTTTTCTTCACAATTTGCGCCTCCATATTTTTTTATGGAATTTGGTGAAATTTTATAAGAAATTGAGTTCAAATCAGGGCTATCTCCTAATTGATTATATGCTCTTGAACTAAAATAAATAGTTTTTTGAGAATTATTAATAATTGTTGTACTTGCTTGGCAAGGTTCGTCTTTTGAACAAGTTGAAGAAATTAAAAGTAAACCAAAACATAAATAAAATATTTTTTTCATGATTAATAAAATTTTTAATTTAAGTATTTAAAAGATATATTAATATTGATTAGCCCAGCTAGCGCGAGCATCATGCTCGTGCCCACAAATATCATTACAATTACTCCTTTAATCCTGCTCTACAAAGTATTTAATTATATCACTACGCTGCGCAAATGTCTCCTGACTTTGCGCTTTATTATTATTCATAATTTAAACTTTATCAAATATAAAAAAATTCCGCAAAGTCAGGAGACATTTGCGGAGCTTTTCATAGGAACTCTTTTCAATGCAGTTTAAATCATCATCAAAAAAGGAGTTGCAATCCAATAGATTACAACTCCTTTACTTTTTTATAGTTCTAGCATCCTACTTTGTAGTTGTATTATCCTTTCCTGTATTTCTAGCATCCTTATTTATAATTCTTGTATCCTTACTTGTAGTTCTTGCATCCTTTCAAATACTTTTAGCATCCTGCTTTGTAGTTCTCGCATCCTTACTTATAAAACTGCAATCCTTTTTTGTTGTTCTTGCATCCTTTCGAATACTTTTAGCATCCTGATTTGTAGTTCTTCTATCCTTATACATAAGAAATCACCAAAAATTAACAATCGTTCCATTTCATAAAAACAAAATTTTCAAAATAAAAGTTTAATTTTGAGAAACTAAAAAAGTGATGTTCAAAACAAAGAAAGAAATTA
Organism: Flavobacterium sp.; assembly: GCA_043731625.1. GTDB lineage: Bacteria > Bacteroidota > Bacteroidia > Flavobacteriales > Flavobacteriaceae > Flavobacterium. Next base: position 7,717 of record JAYTIV010000053.1, on the reverse strand, counting down.
TTTTTGTTATTCTGGCTGGAATATTTATTGCAAATGCTGTTGTGGCAGAACTCATAGGTGGAAAGCTGATACAAATTGGTCCTTTTGTGATGAGTATTGGTATTTTGCCTTGGCCTATTGTTTTTTTAACCACTGATTTAATCAATGAATATTTTGGAGAAAAAGGCGTAAGAAAATTATCCTTTATCACTGCAGGTTTAATTGCGTATGCTTTTATAGTATTGCTTATGGCAATGAATGTTCCTGCTGCCAAAGGAATTAGCCCTGTAAATGATGAACAATTTCAAGCGGTTTTTGGACAAAGTATGTGGATAATTGTTGGTAGTATCGTAGCTTTTTTAGTATCTCAGTTGATAGATGTTTCTGTTTTTTGGTTTTTTAAAAACAAAACAGGAGATAGAAAAATTTGGTTAAGAACAACGGGTTCAACAATAGTTTCACAAATGTTTGATTCTTTTATCGTACTTGGAATTGCATTTTGGTTACCCGGGAAAATAAATTTTGAAACCTTTATCACTTCTGCATTAACAGGTTATACTTTCAAACTTATAATTGCCATTTTATTAACACCTTTAATTTATTTGGGGCATCACTGGATTAAAAAACACATAAAAGAAGATTAAAAATGGAAGAAAAAGTAAGATGTAAATGGTGTTTGTCTAGTGATTTATACAAAAAATACCACGACGAAGAATGGGGAGTTCCTGTTTATGAAGACGACAAATTATTTGAATTTCTAATTCTAGAAACATTTCAAGCGGGTTTGAGTTGGATAACCATTCTCAATAAGAGAGAAAATTTTCGAGCCGCTTTTAATCAATTTGATTATCAAACAATTGCCAATTATAACGAATCAAAAATACAGGAATTGTTATTAGATGCTGGAATAATTCGAAATCAACTCAAAATTAGAGCCGCTGTTTCTAATGCTATTGCTTTTATGAAAGTACAAGAAGAATTCGGGAGTTTTTCTAAATATATTTGGGGATTTGTTGATCATAAACCCATCATAAATACACTACGAACACTAGGAAATGCACAAGCAACAACACCGCTTTCGGATGCAATTAGTAAAGATTTAAAAAAAAGAGGATTCAAATTTGTTGGTTCTACAGTTGTTTATGCACATATGCAAGCCACAGGAATGGTTGATGATCACGTTGATGATTGTTGGAAAAGAAATAATTAGTCTTTTTTTAGCATTCTCATAAAATCATCCCTGCTTATTTCACGACATCCTAAACTTTCTAGATGTTCATTATAAACTTGACAATCTAGTAATCTGTAGTTTTCGCTTTTGAGATGATTTACTAATGAAATGAAAGCCACTTTTGAAGCATTTGAAACTTTGGAGAACATACTTTCTCCACAAAAGACATGACCTAAATCAATGCCATATAAACCACCAACCAATTCTTTGTTTTGCCAAACTTCTACTGATTTTGCAAATCCTTGTTCGTGAAGTTTACAATAGGCTTCAATCATTTCTTTAGTTATCCAAGTACCATTTTGTCCGGAGCGATTTATTTTTTGACAATTGACAATTACTTCTTCAAAATTTTGATTGAAAGTTACTTGAAATAGATTACTGTTAAATATTTTTCTCATACTTTTCGAAACTTTCAATTCGTCGAGAAACAAAACCATTCTAGGATTTGGTGACCACCAAAGTATTGGTTCGTCATCTTCAAACCAAGGAAATATCCCGCTTTTATAAGCTAATAGCAATCGCTCTGTTGATAAATCGCCTCCAAAAGCCAATATGCCTTCTGGAGAAGTTTCAGAAACAGGAGGAAAAAATAAATCTTTAGTTAAAAGGTACATTTTATTAAAAAAAGGATAAAAAAAATCAGAAATTCAAGTAAACTCAAACTTCTGATTCAATTAGTATAAATTATTTTTTAGAAAGGTAAATCGTCGTGCTCTTCTTCTGTAAAATTTGCAGCTGGTTCAAAAGCTGCTGCTGCAGGCATTGGTGGCGCTTGTGTTTGTGGTGCTTCTGCTTGCAATTTTCCAATTCTCCAACCTTGAATGGTGTTGAAATAAACAGTTTCTCCTTGTGGATTTGTCCATTCTCTTCCTCTTAAGTTGATGTCAATTTTTACAGCATCACCTACTTGGTAATTATTTAATAAATCACATTTGTCTTGAACAAATTGAACCAAAATATGTTGCGGATATTGCTCATCTGTAGTAACAACAACATCTCTTTTTTTGAATCCTCCTGATCCTACTTCTTTTGTAGTATCAATCATTTTAATTTTTCCTGTAACTTCCATCTTCTGTAATATTTAATATTTATTATTCTCTAAAATTTCTTTGCTAGTAGCACTTTCCAAGCCGAAAGAACATCGTCATTATTAAGGTATTCTTTGGCTTTCTGGTGTTGTTTTAATACATCATCAGCACTTAAAACTCCTTTTACTGCAAAATTTTCTTTTACAAATATACTAACTTCTTCATTGCTAGGCAAGGATTCTATATTTCCTAATTTTCCTAAATCATTTCCGTCAAAAACGGGACTATCTTTAATATCATTTGGTATTACATCTACACCAATACCTAAAGAAGATAAAGGTTTTGGCACTTCAAATAATCCTTGATTGGATCTAGAATACCAATTGTTTCCTAATCTTGAAACTAAATCTATTTTGTGTTGATCAATCATTCCTTTATCATCAAGCACATCTTCGTGGATATGTATTTTTAATACTTCACAAATTATCAAATTTCCTGCACCTCCTTCATTTCCTAATGCAATAATTTGATTGACTTTGCATTCAAATTGTACTGGAGATTCTTTTACCCGATATGGTTTAACAATATCAGAGGGAATTGCAGTCAAACCCGATTTCAAAAATTCATCAACACCTTCAGCATATTCAGTACTTGACAAAGATGCTTGTTGTACGATACTATAATTGACAACATTGATAACCACTTCTTTTGTTGCTTCGGCATTTATCAAAGTGTGTTTGATAGTATTGTCACGAACTCTTCTTGCCGGTGAGAAAATAAGAATTGGAGGATTAGAACTAAACACATTAAAAAAACTAAAAGGTGATAGATTTGGTTTTCCAGATTTGCTCAAAGTACTTGCAAATGCTATTGGTCTAGGCGCAACAGCACTTTGTAAATAACTTTGTAATTGGGCTGGAGTTACCTCATTGGGTACAATACTTTTCATATCATTCTGGTTTTTACAAAAGTACTAAATCAGAATAAGAATGTAGAAATATGTTTTTAGGATTTATTAACTTTTCAATACTTTAGAATTCTAACTCAAAATAAATTTGATTACTTTTATTCCCACAAAAATATTATTATGCAGTTTTTTGATAGAAAAATTAGTACTCGTTGGATTCTTATTGCAGCTTCGTTTGTTATTATTATTCTCATTTTATGGAATACATATGCTTTTTTTCAAATTTTTAAAAATGAAGAAAGAGTAAAAATGCAAAATTGGGCATTGGCACAAAAAACATTCAATAATGCCGGTGTTGATACCGATATCGAATTGCCTTTGCAAATTATTCAAACAGCTTCAATCCCAATCATAGTAACTGAAAATGATTCTATAATAAACTTTTTAAATATTGATGAAGATGTTATAAAAAACAAGTCGAAACTTAAAAAATTATTGTTAAAATTAAAAAATCAAAATGAGCCAATCATTATGCAAATTGCAGAAAATAAAACCCACAATTTGTACTACGGAGATTCGTCATTACTAAATAAACTTAAATATTACCCAATAGCTTTGGTGCTAATTATTGTATTGTTTGGAGCATTGGTATATAATTTTTATAAAAGCACCAAAATGGCCACTCAAAACAAACTTTGGGCTGGAATGGCTAAAGAAACAGCTCATCAAATTGGCACACCATTATCATCATTGATTGGTTGGCTCGAAATTATGAAAGCTGATAATGTTGATAAAACTACTGTTGATGAAATAGAAAAAGACATTACTAGATTGCAAACCATTACCGATAGATTTTCTAAAATTGGCTCAGAACCAGTATTAGAGAATATAGACATAGTAGCCGAAACATTAGAATCATTTGATTATTTGCAATCTAGATTTTCAAAACAAGTCGTATTTAATTTCAAAGCACCAAAAAAAGAAATTATGGTTTCAATAAATCCAGCATTACATAGTTGGACAATTGAAAATTTAGTAAAAAATGCTATTGATGCTATGAAAGGAAGAGGAAAACTATCTATTGTTATTGACGAAGATGATCGTTTTGTAAAAATAAATGTTACCGATTCTGGAAAAGGAATCCCAAAAAACCAATTCAAAAGTATTTTTGAACCTGGATTTACCACCAAAAAAAGAGGTTGGGGTTTAGGACTTTCTCTTACTAAAAGAATTGTTGAAGAATACCATAAAGGCAAAATAAAGGTTTTGAATTCTGAAATTAATAAAGGAACTACAATGCAAGTAAGCATAAAAAAAGTGTAAAAATAATTATTTAATACACTTTTCAATAAGAAATTTTATGAAATTTTTTTATTTCACTATTATCTTTTTGACCTCTTGAATATTTTTATCATCAATGAATTTTACAATATAAGAGCCTGAACTAAGGTTGTTAATGTTAAACGGAAAAGTTGTAATTCCTTTTAAAACTATTCTATTTTCTTGAATTGCTTTTCCTTGTAAATCATAAACTATATATTTTATTTCTTTTGATACAGGCCAATTAATTGTAAAAATAAGAGGGTCATTTTTTTGATTAGGATAACTTACTGTCACATAATTATTGTTTTTGTTATTGCTTGTTGTACCAAGAAAAACTTCATCAATATAAATCCCTCCAATATTTATCGAGTAATTAGGAATATCTGTTAGAGATTCAAAACGCAAACCAATCTTGGCAATTTCTCGTTGAGGGAAATTGGAAATAAATCCATTAGTTTCGCCAAAATGCCAACCAGCAATTGCAATACCACTAGTAAAAGTAAATTCATATTTTTGATTTGGTTCGTCACTATAAACAATCAAAATTTTCATGCTTGGATTCTCTGCTAGAGTTTTATAAAACATATTGAAAGACAATGCTCCGCCAGAAGAATTTAATTTTGTTTTATACAGCATTAAATCTATTGGAGTATTTGCTGGTAAATTTCCGGAAATTTTCAAAGAATTTCCTTTTACAAGTGCATTATCAAAATCCCATTCGGCACTCAGTATCCCATTTTCTGAAAAGGCAAATTGCCAAGTAGGCAAAATATCTTGTTCGTTCATATTATGCCAACTATTTGAACTAGTTTGAACGCCGCTTGTAAATTTTTTTGTCCCGTGACCCGTACAAAAATTTGTTTGAAATGGTATTGTATTAATAACAGTAGTTTCTGGAATCCAGTTTGACAAACCTTTAAATCCACTAGCATCAACAATTGCAGGATTGCTATCATCACCAGCAAACAAATGATTTTCTGCATTGTAAAAAGATGCTACATCTGATGGATCATTATTAAAATTACTAAAAGTCGAATTGTTAAAAACACAATTTGGTGCAAAAATCCCTAATGATGTATAAGGAGTTGTAGTGTTTGTATGCAAATTCGACATAAATGTATTTCCGTTGATTTCAAAATTTCCTTGATTTCTTCCAGGCCAAATATCAACTCCTGTAAAAACATCAAATTCTGAACGACCAATTGCTGTAGCTTTTGTTCTTGAAAAAGTAGGCAATGAAGCACTTGACCAAAAGAAATTAATAAAAATGTTACTACTCACTCTTTTTTCATAACCATTTGTAAGATCATTATCTTCATTGTTTTGAACAAAAACCGCATTGTTGTTATTCAATCTGTTTTGATAGGAAATAGAACCACTCAATAACATAGAATCATACCACATCACTTCTTTGCCAATTGCCTCTGCTTGTTGTGTCAAATCTCGAACAAAAGCATACATCAATTGACCTGTTGTGGCATTTGTTGCCGTTTCTTCGTTTATAAACCATCCATCAAAATTATAATATTGCATAATGGCTATCATTTTTGGTATGGCAACAAAATTTCCGTTTAAATCTTGTTCTAGAAAATTTGTTAAAGTAGCTGTAGAACCACCGAAAACAGTTGGTGCAAAAAACACATTTCCAAAAACCTTCACGCCATTTTTATGAGCAGCATTAACCCAAGGCGATGATGGAATTTGTACAGATTGTGAAGCAGTTCCTCCAAACCAAACCAACTTGTCTATATATGCCCAATGAGTAAAATTGTATAAATTAAATTGACTTTGCTCACCATAATAATTACCGAAATTATTCATACCATCTGGCAAATACGCAATTTTCATATCATTTGATAAAGCAGTATTAAATTGTGTTGCAGTATTAATAAAACGAGGCGCAAGATTTTCGGTTGCTATCAAATCGGTTGAAGCTGTTGGTCCTGTAGATGTCCATTGTTTTAACTCAGAAACAGTTAAAATATAAGGAGCGGTATTTATTATTTGAGCAAATAAATTAGAACTGATTGCTAGCAAGACAAGTAGTGTAATTTTTTTCAAAATGGTTTAGTTAAGGAGTTAGAATATTTTCATCAGTAAATATAAAAAAAAACCCTCACTTTTCAGAGAGGGTTTTCAATAGTTATAAAATCTTATTAAGATTAGTATCTGTAATACTCTGGTTTAAATGGACCTTCAACAGGAACTCCAATATAATCAGCTTGATCTATACGTAAAGTTTCCAATTCAACACCTAGTTTAGCCAAGTGCAACATAGCCACTTTTTCATCCAAATGTTTAGGTAACATATATACGTCATTGTTGTATGCTGCGCTGTTTTTCCATAATTCAATTTGAGCTAATGTTTGATTAGTAAATGAGTTACTCATTACAAAACTTGGGTGACCTGTAGCACAACCTAAATTTACCAAACGACCTTCTGCCAAAACAAGAATGTCAACACCATCAATAGTATATTTATCTACTTGAGGTTTGATTTCAACTTTAGTATTACCGTAGTTGCTATTCAACCAAGCCATATCAATTTCATTATCAAAATGACCGATGTTACAAACGATAGTTTTATCTTTCATAGCACGGAAATCTCTTTCTAATACAATATCTTTATTTCCTGTTGTAGTAATAACGATATCAGCAGTTGCAATAACGGTAGATAATTTTTTAACTTCAAACCCGTCCATAGCTGCTTGCAATGCACAAATAGGGTCAATTTCTGTAACAGTAACAATAGAACCAGCACCTTTAAACGAAGCTGCAGTTCCTTTACCAACATCACCATATCCACAAACCACAACTCTTTTTCCAGCTAACATAATATCTGTAGCACGACGAACCGCATCAACAGCAGATTCTTTACAACCGTATTTGTTATCAAATTTCGATTTAGTAACAGAGTCATTAACATTTATTGCAGGCATTGGTAACGTTCCAGCTTTTACTCTTTCGTACAAACGGTGAACACCAGTTGTAGTTTCTTCAGACAAACCTTTAATACCAGCAACCAATTCTGGGAAACGGTCAATAACCATATTGGTCAAATCTCCACCATCATCCAAAATCATATTCAATGGTTTTCTGTCTTCACCAAAAAATAACGTTTGCTCAATACACCAGTCAAAATCTTCTTCATTCAAACCTTTCCAAGCATAAACCTGAATTCCAGCAGCAGCAATTGCAGCAGCAGCTTGATCTTGAGTTGAGAAAATGTTACAAGAAGACCAAGTAACT
>JAYTIV010000052.1:0-32735 GCA_043731625.1 Flavobacterium sp. | reverse complement strand
AACAGATTTTGCTAGAATGCGTTTAGCAGGTATAAAATGTATTGTTAGATTTTCATATTCAAATTTTTATTCTGACGAATTTGGTAATTATGATCCTCTTAATATTTATGAACCAACAAAATCAATTATTTTAAGTCATATTGATAAATTAATGCCAATTCTTAATCAAAATTTAGATGTCATATCTAGTGTTGAAGCAGGTTTTATAGGTAATTCTGGTGAATGGAATCGATCAACAAATTTTGGAGAAGGAACAGCAATAGTTTTAGATAATTCAATTAATAATCAATTTAAAACTGATAGATATGATATTGGTAGAGCAATTTTAAACGGATTGAGTTCAACCAAAATGGTTGCTTTCAGAACAGTATATTTTCAAAAACTAATATCAGGTACTAAAATAGGTAATAATGTAACATCAAATCCAAATCCAATTACTTCATCAATTGCATATAATGGTTCTATTTTATCAAGAATAGCAGCGCATAATGACTGCTTTTTAGCTAACGCAACAGATTCAGGAACTTTTGATAATTCTAGTGACCCAACATATCTTGAGACACAAAGTAAATTCAATTTTGAAGGAGGAGAAACTTGTATGGTCAATAATATTTCTCCAGATTTCTATTCAGGTGGTAGTAATGCTCTTGATAAAATGAAGAAATATCACTACAATAATTTAAATATTGCATATAATGAAGATGTTATTAATAATTGGAATACTACTTTTATGCCAATACCCAATAATACTAGAACTTATTTAGAAGAAATGAAAATGAAATTAGGATATAGATTTACCTTAAATAATTCATCTATATTTGATCAAAGTAATAGAAGATATTTAAAAGTAACATTGAGTAATGTTGGTTTTGCAAATATTTTTAATAAAAGAAAAGCATATTTGGTATTTAGAGATATAGTATATAACAAGGAATATATTAGAGAAATAACAGAAACAAATGTAAACCTATGGAATTCTGGTAGTAATGTTACTAATTTTACTATTGAATTACCAACATTTACAGCAGATGTTTTACCACCTGGACCTTATAAATTATTTTTATATATTCCAGATCCAACAAGAAGAACAAATGTTGACCCAAAAACATCTGTAAGGTTAGCTAATACTTTTAACAATATTGATATTTGGGAGCCAAGCACAGGTTATAATAATTTAAATATTATATATACACCTATTAATTCTCAAGCAAGAATAAAAGATTCTCTTTCAAAATTTTTTGAAGTGACAAATTATCCAAATCCATTTAATGATACATTTAAGTTTAATGTAAACACTTCGAGTAATGAAATTTTATCTATTAAAATTTATGATATGTTGGGTAAATTAATTGAGAATAATAATTCTTCTATTTCAGATATAAATAATTTAGAAATTGGTAAAAATTATTCAAAAGGTATTTATAATATTGTTGTTACTCAAGGAGAAAATATAAAAACATTAAGAGTTATTAAAAATTAATAATTAATAATAAAACAAAAAACTCTTCTTAAAAGAAGAGTTTTTTTGTTTTAATTTAATAAGCTATAAAATTAGTAAAAAAAAGAATATAAAAATAAAAAGCTCACCATAAATGATGAGCTTTTTATAATATTTTAATTGATAAAACTACTCCAAAATACTTTCTACAAGTACCATTTCATTAGCATCAGCAGTATAATCTACACCGTCAAAATCAAAACCAAATAAATTATAGAAATCACTTCTATATCCTTCTAAATCTCCAATTTCTGGTAGGGTTTCTGTAGTAGAATCTAACCATAATTTTGCAATTTTTTCTTGTACATTTTCACGCATTTCTAAATCATCAATTCTAATTCTTCCTTTATCATCAGTAGGAACTGCATTTCCTGTATACAATCGTTCTTGATACAAACGTTGAATTTGCTCTATACATCCTTCGTGAATACCTTCTTCTTTCATAATTTTATACAACAAGGATATATACAACGGAATTACTGGTATAGCCGAACTTGCTTGTGTTACCAAAGCTTTATTGACTGAAACAAATGCTTTTCCGTGTATTGCTTTTAAACTATCGGTAATTTCAAAAGCAGTGGCTTCTAGATGATCTTTGGCACGACCAATCGTTCCTTTTCTGTAAACGGCTTCAGTTAATGAAGGTCCAATGTATGAATAGGCAACAGTTGTAGCTCCATCGGCTAATAAATTTGCGTCTTTCAAAGCATCAATCCACATTGCCCAATCTTCACCACCCATAACGGCTACCGTATTTTCGATATCATCACCAGAACAAGATTCTATAGAAATTTCTGAAACTTTACCAGAATGAAAATCAACCGTTTTATTTGAATAAGTGGCACCAATAGGCTTCAAAACCGAACGATGCAAAACACCTGTTTTTGGATGCAAACGTACTGGTGATGCAAGACTGTAAATAATCAAATCGATTTGTCCTAAATCAGCTTTTATCAAATCTATAGTTTGTTGCTTTACTTCATCTGAAAAAGCATCTCCATTGATACTTTTGGCATACAAACCTGCATTTTTGGCTTCTTTTTCAAAAGCAGCAGAATTGTACCAACCTGGCGAAGCTGTTTTACCCTCTGTAGGTGGTTTTTCAAAAAACACTCCTATAGTGGATGCATTAGACCCAAAAGCACTTGTAATTCTAGATGCTAATCCAAAACCTGTAGAAGCACCAATAACTAAAACTCTTTTTGCTCCTTCAATAGTTCCTTTACTTTTTATATAGTCAATTTGATTTTTTACGTTTTGTTCACATCCTTTTGGATGAGCGGTCAAACAAATAAATCCTCGCATTCTTGGTTCAATAATCATAATATGTATTTTATAAGTTGAGTTTTGTTTTTGAGTTTTCTGCTTTAAAGAAAACAAATATAATTATATTAATTTAGTTCAATAATGCTTTGGCATGATTTAGTGCCGAATCTGAAATGTTTTTGCCTGACAACATTTCTGCAATTTCTACAATTCGTTCTTCTCCGGTTAATAATTTCAATTCAGAAATGGTACTGTTGTTTTGTATGTGTTTGAAAACTTTAAAATGTTGATTTCCTTTTGCTGCAATTTGAGGTAAATGAGTTATAGAAAATATTTGCATCGAGTTACTCATTTCTTTCATAATATCTCCCATTTTATTAGCAATTTCTCCCGAAACACCAGTGTCTATTTCATCAAAAATAAGAGTTGGTAATTTAGAATATTGTGCCAATATCGATTTTACAGCCAACATAATTCGAGACATTTCTCCTCCAGATGCCACTTTTTTGAGTAATCCAAATTCAGAACCTTTATTGGCCGAAAATAAAAATTGCAATTCGTCTTTACCGTTTGTTATATATTCCTTTGATTCGTTCAATGTAATATTAAAACGAACATTGGGCATTCCAAGTGATTCTAAAATCGTAATTAATTTTGTGGTTAAAACCGGTATTGCTTCTGCCCTATTTTTGTGAATTGTTATTGATAACTTGTTTAATTTTTGTTCAGATTCTAGTAGATTTTTTTCAATATTTTGAAGTTCGTTTTCTAGTTGTGAAGCCGAAATTACTTTGTTATCCAATTCATTTTTAATCTGAATTAATTCTTCTACACTCGAAACTTGATGCTTTTTTTGTAAACTATAAATCAATTGTAATTTTTGATTAACCAACTCAATTTGTTCTGGATTATTGACGAGATTTTCAGCCGCTTTATTCATTTCCAAAACAACATCATCAAGTTCTATAGCCATACTATTCACACGTTCAAACAACAATTGATAGGATTCTGAAAAAGGAACAATTTTTTGTATAGCAATTTTAATTTCTTTTATATTTTGCAAAACACCAAATTGGTCTTCATTAGCAATGGCTAATGATTTACTTAGATTCTCTTTAATGATTTCAACATTGGTTAATTGATCCAAAGTTGATTCTAATTCTGATTGGTTAACTGTTTCTAATTGTGCCGAAAGCAATTCCTCTAATAAAAAAGTGGTGTAATCTTGTTCTTTTGCTACAGTTGCAATTTGCTCTTTAATTTGAGCAAGAGTTTTCTTTTGCTTTTTATAGTTTTTTAAATCCACACTATATTCTGAAAGAAGTACTTTATTGTTGGCAATAGCGTCAATAATTTCAAATTGAAAATTTTCTTCAGATAATTCTCGGGTTTGATTCTGCGAATGAATATCAATTAAAAACAAACTCAAATCTTGCAATTCCTGAAGATTTACAGGTGTATCGTTGATAAAAGCTCTCGATTTTCCTGAAGGTAATATTTCTCTTCTAATGATGGTTTGGTCTTCATAATCTAAATCATTTGCTGTAAAAAAGGGTTGAAGATTGTAATTGGATAAATCAAAATGACCTTCTATAATGCATTTTTCTTCTTTGTTTTTTAGAGAAGTCAAGTCGGCTCTTTTTCCTAAAACCAATCCTAAAGCACCAAGTAAGATTGATTTTCCAGCACCAGTTTCACCAGTAATAATCGAAAATCCATTAGAAAAATCAATACTTAATTTTTCTATCAATGCAAAATTATTGATTGAAAGCGATGTAATCATTAAAGTGAGTTTGAAAAACGAATTATTAAAATAAGATAAAAATTACATTTTTATTTCTGACCATTTAGCAGAATTCAACGGCGATAAAGTATATAGGGCATCTATCAATCCAGCAACTTCTACTTGTGGTCCACCAGTAAATATTGAAATAATTTCGTCGGATTTCGCATCAAAAAATAAACGCGTTAAAAAAGCATTAGGTCTAGACTCTTCAATTTCTTGAAGTCTTTTTACTGCTGCAATTAATTTTTCTTTTGCTGTTTTTAAATCTTTATGCATAATGTCTAACCCTTCAAAATGGTATTGAAAAATTGCATCTCTGTATGGACTAAAAGTATTAGACAACATATCATTAATTAAAAAATAACGGTTTTGTTTGACATCTCCTTGATCCCAACCTTTTGAACCTCCAGTCAAAGCCACATTAGCAATTTCTTGTGCAGTATCAAAATATTTTTTTCCACCATCTGGAGCAAATGTTTCACCATCCATACCTAAAATAATATAAGCATAAAAGGAAACAACAGAAACTAAATTTGAATCATAAGAAGTGGGGTTAAAAGTAAAATTCTGAAATTCAGTATATTCAAAACTAAAATCTTTGTCATTATAATTAAAAACTGGAGACGAATACGTTGAATTATAAATTGGTCTCGAAGATTGAATCTGAATGGTTCCCGAAAATTGATTGCCATTTATAGATGCAATATTTAGTACCATTGAACAATTTATTTTTTCGTTGCTCTTATAGGTTTGAGTAGTCCAAACTGTTTTGTTGACAAAATCACTTAAGGATGTTTTTAATGTTTTGAAAATTTGGGTATTGGTACCCGAAACTTTATCTGCATTAACACTAACGGTACAATTCAATTCTTGCGCTTGTGTTGAAATAAAAATAAAGAAAACAACTATTGAAATTATTTTACGCATAATGTTGTATAATTTTATTAATGATATCTTCTGCTACTGCTTCTTTACTTTTTAATGACATGGCTTCAATGGTATTTGATTGATCAATAAATGTAATTTTATTGGTCGATTTCCCAAAACCAGCACCTTCATCTTGTAAAGAATTTAAAACAATCAAATCTAAGTTTTTTTTCTGAATTTTCAACTTGGCATTTTCAATTTCGTTTTCAGTTTCTAATGCAAAACCTATCAAAAACTGATTTTTCTTTATTTTACCTAATGAAGCAAGAATATCGTCAGTCTTTTCTAATTCAATAGTAAAACTAGCTTGTGATTTTTTTATTTTTTGAGGGGATACAATTTTTGGCCTATAATCTGCAACTGCTGCTGCCGCAATACAAACATCTACGGTTTCAAAATATTGATGACAACTGTCATACATTTGTTGTGCCGAAACGACTCGAATTAATTTGATAGAATCAAATTCAGGTTTTAAATGAGTTGGCCCTGAAATTAAGATAACTTCTGCGCCAAGTTTTGCAGCACAATTAGCAATATCAAATCCCATTTTTCCAGAAGAATGATTTCCTATAAAACGTACAGGATCAATAGCTTCGTAGGTTGGTCCTGCAGTTATCATTATTTTTTTTCCTCGAAGTGGTAATTGTTTACTAATATCGGATTCCAAAAAAGCTATAATATTTTCAGGTTCTGCCATTCTGCCTTCACCAGATAATCCACTAGCTAGTTCACCAACTTCTGCAGGAATTATAACATTACCAAATTGATGTAAAGCACTAAAACTAGCAATGGTAGAAGGATGTTTGTACATATCCAAATCCATTGCTGGTACAAAATACACAGGACATTTGGCCGATAAATAAGTAGCTATGAGCAAATTATCGCAATTGCCATTGACCATTTTAGATAATGTATTGGCAGTTGCTGGAGCAATAACCATAAAATCAGCCCAAAGAGCCAATTCTACATGATTATTCCATTGAGCATTTTCATCTTCTTCATTATAGAAACTAGAATGAACAGGATTTTTAGAAAGTGTCGATAAAGTCAAAGGAGTGACAAAATCTTTAGAAGCAGGTGTCATAATTACTTGAACTTGTGCACCTGCTTTTATAAAAAGTCTAACTAATGTAGCTGTTTTATAAGCGGCAATTCCACCAGAAATTCCTAGTATAATTTTTTTTCCGCTTAAAACTGACATTATCTGTAATGTTTTATTTAGAATCTGATCTGAAATAAATTTTCCCATCAAGCCATTCTTGAACAGCTAATGCGTGAGATTTTGGTAATTTTTCGTAAAACTTAGAAACTTCAATTTGCTCTTTGTTTTCAAAAACTTCTTCTAAACTATCGTTGTAAGTAGCAAATTCTTCTAATTTCTCAGTCAATTCTTTTTTGATTTCAGAATTGATTTGATTAGCTCTTTTAGCCATAATTGTTATAGCTTCATACACATTACCAGTTGGTTCTTCAATTACATTTTTGTTGTATGTAATTGTGTTTACTGGAGCATTCGTCTTTTTTAAATCCATTACTTTAATTTATTTAGGAAACTGTTGTAAATTTTTTTCAATTTTAGCAAACATTTGGTCTGCCTTTTCTTTATAGGTGGTATTGGCATTAAATTTAATTAAATTTGAATGAGCAACCACAGCATTTTTTAAGCGTTCTTCCATTTTTGAAGGGATACTATTTATTGCCAATTGATAAGCAGAATCAAATCTATAAAACAAAGCTTTTTCTTTATAAGGTGTACCTGGATAATCAGAAATAAAATTATCAAAAGCTACCAATGCTGATTTATAATCTGAAATGGTATGATATCCTTTGGCATTTTCATAAATCTTTTTCTCAATTTTATCTGTCAAAGTTTTCAATACGGTATTAGCTTCAGCAAGATACGTTGAATTTGGATATAAATCAATAAAATCTTGTAATTTTGAAATGGCTTTTGAAGTATCGGTTTGATCTAAACTATATACAGGTGATAATTTTGAAAAACTTTTTGCTGCTAAAAATGCCGCTTCTTCTACTTTATCACTTTTTGGATAACTAGAAACAAAACTCTCAAATTGGTATCCAGATAAATAAAATTGATTTGTTTTATAATAGGACTGTGCAAACATATAAAACATTTTCTCAGCTTGAGGTTTTCCTCTATAGGCTGGAGCGATTTGTTCGAAAAGACGAATAGCTTTATTATATTTTGCTTTCTCGTATTTTTGAGTTGCAAGATCAAATTTTACTCCAACATCTTCGTTTTTTAATGCTTTTTGATATTCACTACACGAGCAAAAGAGAATGGTAATAAGTACTATTGATAAAAATTTCTTCATGAGTTGGATTCGATTTGTTGATTTATAAGGCTTTACTGCCTATAAACCGCCCGAAACTTCGGGAGCAAATTTAGTTATTAATTAGACACTACAAAATATTTTTTTGCATTAAATTGAAAGGTTCTTTTTAAAGATTTTTTTTAACAAATTGATGAATTCTTGAAGCTAAATCCTCATCTGCACTTACTAGTGGTAATCGCACTGTATTTTCTGACAAACCTAGTGTTTTAAAGACTTCTTTGATCCCGGCAGGATTACCTTGTTCAAAAATTAAATCTATGCAATCGGCAATTTGATAATGTAATTTGTAAGCTTCATCAACTTTTCGTTGTAATCCCAATCGAATCATATCTGAAAATAATCTAGGAAAACCTTCGCCAATGACAGATATTACACCACTTCCTCCAGCTAAAACCATTGGCAAGGCTATCATATCATCTCCAGAAATCACTAAGAAATCCTTTGGTTTATTTTGAATAAGGCGCATTGCTTGAACAATATCACCAGCAGCTTCTTTGATGGCAATAATATTTTTAAAATCATTTGCTAAACGAATGACAGTTGTAGGCAACATATTACTTGCAGTTCTACCTGGTACATTGTATAAGATAATAGGAAGCGGAGAAGCTAATGCAATAGCTTTGAAATGTTGATAAATTCCTTCTTGAGTTGGTTTATTATAATATGGTGATACAGAAAGTATTGCGGTAAATTTAGAAAAATCTCTAGTTTGTAATTCAGTAATAATTTTTGCTGTGTTATTTCCTCCTACTCCAAGTACTAATGGTAATCTTCCGTTGTTAGCTTCAATGACTGTTTGAATAACAATTTCTTTTTCATCAGACGTTAAAACTGCATTTTCTGCTGTAGTGCCTAAAACAACAAAATATTCAATTCCATTTTCTATTTGATAAGAAACTATTCTTTTTAATGCTTCTACATCTACAGAAAAATCCTTTTTAAAAGGCGTAACTAGTGCAACTCCAGTACCAATTAATGATTGCATATTATATTTTATTAAGTATTTTTAAATATTTGAATAATTCATCCATAAAAACTTTATAATTCTCGGCATTGGTATGAATCATAAAATGGTTGAGCTTTTTATCTACTGAAGCAAATCCTACTTTGAAACTTGCTTTTGATTGGTTGGTCACTAACAATAACGGTGGTTTTTCGGTATCATAATAGTTGATTAGCAAATCAAATTTTTGTGCTATAAAATCTTTCACTTCAGATTTATCAAAAGTTGCGGTCCAACTTAAATCTTTATGACTGAAAGTGGGATAATCAAATTGTTCGTTTTTTTTAATTTTATTCTTAAAAACCAAAACTTTGATGTCTTTTTCTTGAATAGAATTCTTTACAAGTTCTTGAACCAAAGCTTCTCTTTCATAAAAATAGGTTTCATCAAAAATAATGCCTACAGTTTTTATTACATCTGTCGAAGGAATTAGTTTGACATTAGCTAAACTATTCTTAACTATTTTTTTGGTAAAAAAATTCTTGATGTAATTTAAAAACATAGTACTTTTACTTGAATTACAAATTTAATCATTTCAATTGCATTTCAGATGGTAAATCTAAAAAACTATAACGTTGTACTAAAGTATTTTGTTTTAATCTTAACATTTATTTTCTGCATTTCTTGTCATCAGCAAAAAACGTATATCACCAAAATTGAAGGAAAAGAAATTGGGATTACTTCAGACCTCAATAATGTTCCTGAAATTGAGGATTTTATAAAACCTTATCGAGATAAAATTGATGCCGATTTGAATATTGTTTTGGCATATGCTCCAGAAACTTTAGATAAAACAGGACAGTGGCAAACACCAATCGGTAATTTTTTTGCTGATGTAATGGTACAAAAAGGGAATAAAATTTTTAATTTAAGAGAGAAAAAATCAATTGATATCGGACTTTTTAATAGTGGTGGCATTCGAACAATCATTCCAAAAGGAAATATTACCATTCGTACCGCGTATGAAATTATGCCTTTTGAAAACAATTTAGTAGTTATCGATCTAAAAGGAAATCAAATACAAGAGATGATAAATTATATCATTTCTGAAAAAAAGCCACATCCTTTAAATGGGTTGACATTTACTATTTCTAAAAATAATGAAGCAACTTCTATACTTGTACAAGGAAAACCATTAGAAATTGATACAACCTATTATGTTGCAACTAACGACTATTTGGCCAATGGAGGTGACAATATGGTTTTCTTCAAAAAAGGAAGTCAAAAATTTGATTTAGATTATAAATTACGAAATGTGCTAATTGATTATTTTAAAGAAGTTGATACTGTAAAAGCGCCAACAAACAAAAGAATCAACGTAGAATAATTGATTTTTGAAAAAATGCAAAGCATGAAAAGAAGAGAATTTATTGAAAAAACAGCTGCTGGAACAGCTTTTGTAAGTTTAGGATTGTCGCTAAGTAGTTTTGAAACGATAGCCACGAAACATTTAACCATTTTACACACCAATGATGTGCATAGTTATATTGACCCTTTTCCTCCTACCCATCCAAAAAATCCAAATATGGGTGGAGTTTCTAGAAGAGCAGCATTAATAGCATCTATTCGTGAAGAAAACCCAAATGTATTACTGCTTGATGCAGGTGATATTTTTCAAGGAACACCTTATTTTAATTATTATGGTGGAGAAATTGAATTTAAATTAATGAGTATGATGCAATATGATTTATCAACAATGGGCAATCATGACTTTGATAATAGTATTGAAGGTTTTTATGCGCAATTGCCAAATGCAAAATTTGAATTTGTTTCTGCTAATTATGATTTCAAAAATACAGTGCTAAATGGCTTGGTAAAACCCTATAAAATTTTTAATAAAAACGGAATTAAAGTAGGTGTTTTTGGTTTAGGAATAGAACTAGAAGGTTTGGTCGATAAAAAAAACTACAAAGAAACTATTTATAATAATCCGCTCGAATTGGCACAAGATATGTCAAGAATCCTAAAACTTGAAGAAAAGTGCGATTTGGTGATTTGTTTATCACATCTAGGATATCAATACAAAAATGAACCAGAAAAGATTTCAGATATAAAGATAGCCTCACATACAAAAGATATAGATTTGATAATTGGTGGGCATACTCATACTTTTTTAGATAAACCAACTGTATTGAAAAATAGTGAAGGAAATGACGTTTTAGTCAACCAAGTAGGTTGTTACGGAATTAATCTTGGCCGAATTGATTTTTATTTCGATACCGATAAAAACAAAATTTCTAAAGGAAAATCTATTGTTGTTTAAGTTTTAGAGTGTGTTTTTTTGCTTTTTCTGCTGCAATTACAAATTTGTAAAAAGTAAAGAAAGCAAAAGCATTTAACAGTACAGATATAGGTCTAAAAACATTAAACAAATCCTCTGTCAAATAATATTTCTCAATAAAGACTATAAACCGAAGTCCAATCATTAGCAATGTACTAATTAATAACCAAGAGTGCTCTCTGGTATTGTATTTTAAATAACTTGTTAATGAAATCCCTCCTAAAAACGAAATCAATAAACTTTGTAAGATAAGAATATTCAAATTCATATCTGATATTTCGTGGGTTACAGAAATTAAATAAAAGAAAACCAATAAAAAGGGAAAAGTTGCGAGAAGTATTTGTAAATAATTTTTTTCAGGATGTAATTTCAAAATCAAATAAATTGCAAGGATTCTTTGGATGATAAAAGTGATAATTCCGAAGAAAAAAATATTTGAATTATTAATTGAAAAGAAAATATTTGAAAGCAATAAAAAGAAAAGAATACTGTAAAAAATAGGATATCGTACTTTTGATTTCATAGTATACAAACCCATTAATATAAGTATAGAAGTTATTCTAGAAAATATGATTAATGGTTGGTATAGTAAATATTCTGAAATAATATCCAAAAAGGCAATAGCAAAATATACTATAATCAATACGTTAAACGATTTTTTATTACTTGAGGATTCCATTAATTATAAAAATATTGTTTTATGAATGGCCTTTTTTCTGAGAGTTGATAATATCTAATCTCCATTTTTTCTTTTCTTCTAAAAGCATAAAATGGCATTGTAAGTATTGACCAAAAATAAATAACATCATTGCAATGGGTTGGAAAATATTAAAAGAGACATACACGATTTTCATTACAACAATAAATTGTGCGGCAGCAAATAATAGGGCACAAAGTAATAAATAGGTATTTGATTTGTTTGATTTCAAAATATAATTCCCCAAAGAATAGCCTCCAAAAACAATTAACAATAGCCCTTGAAGAATAAATAAATATAGGCTATTACCTAAAACAGTATAAGTTGAATTTAAAACAATTAAAAAAATAAATAAAAATGGGATACATCCTATTAATAAAGGGAAATAACCAGGAAATTTCAATACTTTAAAAACAGTAATAATAATTAATAATCGATGAATAATATAAAAAGTAGTTCCAAGAAGAACATAAGTAAAAGAATCAAAAATAAAAAAAACATTAGCAAACCAAACTACAATAATAGAAATAATATATAGCGTATTTATTTTTTTTGACAAACAGAAATACAGAGCAATTAGCAATGGCATTAATAAAGGTTTTGATAACAGTATTAAGGTGATGTCTTTGTTAAATTCTGCAATTAACTCTATTATTCCAATAAAAAAATAAGCCAAAGTAATAGGTTTAACTAGCTTTTCTTTAGAAAGGTTATTATCATTCAAGGGCAATAATTCACTCATTTGATTTAATAAAATAGGTGGTATTTTTTTTTAGAAATCACGCTAAAATACAATATTATTTATGACATAATAATTTTTTATCAAAAAAATACTAGTATATATAACAATAAATTGCTAATTTAACAATTGTTCAAATTCAGATTCTGTAAGTATTGTTATTTTCAATTGGTTAGCCTTTTCTAATTTTGCAGGACCCATATTATCGCCAGCAATTACATAATCTGTTTTAGAAGAAATTGAACTTCCTACTTTACCACCATTATCTTCAATGGTTTTCTTTAATTCATCACGAGAAAAACCTTCAAAAACACCAGATACTACAAAAGTTTTACCTTCTAAAATAGTAGTGGCATTCGGGTTAATTTTCTCTATAATTTCAAATTGAATGCCATAAGATTTCAATCGGTCAATAATTACCCTGTTTTCTTGATTATCAAAAAATTCAATTACACTCTGAGCAATACGCTCTCCAATTTCATCTACTAATACCAAATCTAACAAAGTTGCTTGACTTAATACATCTATATTTTTATAATGCTTGGCCAATTTTTTTGCAACGGTTTCTCCTACATATCGAATGCCTAATGCATATAAAACATTTTCAAACGGAATTGTTTTCGATTTTTCGACTCCGTTTACCAAATTCTCTGCAGATTTTTGAGCCATTCTTTCTAATGGAAGAAGTTGTTCAACTGTTAGTGTATATAAATCAGCATAATTATGCACTAATCCGTTAGTATATAACAAAGCAACTGTTTCCCCTCCAAGTCCTTCTATATCCATCGCTTTGCGTGAGATATAATGCTGAATTCTGCCAATAATTTGAGGAGGACAATCATAATAATTAGGACAATAATGATTAGCTTCGCCTTCACTCCTAACCAAAATCGTTTGGCATTCTGGACAATGTGTGATGTAATGCGTTTGTAAAGTATGTCCTGGTCTTTTAGTTAAGTCAACAGCAATAATTTTGGGTATAATTTCACCTCCTTTTTCTACAAAAACAGTGTCTCCAACACGAATATCTAATTTTTCGATTTGGTCAGCATTATGAAGCGAAGCACGTTTTACAATGGTTCCAGCTAATTGTACCGGTTCTAAATTGGCAACTGGTGTTATCGCTCCAGTTCGACCTACTTGATAGGAAATCGAATTTAATTTGGTCGAAACTTGTTCTGATTTGAATTTATAGGCAATTGCCCAACGTGGTGATTTTGCTGTAAAGCCTAACTCTTCTTGATAATGAAAAGAATTGACTTTGATTACAACTCCATCGGTTTCATATGGTAAATTCTGCCTATGTGTATCCCAATAATCAATATACTCAAAAATTTCTTCCAAACTAGTTGTCAATTTGGATTCTTTCGGAACTTTAAAACCCCATTTTCTTGCATTTTCCAATCCTTCATATTGAGAATCAAAAGGCAAGTTTGTTCCAATCAGAAAATACAACAAACATTCTAAAGGTCTTTTGGCAACTTCTGAGCTGTCTTGCAATTTTAAACTTCCTGATGCAGTATTTCTCGGATTTGAATACGGAAGTTCGCCAATTTCTAGCAATTCTTGATTCATTTTTTCAAAACCAGCAAAAGGCAAAATAATTTCGCCACGAATATCAAATTTTTCAGGATAATTGCCGATTATTTCCAACGGAATGGATTTGATGGTTTTGATATTATTGGTCACATCGTCTCCTTGAAAACCATCACCACGTGTTACCGCTCGAAGTAGTTTTCCGTTTTCATAAGTAATTGAAATCGAAGCGCCGTCATATTTTAATTCGCAAGTATAGGTCAAAGGAACGTTACCCAAAACTTTCTGAATTCTATTTTCCCAATCAATAACATCTTCTTTAGAATAAGAATTATCTAACGAATACATTCTGTGATCATGCACAACTGTTTTAAAATTTTTGGTGATCATACCTCCTACTCTTTGTGTCGGAGAATTGATATCAAAAAATTCAGGATGTTGAATTTCTAATTCTTGAAGTTGTTTTAATTTTAAATCAAATTCATAATCAGTTATAGTTGGTTTGTCCAAAACATAATAATTATGATTATGAAGATTTAATTCATCACGAAGAGATTGAATAGTTTGTTTGATATCCATAGAAAACAAAAAATGGTTTTTTTAATACTTTAAATCGAGTACTAAAATAACCATTTTATATTAACTTTTATCAAAATATTACGATTCAATAATCGTGTTAATCTGATTGTATAATTGTCCATCGCTTAAAAAAGAGCCTTGCTGAATCAATTCAAAAATGGAAGCATTTCGTTCTGTTTTAAAATCTTTTTTTCCCACTTTCATTTCAATAGTATCAGTAAACATATTATCACTCAACCATTGTAAACCTTCTTTGGTTAATAAATCTATCTCTGGAACTAATGATTTTAATACAATAGATTGAACGTTTGCATCAAAGCAATGAAATAGAAAAATATGGTTTTTAGAAAAATGTTCCAGAAAAGTGGCTTTAGACAATACACCTTCCCAAATCAAATCCGAAAAAATATCTAATTCCTGTTCGGCTATTTCTGGTTTTTCTAATTTTATTGTATCCCATTCTGCTTTATCAATTGATTGGGTAGCTAGAAAATTGATAAATTCTGGATGTAATTCCTCAAATTGTTCTTTGGTTAATCTTGCGTATTTCATTTATACTAAATTTATTTGCTACGCCTGTTCGCGATTGCTCGGGTCAGCATCTTTTTATGATGAGTTATACAATAATTAGATAATCTGAACGAGATCAGATTAAACAAAAAAAATCCCGATTTTCATCGGGATTTGATTCAATAAGATGAAAAATTATGCTTTTTCAGCAACAATTTCATATGGCAATTCAATGATAACATCTCTGTGTAAACGAACAGTGGCAGCATATTTACCAGTACGTTTAACAATTCCAGAAGTAATAAATTTACGATCAATTGATTGTCCTGCTTTTTCTAAAGATTCAGCAATGTCAATGTTAGTGATAGAACCAAAAAGTTTTTCACCACCTGCTTTTGCATAAATTTTTATTTCGATAGCTTTTAAAGTTTCAGCCAACGCTTTTGCATCGTTTACTACTTTAGCTTCTTTATGAGCTTTTTGTTTTAAGTTTTCAGCTAATACTTTTTTCGCAGAAGGTGTAGCCATATGAGCATGACCTTGAGGAATTAAAAAGTTACGACCGTAACCCGCTTTCACAGATACTACATCGTCTTTAAAGCCTAAATTCTGTACGTCTTTCTTTAATATAAGTTCCATAATTTTGCTTCTTTATTATTTTAGTAAATCAGCCACATATGGCATTAACGCTAAATGTCTTGCTCTTTTTACAGCAACAGACACTTTTCTTTGATACTTTAATGAAGTTCCAGTTAAACGACGTGGTAAAATTTTACCTTGTTCGTTTACAAATTTCAATAAAAAGTCTGCATCTTTATAATCAATATATTTGATACCTGACTTTTTAAAACGACAATACTTTTTAGTTTTGTTTGTTTCTATATTTAAAGGTGTAAGATATCTGATATCTCCATCTTTTTTACCTGAAGCGGATTGTTGTAAGTTTGCCATAATGATTATACTTTAGCTGCTTTTAGTTTTGCTCTTCTTCTTTCCGCCCAAGAGATTGCGTGTTTGTCGAGACTTACAGTCAAGAAACGCATGATTCTCTCATCACGTCTAAATTCAGTTTCAAAAGCAATTAGAACTTCTCCTGCTACTTTATATTCAAATAAATGGTAAAAACCACTTTTCTTGTTTTGGATTTCGTAAGCCATCTTTTTCAGACCCCAATCCTCTTTTGATATCATTTCTGCTCCTCTGGATGTAAGAAATTCTTCGAATTTGCTCACTGTTTCCTTTACCTGAACATCAGATAAAACGGGATTTAAAATGAAAACAGTTTCATAATGATTCATAAAATATGTAATTATTTGTTAATTTTTGCAAAAGTAATCCTTTTTTTTAAATAAACAAGAAAAATCGTTTTTTTATCGTTTAAGAGCAAAAAAAACCGTTTAATATTAGGTTGTATCGAAAATACTATATATTTTTGAAGTTCCAAATCTATAATAAATAAAAATTATGAAACTAAATTGTGTTGTAGTTGATGATAGCTCCCTTCAAAGGATGATCATTGCAAAGTTAGTAAATAATCACCCAAATTTACATTTAATAGGTGATTTTTCTAATGCAATTGAAGCAAAAAATTGCATGTCGGTACATACCGTTGACCTAATATTTCTAGATATTGAAATGCCGGTCATTAGCGGTTTTGATTTTCTTGATGGTTTAAAGACCAAACCTCAAATCGTTTTTATTACCTCAAAGGCAGAGTATGCTATGAAAGCGTTTGATTATGATGCAACGGATTACCTACAAAAACCGATTGCATTAGATCGTTTTAATGCTTCTGTAAAACGTGCTATGGATTTCCATATGCTCAAAAAAGAAAATCAAGAAGAAGATGGTGAACATATTTTTATTAAGAGTAATCTTAAGAAATTGAAAGTTTTTACCTCAAAAATCAAATGGATTGAAGCTTTTGGTGATTATGTAAAAGTAGTTACCGAAGAAGATAGTAACTTGGTACTTTCTACAATGAAATCTTTTGAAAGAGATTTATCAAAAGATAAATTCATTAGAGTACACAAGTCGTATATTATTAATATCGATAAAGTAGAACGGTTTAACAGTAAATTTGCAGAAATCGGAATAACAAAAATACCTTTAAGTCGAAACAAGAAAGAAGATCTTGTTCGCGCGCTAGCAATAGCTTAATAAAAATCAACATTCACAGCTGTTTTTATAGCTCTGAATTGAGATACCAACTCAAAACTATCCAGTATTTTCTGGATAGTTTTTTTTGTGCCTGGCAATGACGTTTTGTTTTGCGGAATTTTAATCAGTATCGTGCGAATGTATTCATTACGAATCCTACTTATAATAGGTTCTTCAGGGCCTAATACGGGCATTTGTAAATTCTGTTGTAATACCTGATACAACCACATCGATCCTTGTTTGAGTTTGTCATAATCGCGATGTTTTAATGTGAGTTTGATCAATCTATAATAGGGTGGATAAAAATAAATTTGTCTTTCATACAATTGTTCTTTATACATTCCTAAATAATCATTATTGGTTACTTGTTGTATGGTATTATGCTCAGGATTGTATGTTTGAATAATAACATTACCCTGCTTTTCTGATCTTCCTGATCTTCCAGCGACTTGAGTCATCATCTGAAAGCTCCTTTCGAAAGCACGAAAATCAGGATGATATAACATTGTATCGGCATTCATAATTCCTACCAAAGTAACATTGTCAAAATCTAATCCTTTTGCAAGCATTTGGGTACCAACCAAAATATCAATTTCGCGATTCTTGAAACTATCAATTATTTTTTCGAAACCAAATTTTCCTCTTGTTGTGTCTTGATCCATCCTCCCAATTTTGGCGTTGGGAAAAAGAGTCACCAATTCTTGCTGAATTTGCTCTGTCCCAAATCCTTTTGTAGTGAGATGAACACTTGAACAAGAAGCACAATGTGTCGGATTTCCCATAGAGTAGCCACAGTAGTGACAACGCAATTGGTTTTTATGTTTATGATAAGTCAAACTCACGTCACATTGTTGGCATTGAGGCACATGACCGCAAGTCATACATTCTACTACAGGAGAATACCCTCTTCTATTTTGAAACAAAATCACTTGTTCTCCCAATGCCAAAACCTCTGAGATAGATTCTAGTAATGTTTTACTAAAATGACCTGACATACTTTTTCTAAAATAGGCTTCTTTCAAATCAACCAAAACAATATTAGGCATCAATACATTACCATATCTTTCGGCAATAGTAACTAATCCAAATTTACCTGATTGTGCATTATAATAGGTTTCGATACTTGGTGTTGCAGAACCTAGAAGCACTTTGGCTTGATGCGAATGTGCTAAAACAATGGCTGCATCTCTAGCATGATAACGTGGTGCTGGATCTTGCTGTTTGAAAGTTTGTTCATGTTCTTCGTCAACGATGATTAATCCTAGATTTGAGAAAGGTAAAAACAAAGCCGACCTAGCTCCTATTACTATTTGTGCTTTCACTGAATTTTCTAAAACTTGTTTCCATACTTCAACACGCTCATTATTGTTGTATTTAGAATGAAAGACAGCAACCTTGTTTCCAAAATAATCTCGTAAACGACTTACTAATTGTGTAGTTAAAGCAATTTCGGGTAACAAGTATAAAATTTGTTTTTCTTGCAACAAATATTTTTCAATAAGTTTGATATAAATTTCTGTTTTTCCGCTTGAGGTAACACCGTGCATCAAACAAACTTCTTTTGATTCAAAATGAGTTTCAATTTCAGAAAATGCTTTTTGTTGTGCAGCACTCAATAACAAAGTTGTCTCTTTTATTTTTCCAGTATAATTGACACGATCTTCTTGAATGTAATATTCTTCAAATATTGATTTTTCGATAAGTGATTTAATTACAGATGCATTAGATTGACTCACTTCGAGTAATCGTTTTACAGAGACTGGTTTTTTCTCTGTAGCTTGAAGCTGGAAATAATGCAATACTATTTCTTTTTGTTTGCTGGCATTTTTTAATGATTCTAATAAATTGGTCAACCCAGTTTCTTCATTATATTGAGAATGCAATTGGATGTATCGTATGAGTTTGGGTTTATAGATTTCTTGTACTTCTTCCTCCAGTACCAATACTTTTTTGTCAATAAGTTTCTGAATAATCGGAAAGACATTTTTTTTATTTAATATCGAAATAATATCTTGAACCTTTAATGACGATTGTTGTTGTAAGGCTTTTAGAATCAAATATTCATCATTATTCAAAGTGTTTTCATCAACAAAATGTTCATCAAGATATTGTATACTAGTTTCACTTTCAAGCAATAGTGCTGACGGCATTGCACCTCGATAAACATCTCCAATGGCAGACATATAATAGGAAGCAATCCATTGCCAATGGGAGATTTGTATTTCGGTAACTATTGGCGTTTCATCTAGAATCTGATGAATTTCTTTGGCATCGTATAATAAAGGTTGGTTTTGATGTAATGCAATTGCTAGAGCAGTATAAATTTTGCTCTTACCAAAGGGAACTGCAATGCGCATTCCTTTTTTGATAAAATGATATTCGGCTTCAGAAACGCTATAAGTAAAGGTTTTTGATAGTGAAAGTGGCAAAATTACTTCTACGTAATGCATTTATAAAAAGGGATGTTAATGATTTTTTTTATTAAGTTTTTGTGACAAATTAGGTAGAAAATTTATTTAATTCGATACCAATATTGGGTTCTTCCAAAAAGTGAAATCCCGATATAGCCTCTCACTTTGAGTTTGTCTTGATTTTCTAAAGTTATATAACAGGAATATAATTTTCCGTTTTTTGGATCTAGAATTTTACCTTTAGTATATTCATCCCCAACTTTTGTTAATCCTTTTATCACTGTCAAACCTAAAATAGGCTTATTACTATCTTCACCCGAACATTTTTCGCATACTCGATTTCTGTTAGCAGGATTTAGAATTTCTAATACCTTACCATAAACTTTATGGTTTTTCTCAAAAACTTCTACGATAGAAATTGGCCTACCTGTTTCGTCGTCTATAGTTTTCCATTTACCAATAACACTTTGACTTTGTGCAGAAGTGCCAATAGAAATTAAAAATATAATAAAAAAAATTAGTCTGTTCATGTTGTTTCAATTGTTCTATTACTATTACAAAACCATTACTATTAATATTGCTATTGCATTTGATATTCCGTAGTTAATGAGCTTCATGCTCATGCTTAGTTTTTAATTTGCTGATGGAGGCATTCAATTCAAATCCCAGCAAAAGTATCATACAATTCAACCAAATATAAAACATCATAATTAGTAGTGTTCCTATAGAACCATATAATTCATTGTATTTTGAAAAACGAATAACCCAAATCCCAAATACATAGGACGATAATATAATTAATATTGTTGTAAATACAGAACCTATCGAAATAAAGGCTCTATTTTTGTCGTGCTTGGTTCCAAATTTAAAAAGAATTGATGTTGTAATTAAAATCATCAATATAACAAAAACATAACGTCCTAAAATAATAAGCGGTATTCGATCGCTCAACACGTCTTGAATAATTGTTTTTTGGATAAATACTTCAAAAACTACTATAGCGGCTACTGTAAACAACAACAGAAAGGACAACAACAACGACATTCCTAAAGCAACAAAATATTGATGAAAAAAGCCTCTTTTTATAATAATATGTTTAGAAGTTTCAAATCCACCAAGAATGGCATTCAAACCATTGGCCATCAAAAAAATCGATAAAATAAAACTCGTAGAAGCTAATTTGGTATGACTATTATTTAAAATATCATGTATAATGGTTGCAATAGCATCAAAAGTTCTAGGTGGTACACCTTCTTCAACAAATTGAAGAAAATCTTGCTGAAAACCCTCAATGGGAATATATGGGATAAGATTTAAAATAAACAAAGCAAAAGGAAACAAAGCCATAAAAAAACTAAATGCAATTGCTCCAGCACGATACGATAAGGCACCTTCAAAAATACCTATACCATACAATTCTAATAAATCATAAAGTGACAAACCTTGTAACCAAGGTAATTTGACTCGTTTAAGCAAACGTGCTAAAGACCGTAATAACGGAATTCGACTTATTGAAGCTTCAATTTCTTTTGACATTTTAGAGGGCTTTCAAACTCAAATCCATATTATAAACCGAATGGGTTAAGGCACCAGATGAAATATAATTGACACCACATTCGGCATAATGGCGAATGGTTTTTTCGTTAATATTTCCCGATGATTCTGTCAAACATTGTGTGCCTATCATTTTTACGGCTGTTTTAGTAGTCTCATAATCAAGATTGTCTAACAAGATACGATAAACCCCTTCACTTTGCAAGATTTCTTCAACTTCTTTTAAATTTCGAGCTTCAACAATAATTTTCAAATCGAGTTGATTTTCTTTTAAAAAAGCTTTGGTTTTTGCAATAGCAGGTGTTATGCCTCCAGCAAAATCATTATGATTGTCTTTGAGCATCACCATATCATAGAGTGCAAATCGGTGATTTTCTCCACCTCCTATTTTCACTGCCCATTTTTCGCAAGCTCTAAAACCTGGTGTTGTTTTTCTGGTATCCAAAACTTTAGTAGCAGTACCTTCTAAAAGTTGTACATAGCTATTGGTTTTTGTAGCTATAGCCGACATGCGTTGCATGGCATTCAAAACCAAACGTTCGGCTTTTAGAATAGATTGCGAACTTCCAGAAACATGAAAAACTATATCACCATATTTTACTTGAGCGCCATCTTCAATAAATGTTTCTACTACTAAAGCAGCATCTACATACTGAAAAACCATTTTGGCAAAAGCCACACCAGCAATGATTCCTTCATCTTTGACCAATAGTTTTGCTTTTCCTTGTGCTGTTGCCGGAATACAAGCTAGCGAACTATAATCGCTTGGTCCAACATCTTCTCGAATGGCGTTTGCTATTATAAGTTGTAATTCGTTTTGAAACTGAGCTTCTGTAATCATATTGATATCAAATTGAAAGGCTAAAATAAGATTTATTTCGGGGATTTAAAAAACAAACGATTCAATTTATTAACTATTTTTTGTCTGTTTATTGGGATTTTGGTTAGATAACTTAAAATTTAGTTAAATAACTATAAATATAGTTGCGTAACTAAAAATATAGTTGTAAGTTTGAATCATAAATAAAATAAGATGCAAAAGTTAACCAATAAAGAAGAAGAAATCATGCACATTTTATGGAAGCTCGAAAAAGCTTTTGTAAAAGAAGTTTTGGCTGAAATTACCGAAGACCAACCGCATTATAACACACTCTCGACCATTATTCGCAATCTTGAAGAGAAAGGATATGTAGCTTACCATGCTTTCGGAAATACGCATCAATACTACCCTATTGTCTCTAAAGAAGATTATAGAAAACGGTTTATGAATACTGCAATTGATACCTATTTTAATAATTCGTATAAAAATATGGTTTCGCATTTTGCAAAAGAAGAGAAAATTTCTGCAGCAGAATTAAGAGAAATTTTAGCAATGATCGAAAAACAATAACGCAATACTTGTGCTTATGGAAACTATTATTTTCTATCTCATCAAATCGAGCGCTTTAATTGCAGTTTTTTTTACGGCCTATTATTTTTTGCTTAGAAAAGAGACTTTTTTTCAATCCAATAGATGGTTTTTGTTATATGGATTAATAGCCTCTTTGGTTTTGCCGTTAATTACTTTTCAGAAAATAATATGGGTTGAAACGCAATCAAAATTAACTCATTGGACCTCAATTCCTTCACAAATTCCAACACAATCAACAACTTTTCAAATCAATTGGTTTATGGTATTGGGGTGTATATATAGTATTGGTATCTTGATATTTTTGTTGCAATTTGTTTTAGAATTCAAAAACTTAAATTCGTTATTTAAAGGCAAAACGATACAACAACAAGCTGATTTTAAAATGATTGATGTCAATGAAAATATTGCTCCATTTTCTTTTTTCAATTTTATTGTATTCAATTCTAGCCTATATAATTCCAAGGAATTAGAAAATATTCTGCACCACGAAAAAATTCATTGCCAACAAAAGCATACCATTGATGTAATTTTATCTCGCTTTTTTTGCATCTTTTTTTGGTACAATCCCTTTATTTGGTTCACACACAAAGCCATTTTGCAAAACTTAGAGTTTATTGCCGATAGTGAAGCTTTAAAAAAAATAACAGACAAAAAAGGATATCAATTTACCTTATTAAAAGTAACAACACACGATCATTGTGTTGCCATTACCAATCATTTTTATCAATCATTAATCAAAAAACGAATCGTTATGTTAAACAAAAATCAATCCCAACAATGGAATTCCTGGAAGTACTTCTTAATCATTCCAGTACTCGCAGCATTTATGTTCTATTTTCAAGTAAAAGTAATTGCTCAAGAGCGTAATCCTCAATCAAAAAGTGTTACGCACAATAGCCAAGAATCCCTACAAGTGGTAGTTGACAAAAACACCTCAGACGAACAATTGCAACAAGAAACCAAGAGAGTAAAAGAACAACACGGAATTAAACTTAAATTTTCTAAAATAAAAAGGAATGCTTCTGGCGAAATTATTGCCATAAAAGCAGAATACAAAGACCAAGACGGAAAAACAGGAGTGACTCAAGTAAAAAGTGACGAACCTATTCAACCAATTGTTTTTTTCAAAAAAGACAATGGTGCCTTAGGTTTCGGAAACGGTAAAGACGCAAAAAACAAATCGTTTCATTTTTCTATTACAACTGATGATGAAATTGAAGATTTGGCTGCATTACCAGATTTAGAGGATATTGAAGCTCCAGAACCACCAGAAGCTCCTGAAGCTCCAGAAACACTAGAAGCTTTACATCCTTTGAAAGAAAAACGAATAATAATTAGAAATCAAGATAACAAAGAGGGTAAAATGTCTATTACAATCAATGGTGAAACAATAGTTATTGATACCGATAAAATTATAGCTGAAGTAGAAACAGAAATCAATAAACTTGATTTGGATAAAATAACTTCTGAAGTATTAGAAAATGCAAGTATCGAAATTAGAAAAAACAAACCCACTAAAAAGATTATTAAATCTATTATTAGAGAATCTAGAGCACAATCTGAGCAAGATAGAGTACAAATTAAGCGTGATATTGAGCAATCTGAAAACGACATCAAACAATCAATCGAAGATAGCAAACAAGCAGAAAGAGATTTTGAACAATCAAAAAGAGAATTGGCAGAAACCAAAAGAGCTTTAGAACAATCAAAAAAAGAGTTGGAAGCGTATAAAAAGAAAATGTCAAACAAATAGTTACTTAGTTTAGAAATGAAATGGCTGTCTTTGGGTAGTCATTTTTTATTACATTTGATAAAAAAGGATAGATATGTATCGTATATTGGCCAAAGTAAACAAAATAGTTTTGCCTAGTTTTACCAAACAAAGACTTGATTTAGCCAAAGCCAGCAAATGGCAAATGGCAGTTATAGGTTGGCGTTATTTTGTAACTACAAGAGCATTAGACGAATAATGTTCTAATTCTAAATAGGAAACAAGAAATAAAATTATTTTTAAGATTTGATTTGCAAAATTATTTTAAATACTTATATTTGCACTCACAAAAAGGGCCACGTGGCGCAACTGAATAGCGCACTTGATTACGGCTCAAGAGGTTGCTGGTTTGAATCCAGCCGCGGTCACAAAAGAATGAAAAGTCTGCAAATATTGCAGACTTTTTTTGTATCAATAATTATCCAACACAGTAGCAATGACAGACTATTTTCTAGAAAAAGAATACCGCCAAATTACTTTTCAAGAAGAAGAAGTCAATTTTAAAGAATTTGAGCAATGTGTGTTTACCCAATGCCATTTTTCTCAATGTGTATTTGTTGCTGTTACTTTTATTGATTGTGTGTTTAATGATTGTGTTTTTGATAATGCCAAAATCAATTATGTTGCTTTCAGAACAGCTACTTTTAATCAATGTCAAATCAAAGATGTAAATTTTGCGATGTGTGACAAGCTAATTTTTGATATTGCCTTCAACAATTGTGTGTTAGACTTTTCAAAATTCTACACATTAAAATTAAAAGGCACCACGTTTAGAAACTGTAGTTTGATTGCAGTTGATTTTATGAAAACCGATCTTACCGAAGTATTATTTGACAATTGTGATTTATATCGAAGCGAATTTGATCTTGCCTTTGCCAATAAAGCCAATTTTAAAACCAGTTATCATTATACCATCAATCCCGAAAAAACAAAACTTAAAAAAGCAGTTTTTGCTTTAGAAGGTGTCAAAGGGTTACTAGCCAATTATGGTGTTATAGTTACGGATTAAATCGTTTTTTCCATACGATAATCTTCCATCAAATACCCATTCCCTATTTCGATATCTTCTTCCTTGATAATGGTAAACCCTATTTTTTGATAAAAATGTAACGCTTTATTGTAGCGATTAACATTTAAGGAAAGTTTTTTTGAATCGTGTTCAATAGCTAAAGTTGCCATATAATCTATCAACTGTTTTCCGATTCCTTTGCCTTGTGTTTCGGGCAACAAATAAATTTTATGGATGCGAGTAACTGCTTCGTTTTGATAGTGATGTTCGATGGCAAAAAAAGCAACAGTTTTGTTTGCTGTTGTGACTACATAAAACAATTGGTTACCTTGTATTTGCTGGATCAAGGAAGAGTCAGAATACATCATATCCATCATAAAATCCAGTTGCGTTGCAGTCAAAATAGCACCATAAGTAATGGGCCACGTTTCTTGTGCAATGCTTTGAATACTCGGAATATCATTGACGGTTGCTTTTACTATCGAAAGTTCCATAACAATTATCCGTGAATGCTTTCGCTTTTTCCGTAATTGGCAATTACAGACGCTTCAAAATCAATCCATTCGCGCCAGCGTTTTTCAACATCTATACCTTGACCATATTTTCGAGCATAGGTAATAAAAGTGGTATAATGTCCCGCTTCACTTTCCATTAAATCACGATAGAAAGTAGATAATTCTGCATCTTGTATGTTCTCTGAAAGCACTTTAAAACGTTCACAACTTCTAGCTTCTATCATAGCCGAAAAAAGCAAGCGTTCAACAAATCCAGAAACACGACTTCCGGTATTGCTTCGTTTCATATATTGCGCCAATTCGCCCACATATTCGTCTTTACGTTCGCGAGCCAAAGTCAAACCCCGTTTTTTGATGATATCATGCACCATCTGAAAATGTTCTATTTCTTCTTTGGCCAAAGCCAACATATCACTAACTAAATCAGGATATTCTGAATTGATGGTGATGATTGTAATGGCGTTTGAAGCTGCTTTTTGTTCGCACCAAGCGTGATCAGAAAGAATTTCTTCGATATTTTTTTCAACTATATTAACCCATCGTGGGTCAGTAGGTAATTTCAAACGTAAAACTGACATATGTTTTCGGAATTGTATTTTTTAAAGCCTCAAAATTACAACTTTTAAGAGAGTACTTCACTCCTATTGTAAAATTTTTAATCATTTATTGGGTTGTAATAAATCAATAATAGCAATTGAAGTTTTCAAAAACCTTAGATTCTTAAATTATTTTCTATTTTTATAAAATCAAATTCAAAACTATGAAACAAAAGTTAGAACAAACCATGCAGTTGATGTTAGACAAAAATTTAATAACTGCAGCACAACTTCAAGAACTAAAAACCTATAACAACCTGAATATATTTTCATTACATAATGAATTAAAAGCGTTGTTGTACCTTTCTATTCTACTTTTTACATCTGGAATTGGAATTTTAATCTATCAAAACATTGACAGTATAGGTCATACCGTTATTCTTGCCCTTTTGCTTCTCGTTACGCTTGTTTGTTTTTATATCAGTTTCAAACACGCCAAAGGATTTCAAAAAGAACTGGTTACTTTTGAAAACCCATTATATGATTATTTAGTATTGACCTCCGTTTTATTAACGTGTATTTTTATTGGTTATGTTCAATTTCAATATCAATTATTTGGACAACATTATGGTTTGGCTACTTTAGTTCCTACTAGCATTGCTTTTTTCTGTGGGTATTATTTTGACAATAAAAGTGTGCTGTCTATTGCTATAACAGGTTTGGTGGCTTATATTGGTTTGACCATCGATCCAAAATCAATTGTGACAATGTCAACAAATGCATTTACATCCATACGATATGCTGCGATTGCCTTGGGAATCGTGTTGCTACTTTGGAGCGAATTGGCTGCTAAACAGCATATTAAAAAACATTTCAATATTATATACGTCACATTTGCGTTACATCTCATAAGTATTGCTTGTATAACAGCCATTTCAGAACCCTATTGGTTTGTTTATGTAGTATTATTAGCAGGATCTACGTATTATTTTTATGACATTAGTTTTAAATTACAAGCAACTTCACTATTTGTATTTACACTATTGTATGCTTTTATAGGATGTAATCAACTTCTTTCAAAAGGATTAGATATTTTAGATATTTCTCAATTCTATGAATTGCTTACAATTCTGAGTCCTTTTTATTTAGTAGGTTCAATTATTCTCTTTATCAAATTAATTAAAAATTTCAATAAAAAAATAGACCATGATAGCCTACGATAAATCGCTTCTAGAGGCTACTTTTTTGATAGAAGAGACTCAAATTCTAAAAGAGGCTGCATTCATTACCAACGAACAAGCCATAGCCCATTCTAAAGAATTAACAACTTTAAAATCTCAAAACAATCATTTGATTCGCATTGGATTTTTTATTTTGGGTGTGATTCTCTATACTTCTATTTGTGGAACGTTGTCTTTGTTTATGATGAGTGCCATTCAACACTATTATCAAATCCTATTTCTTCTTTTTGGAATAATCGGAATTGTAGGTGCCGAATATATGACTCGTGCATTGCATTATTTTGGTTATGGACTTGATGATGCCTTTGTTTTGGGAGCAATTATGTGGTTTATTGTCGCAATTGGAGCTTTTTCAAATGGAGATGAATTGCTTATTTGTTTTGCTTTAGTACTAATTTCTGCAATCACCTATTTGCGGTATTTGCATGCATATTCTGTTTTGTTATTGTGCATCGGTATTGCTGGTTGCGTTTTTTATGGTGCTTATAATTTAGGAGCTATAGGCAAAATGATTATTCCGTTTGCTTTAATGAAAACAGCTGTAATCTTGTATGTTGCAGCCAAAAAAGGAGAATCCAAAATAATCTTACCTTATTTTTCAAAAGGCATTCCAATACTCTATGGATTTAGTTTGGTGTTGTTTTATATTGCAGGAAACTATTTTGTGGTTCGTGAACTTTCAATAGAATTAATGGGAACTGTTATTCCCGCAGGAAAAGACATTCCGTTTGCTTGGTTATTTTATGGGTTTACGCTAGTCATTCCAATTATTTATATTGTATTTTCTCTTTTCAAAAAAGACCGAATCATGTTGTGGATTGGGCTATTGGCTTTTGCTTTTTCAATCTTTACTATTCGCTATTACTATCATGTATTACCTGCCGAAGTCGCGCTTACCTTAGGAGGAATAATCCTTTTTCTATTGACCTATTTTTCTATAAAAAAGTTAAAAAACAACACATCAGGTGTTACATTTCAACCCGATCGTTTTCAAAACCAATCGTTTGCCAATACCGAAGCACTTTTGGTGGCTACAAAATTCGGAATACATCCAGAAGCACCAAAACCCGAAAACAACATTAATTTTGGTGGTGGTGGTTTTAGTGGTGGTGGCTCAAGTGGTCAATATTAACTTTATTAATTCTAAAGATTACAATTTTAATTAAAGAGAATTTTAAATTAAAAGAATAAATACTATTTTGGCTTACTTTTTGAATTTTACTTTCTAAACCATAAAACCAATCATCATGAAATCGAAAATTACTTTAATCGTTATGTTGTTTGTATTAGTCACTTCTTGTGGTGTTCGTCAAACACGAGAATCTATTGCTTCTGGTGACTATGACAATGCCATACAAAATGCAGTTTCGAGTTTAAAAAACAGAAAAGAAGCCAAAGGCAAACAAGAGTATGTGTATATGTTAGAAGAAGCTTTTGCCAAAGCCAAAGAACGCGATTTACGAGATATTAATGCTTGGTTTAAAGATGCCAATCCAGCCAATTTAGAAAAAATATTCAATGCCTATCAAAACTTGAACCAGCGTCAGGAAATGATTCGACCGTTATTGCCACTCAAATTACTCAAAGAGAACCGCAATGCCATTTTTCCTTTTGAGGATTATACCGATCAAATTGTGAGTAGCAAAAATGCTTTTGCCAAACATCTCTATGAAAACTCCAAAGCGTTATTGATGACCAAAGACAAGATGAGTATTCGTCGTGCTTATGATGATTTAGTCTATCTAGAGCAATTAAATCCTAGTTATAAAGAGGTCAACCAATTAATAGAAGATGCAAAAGCAAAAGGAACCGATTTTGTGAATGTCTATACCAAAAACGAAACCAATATGGTGATTCCTTCCCGATTGCTTAATGATATGCTCGATTTTAGCACCAATGGACTCAACGACAAATGGACTGTATACCACAGCAATAAACAAAAAGGGATTGTGTATGATTATGGCTTGTTAGTCAATTTTCGTCAAATCAACATTTCTCCAGAGCAAGTCAAAGAGAAAGAATATTACAAAGAAAAACAAGTCAAAGACGGTACCAAACCCTTGTTAGACGCTAATGGACATCCTGTAAAAGATGAAAAGGGAAATCCAATTCAAGTAGATAAATTCAAAACTATCAAAGCAACAGTATACGAATTCAAACAAAACAAATCGGTGCAAGTAACTGCCAAAGTAGATTATATTGATTACAAAACCAATCAGTTAATAGAAACATTTCCGCTAGCTAGTGAGTTTGTTTTTGATCATATGTATGCCAAATACAATGGTGACAGAAATGCTTGTGAAGAAAGCTATTATCCTAATTTTAACCAAAGAGCAGTACCGTTTCCGAGTAACGAACAAATGGTGTATGACTGTGGTGAAGATTTAAAGCTGAAATTAAAAGACATCATTGTGAGAAATAAATTCCGTCGCTAAAAAAATAAAAATTGAATTTCAATAAAAACAAGAACACAATTAATCAATAACTTTTAAAACTTTTATTATGAAAAAAATAAGCATCAAATATGGTATAATTTCAGGTATTATAGTAAGTCTTTTTATGATAACTTCTTCTATAATGCTAACCCAATATCCGGATATGCAAATAAGTGAAATTATTGGATTTATAGGAATGTTGATTGCTTTTTCCTTTATCTTTATTGGAATAAAAAAATACCGAGATGTTGAGAATAACGGAAGCATTTCATTTGTTCCAGCTTTTAAAATTGGACTTATTATTGTTTCAATTGCATCTTGTTTTTATGTTGTGGTTTGGCTCATTGAATACTACTTTTTCTTTCCTGATTTTATGGATAAGTTTGCCGAAATAAGTCTTCAAAAAATGAAAGCAAGTGGCAGAACAACAGTAGAAATAGCCGCCAAAACAGCAGAACTCAATACATATAAAGAATACTATAAAAGCCCTATAATGATTGTATTACTTACCTTAATGGAAATCTTTCTTTTAGGACTTTTGGTTGCATTAGTTTGTGCTTTAATTTTGAAAAGAAACAAAACAGAATGATAATGTTATGTTATAATTGAATACGAACTTTAGTGTGTTGGTTTTAATTTTGATAATTTTGTATACATTTCTGCTATTTTACAAATAGATTTATAAAAGGAAAAGTATTCAAAATACCTCAAACAATGAAACCACTTACTAGTACTGAAATTCAAACCGAATTAACTCAATTACCCAATTGGATGTTCCAAGACAATGCCATCGAAAAGAAATGGGTATTCAACGACTTTCTGCAAGCGATGCAGTTTATTAACAAAATAGCGGTTGTTGCCGAACAAAAAAAACACCATCCAGAATGGACCAATGTTTACAACAAAGTAACTATAAGATTGTCAACCCACGATAGTAATGGCGTAACAACCAAAGATATTGCTTTGGCAAAAGCTATCGAAACCATTTATAAGCAAGTGAAATTTTAAAAACCTGTATGAAACCCATTCATAGCTTCATTGTACTTTTTTTTATCGGATTAATCGTTTCTGCTATACAACCCAAAGAGTATTTTACTTGGTTTTTAGAAGTAGTTCCTGCTATAATTGGTTTTATCATTTTAGCCTTTACATACAAGAAATTTACGTTTACCAATTTTACTTATTTCTTTATCCTTATTCATTGTTATATTTTATTCCTTGGCGGACATTATACTTATGCCGAAGTGCCTCTTTTTGATTGGATCAAAGAAACCTTTCACCAAAGCCGGAACAACTACGACAAAGTAGGTCATTTTGCTCAAGGATTTGTTCCAGCACTCATCATTAGAGAACTTTTTATTCGAAAAAAAGTCATTGCCAATACTGCTTTTTTCAATTTTATTATTGTAGCCATTTGTTTGGCTATTAGTGCGGCATATGAATGGATAGAATGGTGGGTTTCGCTATCAACAGGAGAAGGTGGCGATGCCTTTCTAGGCACACAAGGCGACATTTGGGATACCCAATCGGATATGCTAATCGCAACTATAGGCGCAATTGTGATGCTGGTTGTATTGAGTAAAGCACAGTCTAAAGCGATAAAAAAATTAGATTAGTGAAATTCTTAATAAATTAAAAATAGTTATTCTAAAGTGAATTACAATGCAAAGTAATAATCATAGATTCAGATTGTATATTAAATCTAATGCATTTTATTGGTCTAATAATAAAGTTTTGTATTCTATTATGATTGCTTGTTTAATAATTTATTTTTTTAAAGCTGAAATACTTAAAATTGAAAATAAAAATTTTGATAATGTATTAATGGGAATTTTAATTGCTACTTTATGGATAGGAATTGGTTTAAAATTTATTGGTTTTACCAAAACAGAACCCTTAAATGGAAAATTTGAAGGATTTTTATTTATAGATAAAAATTCGATTAATATAAACAATAGAGGATTTCAATTTGAAGAAGTTAAAAATATTGAAATTTCAAATGATGATTACTATGGTAAATTGGTTGGGATTTCAAAAGGAAATTTTAATTGCGCTCTTTCAAATGGTGTCAATAATTATATTAAGATAAAATTATATTCAGGAGAAATAATTATCAACTACTTTGAATTATACTATGCAAATGATTTTCAGAAATTACGTAATGAACTCATAAACTTTTATTTAAACGGAAAAATTGAATTTGAAAATTTAGCTAGTGTTTTAGGAGAAAAAAGTAAAAAAGAAATAAATGAATTGAAACTTGAAATTGAAAAAATGAGTGTTAATGATAACATTTAATAATTTTGTGAAATTTTTTGTTTCATTTAAATTATATTACAAGTACTAAATCAATTTTAGCATATAATTTTAAATTATAAAAAAAGGATTCACAAAAAAACAAAAAACCCGATAGCTAATAGACTGCCCCCAAAAAGTTAGACACTATTTGGGGGTATTTTTATGGAAAGAAAAGTAAAGTATGATTATGCATTTAAACTTGAATGCGTAAAACT
>JAYTIV010000051.1:0-12308 GCA_043731625.1 Flavobacterium sp. | reverse complement strand
TTACTGGCTCCAAAACATTAATAGAAAGTAATGGATTAAGAATATTAATAGATTGCGGTCAATTTCAGGGGATAAAGCCTTTAAGGGAATTAAACTGGGAACCATTATCAATATTGCCATCTTCAATAGATTTTGTTTTACTAACTCATGGTCACCTTGATCATTGTGGTTGGTTGCCAAGATTAGTAAACCAAGGCTTTTCAGGAAAAATATATTGCACAAGTCCTACAAAAGACATCACAAAATTAATCTTATTAGACAGCGCCAAAATTCAAGAGGAAGAAGCCGAAAAGGCAAATAAAAATCATTTCTCTAAACACCAAGTAGCAGAACCTTTATATACAGTTGCTCAAGCAGAAAAAGGTTTCCCGTTATTTAAAGTGATAAAAGTCAGTGAAACATTTAATCTTGACCCAGAGATTTCTGTAGTATTTTCTAATGCGGGACATATTATAGGTGCTTGCAGTATATCAATAACTATTGAGAATAAAGTTTTGGTTTTTTCGGGAGATATCGGCAGAGATAATGATTTATTGATGTTTCCACCAACAAAACCCAAAAAAGCAGATTATATATTTTTAGAAAGTACTTATGGCAACAGAATGCATCCTGATATAGATGCCAAATCTGAATTAGAAATGTATATCAATAATACGGTGCAAAAAGGCGGTACAATAATTATTCCTAGTTTTGCTGTAGAACGTGCACAAAGTGTAATGTATTTGCTTTGGATACTCAAGGAAGAAGGCAAAATTCCGGATATTCCCTATATTATTGATACACCTATGGGAATAAGTGTTCTTGATATATTTTCGAATAACAGAAAATGGCACAAATTAACTGAAGAGGAATTTAAAGGAATGTGCAAAATGTTTTCTATGAATACAGATTATCAAGAAACGATAGAAACTATTTATAACAAACAACCCAAAGTTGTAATAGCGGCAAGCGGTATGATTACTGGTGGTAGAGTGTTGAGTTATTTAGAAAAATATATTGAGTTGCCAGAAACCACAGTTATCATGATTGGATATCAGGCCGAGGGAACACGTGGTAGAAAACTATTAGAAGGTGCTAGCGAAATTAAAATTTATGGTAAATATTATGAAGTAAAAGCAACTATTCTCAATATCGAAAGTCTTTCGGCACATGCAGACCAAAAAGGATTGCTAGATTGGCTTTCGGAATTAGAGAACAAACCCAAAAAAGTGTTTTTGGTACACGGAGAAAATCAACCTGCAGATGAACTTAGAATAAAAGTTACTGAGCAATACGGTTATGATTGCTCAGTACCTTTGATGGGTCAAGAAATAGAAATTTTATAAAAATTAATTGTAAAGCGGACTAGAAAAATGCTTATTTATAAATTCTTGTCGTTGATGCAAATCCAATTTATCTGAATCTTTGACGTTGATTTTTATATTTGCAAAACGATTATCTTCTCTAAGTTGATTAAATAACTCTGTTTTTGCATCTGTTGGACCAAATAATAAAACTTTGTCGTAGTTAGAAATAACACTTCCAATTTTTTTATAAAAATCTCCTTGCATTTGCTGTTCTTTATTATGCATATGCCTTTCTCCTTTAGAAATTACTTTCTCTTTTTCTTCTGGAGAAAAATTAGATTCTATGGTTTCTATTTCTTTTGGAGTTTCAGAGAATTCCATAAAATGGGCAATAGAATGATCCATCCAAACACCGAGTCTTTTAGCTATTTTCATAAATATTTTTTATTAATTATATTATTTTATTAATTGATATACACCTCAAAGAGTGTTCTATAAAGTTAATGAAAAATTGCTATAATTTGTTATATTATGGTGCTAA
The DNA here is from genome assembly GCA_043731625.1 of Flavobacterium sp. Classification (GTDB taxonomy): domain Bacteria; phylum Bacteroidota; class Bacteroidia; order Flavobacteriales; family Flavobacteriaceae; genus Flavobacterium. The sequence continues at coordinate 10,481 of JAYTIV010000051.1, read as the reverse complement.
AATTCTACATTATTCCTAGGTTTTTTTGTCTAAATGAATTTTTAATTTAGTATCAATTTTTTTGAGCAAATCAAATTGTTCTTCTTGAGTTTCAAATAGGGTTTTTATCTGTTCTTCTAGCAATAAGTCTATTTTTTGATTTAGACTACGAATTTGCATTTCTGCTTTTAGATTTATCAAATAATCATTTTCGCTTCTTTTTCGATCTTTTTCTTCTTGTCTGTTTTGACTCATCATAATAATCGGAGCTTGAAGTGCTGCAATACATGACAATATAAGATTCATAAGAATAAAAGGGAATGGATCAAATTTTAATCTACCAATTGCAATTACGTTAAAAACAATCCAAATGGTTAAAACAATAAAAAACGAAATAATAAAACTCCAACTTCCGCCAAACTGAGCAACTTTATCAGAAATGAGTTGCCCTAATGTGAGATTTTCAATTTTTGGTTGATTAATGTTTTGAATAATTAATTCTTCGGCATCAATAGATTCTTTTACTATTTGATGTAGTTTTTGTAAATGCTTTTCTTCATCAGATAATAGTTTCTTAATTGTTTCTTTTCTCATTATTGTTTGCTTTTTTCTTTTTCTCTTTTCTTTTTGTTAAAATAACCTTTTAATAAAATATTCTTTTTGGCTGCTTGTTCTATTTCTTTCAAACCTTTTACGCCAGATTCTAAATTTATTATAGTAGAATCTACAGAATTCCCTAATCTATTACTATTTGTTAATTTTGAAAGCACATTATTGTCATTGTTTATTTTTGATGCAAATTTGACTAATTCTGCTGATGTAATTTCTAGATTTGAAAGTGTAGTTTCAATTTTTTTGGCAAAGTTTTCATCAGTCATTAATTTTGATAATGAATTGTTTTGGTTGTTCATGTTTTTTGCAAAAGTTTCAATTTCGGCAGAACTATTTTGCAAATTGGTAATAGTTACATCTATTTTGTCAGCAAATTCTTTATCGGTAAACAATTTTGATATGGCTCCGTTTTCATTGTTAATTTTTGGTGAAAATTTTGCAAATTCTTTAGCACTAGTTTCTATATTGGCAATTGTATTTTGTAAACTATTAGAAAACTCGTCATTGGTCATGATTTTATGCAATATACCATTTTTATTATTCATTTTGTAACTAAAACCAATGAGTTGATTGGTGATAATTTCAGCATTTTTTGCGCTTTTCTCAACACTTCTCATAATATCTTCTATCTCTACACTTACAAAAGATGCAATGTGACCGCCGTTTTCTACTGTTTTTTTTGAACTCGTTCCAGGTTTTATTATTAGTACTTTATCGCCAACCAAACCATCTGACCCAATGCTTGCTACTGCATCTGTTTTTATATATTGTCGATTTTCTTTTCTGATAGACATAGTCACTAAAACTAGAGAGTCTGATATAAAATGTATTTTATTTACTGTTCCTATATTTATTCCAGAAAGACGAACATTGCTTCCTGCTTTTAAACCACTTACATTTTTAAATTCAGAATTTAAACTAAAATTAGACCCAAATAGATTTCTGTTTATACCAACAAAATAAATAGCAACTACAAATAGAATTATGCCAAAAACAACAAACAACCCAAGTTTCCATATTGATCCAGATTCTTTACTCATTTTTCTTATTATTAAATTAATTAAAATAGGAGTGTACCCAATTATCGTTACTATTTCTTAACTCCTCATAACTTCCTTCGGCATAAATTATCCCATCTCTTATAATCATTATTCGATCGCCAGTAATTCTAGCACACGATAAATCGTGAGTAATAATTATAGATGTGGTTTTGTATTTTTTTTGAATTTCTAATATTAATTCGTTTATTTCACTAGATGTTATGGTATCTAAACCAGATGTTGGTTCGTCATACAAAATAATTTCAGGTTTAATGATTATAGCACGAGCTAGACCAATTCTTTTTTTCATTCCGCCGGATAATTCCGCTGGCATTTTGTCTATTGCTTCTTCAAGCCCAACATTTCTTAGAGATTCAATAATAGCTTCTTCAATTTGACTTTCGGTTAGTGATTTGTTGTTGTGTTTTAATGTAAAAGCTAGATTTTGTTTTACCGTCATAGAATCATATAATGCACCATTTTGAAAAAGAAACCCAATTTTTAATCTTATTTTGTTAAGTTCACTTTCTTTTAGATTGCAAATATTTATACCCAACACATTTATTTCACCACTATCAGGTTTTGTAAGCCCTACAAGACATTTTATAGCTACCGATTTCCCTGAACCAGATCTACCTAAAATGACTAAATTTTCGCCTCTTTTTACAAAAAGATTAACCCCTTTTAACACTTCATTCTTTCCAAATGATTTATACACATTTTTAAATTCAATAACTATAGTGTTACCATTCTCATTATTAGTTTTAGTTGCTATTTGTGAATCGACTATCATATTTTTTAGAAAAAAAGATCTGTTAATTGAACCGCAATCAAATCTAAAATAAAAATGGCTAATGATGCAGAGACAACGGCAGAATTTGCTGCTCTACCAACACTTTCTGTACCGCTTGTTGCATTAAAACCTTTGTAACAACCAATCATTCCTATAAAAAACCCAAAGAAAAATGTTTTTATTGTTGCCGGAATAATATCTAAAAATCCGACACTTTCAAATGATTGAGAAAAATACAAAACAATATTCACATTGTTATGCATATTTATGCCAACAAACCCACCGTAAATACCAATAAAATCTGCATAAAAAACCAAAATTGGCACCATCAAAGTAGTGGCCAAAACTCTAGTTACAACAAGATAGCGGTAGGGATTTATTGCAGAAACTTCCATGGCATCGATTTGTTCGGTAACTTTCATAGAACCCAATTCGGCTCCAATACCTGATGATATTTTTCCGGCACAAATCAAAGCCGTTATTACTGGGGCAATTTCTCTAATTAAAGATAAAGAAACCATACTAGGAATCCATGATTCTGCACCAAATCGAGCCATTTCTGGACGAGCTTGTATAGTCAGTACCAACCCCATTATAAACCCAGTTATAGTTACAAGCGGAAGTGTTTTGTAACCTATAAAAAAACATTGTCTTAGAAACTCTCTAAACTCAAAACCAGGTCTGAAAATTTCTCTAAAAAAGCGTAGTGCAAATACAGTTGTATTTCCAATATCATTGAAAGTGTTTTTAAAATAAATATCCAAAGCATGAGTGTTTAAATTAAATCATTTCATTATAAATCATTATTGCTTTTTCCTAAACTTTCCCAATTATTAATATTTTCGAAAGTAGTTTTTGCAATTCCAGACAAAGCCTCATTGGTTAAAAAACCTTGATGTCCTGTAATGATTACATTAGTAAAGGTACATAATTTGTTGAATATTTCATCATCAATTAGCTTATAAAGATGATTTTTAAAGAAAATATTTTTTTCGTTTTCATAAACATCCAACCCAGCTGCTGCAACAATATTGTTTTCTAATGCTTCTATTAGATCTGCAGTGTTTACAATAGATCCTCGTGCTGTATTTATAAAAACAACTCCTTTTTTCATTACAGAAAAAAGATTTCTATTAAATAGGTATTTTGTATCCGGAGTAAGTGGACAGTGCAAGGAGATTATATCAGATTCTTTACATAATTCTTCTAAGCTTTTATATTTGATTTGCGTTTGTTGAATAAGGTTAATATTTTCATATTCATCATACCCAATTAAATTACAACCAAATCCTTTCATAATAGTTGCAAAAACACTTCCAATTTTTCCGGTGCCTACAATTCCAACTGTTTTACCGTGAAGATCAAACCCGATTAGTTGATCTAATCTGAAATCTTTCTTTTTCATTAATAAATGGCCTAAAATAATTTTTCTGTTTAAAGCCATTAATAAGGCAACTGCATGTTCAGCCACAGCATATGGAGAATAAGCAGGAACATTGGCTACTTTTATCCCAAGTTGTTTTGCTTTTTCTAGATTAACGTGATCATGACCCACAGATCTAAGAGCGATGTACTTAACCCCATTTTCAAATAGATTATCTAAAATTTCATCTGAGGCTTGATCAGAAGTAAATAAAGATACAACTTCGTAACCTTGAGCCAAATAGGCTGTATTATTATCTAATGCAAGTACAGAATACTCCATTTCGTGGTTACAAAGTGAGGCTTTTTCTAAAAAAGGTTTTTCGTAATCACGGGCACTATAAACAAAAACTTTCATTAATTTATTTTTTTAATTCTTTTCTATAAACGAGCATTGGTACTTTTGCATTGAATGATATATTTTTGGTTTGGCTAGTTTCAAACAAACGATCAAACCATTTTCTATTTTGTTTTGTAAATAAAATTATTAATGAAGGTTTTATTATTTTTAGATCTTTTTTTATGTGATAGTTTAAAGAATATATTGGATTTAGTTTTCTATAATGAAACAAGATATCTTCGGTTTCATATTTTTTTGCTATATCGCTTAGTTTATCTTTTTTGAATTTTAAATTAACATCATAATCATAATGTAACACTTTTAGTTTTGTATGTAAACGAGTCGAAAATGCTATAGCTTTTTTTATTTCGATATCTATATTTTCAATATCCGAAGCATAGCAAATAGAATGTATATTGGTTGTTCTATAATTTTTTGGGATTACAAAAACTGGAATAGGTGAGGATATAATGAGATGAGATGCAATGCTTCCAAAAAGTTTTTCTACAACTCCAGAACCTCTTGCAGTAGTACAAATATAATCAAAGTTATTTTTTGCTGCATAATTGATAATTTGATTGCCTACATTGTCTCCAATTTCTGCAACACAGTTATAACTTACACCAGAGAAAGATTTTTCGGTATGTATTTTTTTTATAAATTTTTCCAATTCAGTTTGATGTTTTTTTTGCATTTCACTCTCATAAAGACTAGTAAACATTTGGTCCAGAGGTGTAGGTCTTACTAAAATATTTACAACATTATAAAAAACCAAATCTACATTTGTTTGGGTAGCCAATTTCATTGCAAATCGAATAGCTTTTTTTGAATTTGCTGAAAAATCTGTGGTTACTAAAATTTTTCCCATAATAAAAAAAATTAAATTAAAAAGTATTTGATAAAGAAGGAAATATTAATTTTAATAAAAAAAGAGTACATTATATTTCTTAAAGTTATTAATTTCAAATTAATAATTTGTTGCAAAAAGATGGATAAAAGTTATGAAATCCCTAGATTTTTATTTGATTGTTTACATTCCAAAAAACATAACAATAAAAAGTTAGCTTATTAGGATATTTTTCTTGTAGCATTTTACCATTTTACTAAAATTCTATCGTTTGAACTAAATTTTCAAGAGTATAAACAGTCTTTTTATTATCGACCGTTATTATAAAGCCAGCTTTTATTATTGTAAGGTTTTTTTTAATTTTCTATTAAATAGTTTAACAACTTTTAAACCGCTTTTCAGCAAAAACCATATTTATAGATGTTGAGTAATTAATTTTTTCGGATACTTTTTCTAAAGCATTCATAATTTAAATTTATTTATTCAAGAAAACCTCTTTTTCTAATTGATTGTCGAGACCATACAAATCATTTCTAAAATTTATTTGATTGTTATGATCTACCCAAGTTGTAAAATATACTATGAATACTTCTATTTTTTGTTTAAGATTTATATATTCTGTTTTTTTAGTATTTAAAGATTTGTCAAATTGCTCTTCATTCCATTTAGAGTCATTTCGTAATAAATAAAGGGCTAATTTTCTAGGATCTTCAACTCTAATGCAACCATGACTAAAAGCTCTTTTATTTTCATTAAAAAGATATTTTGAAGGTGTATCATGAAGATAAATATGAAAATTATTTGGAAACAGAAATTTTATTTTGCCCAAAGCATTATTATCTCCAGGTTTTTGTCGAATAGCATAAGGGATATTTTTTGTGTAATTATGCCAATTGATTGCATATGGATTAATGATTTTATTTCCAGAAAGTACTTCGAAATTATTTTTTGATAAATAGGATCGATTTTTTTTCAGAATAGGTAACATTTCTTTATTGATGATACTATTGGGCACATTCCAATAAGGATTGATAATTATTTGAGAAATAGTTCCTTTAAAAATACTAGTTTTATTAATTTCTTTGCCAACGACTACTTTTGAGTCCCATATTTTATTTCCGTTTTCAAAAACGTGAAGGTTAAATTCCGGAATGTTTATTAGGATATAATTTTCATTTAAATCATCAGGAAACCATCTTAGACGTTCCATGTTTATCATAATTTGTTTAATCCGAAAACCAATTGGTTTGTTTAATTCTGTAATAGTTTCTTGATCAATTTTTCCAGATTCTATAAGACCAAAGCGGTGTTGAAAACGAGTTATACTTTTTGCTAAACTATCTGTAAAATAGAAGGTATTATCGTTACGGGATAAATCCCCAGTTATTTTGAGATATTGTTTTATTTTTGCAATACAGGAGTCAGAATCCGAAAGGGATAGTTCTTTTTTTGAAGTTTGTATATAAGGCAAACCGCCTTTTTTTTGTAAATTACGATATTCTCTTAATTTTATTTTCAACAAACTATACAATTGGTTTGTTGGTTCCCAGTTTTTGGTGCTATTTTCTGGTTTTACCAAAGAGTCTAATAATGTTTGATAGTTTTTCTTTTTTTTAGGAATATACCAATTTAGATTATAGGGGTTTTCTATTGTACCATGGTATACTTTTTTAGAATAGATAAAAAAAGTTGTTGTAAGTAACAGTTCAAGTTTTTTTGTGCTTTTTTCAATCAAATTTTTATCGGATTGTTCTGTTTTTAATAATGAAATTAGGCTATCAATTTCTGGATTAAGTATTATTTTGTCATCAAAATCGGCACTATAATTTTGAATTTGATTTTGAAAATTTGAAACAGCAATTGTCATACCATCATTATTAAACCAAGCATATTGATATTGTCTGTTAATATAATATTGAGTAACATCGGTTAAAAAAATTTCGTATTTTGGAAAAGTTTTAAAGAAATCATCTATATCATTTTGTTCAAGAATAAAGTCAGTAAAATTTATCTTAGTATATATGCCAACATTTTCAAAGGCATCAGTAGATGCTTCTTTTTTGGTTTGAAAGCATCCCCAAAAAAGCAATGTTGAGAAAACAACAACGATTAAATATTTCATAATTTTGATATACTGTAAAGAATGTAAACTAATAATCTTAATTGATTGATTGAAACATTTTTTTTAACTAAGATTAGAATCTGTTTTCCTTTATTATTTCAGGATATCCTAATACCTGAAGTTTTGTTATAATTTTTCCCCGATCAATGGTGTCATCACAAGTTGCAACAACCAAGTTTTTGTTTTCATCAATTTTTACACTAGAAACACCATCTATTTTCAATAAATTTTTTTTGATAGTAGTTTGGCAGTCTTCACATTTTAGATTTGCAATTATTATTTTTTCGATTTTCATTTTATAAAGTATCAATTGATATTGTTTTTTTAAGAATCGGAAGTAACTATTTTTACTCCCGATTCAGTTTTTTAATTTAACCATCATAGTCATCAAAATCAACGACTAACTCATTGTTTACAGACCAAACGCCTGGAGCATTATAGGCAATTCGCTCTGCTTCGTCTTTTTCATAATAAGAGTCAACAACTCCTAGTAAGGTTACTTTGTTTCCCTCAACAACTATATCAATATCATCATAATTTATAGCCCAGTTTCTACGTAATGCTTTTTCGATATCTTTTTTTTCTATTTCATCTTTTGCATCAGGAATAATTTCAATATTATTTGTAGCACCTCTCACGCCTTTGAGATTTAATATTGCATTTCTAGCAGCTTCTTTTTGATAATACCAGTTTACATCTCCAAAGATTGTAACCCAACCTTTTTCTACTTTTATTTTTAATTTGTCTTCTGGAATAGTATAACTAGACTCAAAAGCATCTATTACTTCTTTGGCAATTTCTTCATCTGTAGTAAAGGCATAGTGACCATAGTCTATTTTAATTTCTTCAACAATTGCTTTTACTCCAGCAACTTTTTTTGCTGCGTTTTCTGCTTCAAGTTTTTTGGCATAACTGTCTACAGTTCCTGTAAGTGTTACTATACCATCATTTACTATTACGCCAATTTCTGCTGCGTGCAATAATGGTTCCCACTGAATTGCTTCTAGTACGTTTCTTTTTAAAATTTCATTTGTTTTCATACAATATATTTTAGGTTTGTTTTTTGTTTTAAAGTGATGCTGAATAATTTGCTACTATAAGAGTTTTTATTCCAAAATATTATTAATGGTTAATGCATTATTTATCATTTCGTCTTCATAATCTATTACCCGTTCGTTAAAAAGATCTCTCGAAAGTATATATTTTCTTATTTTACTATGTTTTGGATATTTTCGAACCAATTTTCTTGACGGAATTGGTTTTTTTCTTATTGTATTAGACATAGTTGTTTGTTTTTTTATTGTAATTGTTTCATACATTTTCAAATGTATAAATAGGATTAATGAGCAATTATTTTTTATTTATTTTAAATTGAAAAATACAATTTCGAATAATTTGTAATGATGCATTTTCAAGGAGAAGCATTTATTGGTATTGCTATATCTGGGTAAATATTTTCTGTTTTAAAATCGTTAGTAGTATTGATGAGAAAAAAGGCGTCATCAACAGTAATAATTCTTTGATCTTCAATATCTATTTTTTCATATTCAAATAGAGGAAAAATAACAGGAATATTTAATCTGTCTTCTACAGAAGTATAATTTTTTAGTTTGCAATATCCTATACTAGAATAATTTCCTTTTCGCAAGGCACGATAAAACAAGTGAGTGTTTTCTCCGTTTTTTATAACTGTAGGATTTAAAACCCCATCATTTTCAAATCCGGCATTTGTTTTTTTAAGGATAATTCCTTCTTTCTTTATTGTAAGCATAATCGAAAAATCAATTAAAATTTATAATAAATACAATTTCAAAAAAGGTTTTGAAAAAAAGGGGTTTTTAATTTTTCTCGGGGAATGTAAAGTTCGTTATATAATAATGAAAATGTGTTATGAAATTTTAAGCAAAACTTATATATTTCCTAGAATATTAAAAAAATGGTTGCTAAATAGAAGGATAATAGCTAGTTATGAAATAATTCTTCCATCTTCCATAGTAATAATTCTGTTGGTTCTATTAGCAAAATCATTATCATGAGTTACAATTAGTAGTGTTTGTTTTTTTTCTTGGGTGAGTTTGTTGAAAATATCAAAAACAATATCACTATTTTTTTTATCCAAATTTCCTGTGGGTTCATCACCCATAATAATCAATGGATTGTTAATTAGAGATCTTGCAATAGCCACACGTTGTTTTTGACCACCGCTTAATTGGTTGGGCATTTTGAGTGCTTGGTCTTGCATGTCTAATGTTTTGAGATGTTCCATCGCATTATTTTCTATTTCTTGATCAGATAATATTCCTAGTTTCATTGCAGGAAGCATCACGTTTTTGAGCACATTGTATTCTGAAAGCAAATAATGAAACTGAAAAACAAAGCCAATTTTTTCGTTACGGATTTTTGCTAATACTGCATCTGTTTTTCCGGTAACTAGTTCTTCGTGTATATAAAGTTCACCTTCATAATCAGTATCCATAGTCGAGAGTAAATAAAGCAATGTCGATTTTCCGCAGCCGGATTTTCCAACAATAGAAACAAACTCGCCATGGTCTATGCTCATCGAGATTTCGTTGAGCACTTTAAATTTTACAGGGTCATAAAAATATTTTGTTAACCCTTTTGTTTCCAAGACGATATTACTCATATTACTTGCCTCTAATGATTTCTACGGGATCAACTTTGCTCGCTTTTAGTGCAGGAAACAATCCTGCAATTGTGGTTGTAAACATGGCAAAAACAATTCCAATAATATAATAAGTGATATCGTAGTTTATGGGATACGTTTTTATAGTAGGTAATGAAGCAGTAACAAAAGGAATATTATCTATTATTTTAGAGAAAATATAACCAAATAACAGCCCAAAAATGCCACCAACAAATCCGATAATTAATGATAATGATACAAATATCCATTTTACATCATTACCAGAAAATCCTGTGGCTTTTAGAATTGCAATGCTATCCATTTTTTCATAAATCATCATATTGAGAATATTATAAATTCCAAAACCCGCAACAATAAGCAATACAATTCCAACAGCATAAGATATTATTGATCTCACTGTACTTCCAGTTTCAAATTGAGAATTAGTGGTTTGATAATCTATTGCATCGAGATTAAATTTGTTTTGAAATTCTCTGGCAACTGTTGGAGCAGAAATCATATCATAAAGTTTGATTTGAATATCTGTGATATAATTTGTGGGTTCGCCTAAAAGTTTTTGGGCTGTGTTTAACGAGGTATAGCTCATAACATCATCTATTTCTGAAATACCAATTTGCGAAATACCAACTATTTTTAAAGAAGCTAAATTACCTTTTGAAGT
>JAYTIV010000050.1:0-12385 GCA_043731625.1 Flavobacterium sp. | reverse complement strand
CAATGTTTGCGTTTTCTTCAAACGAAGATAATACCAACATAATTGATTTCTTTTTTATTGATGTATTAAAACAAAAAAATAGTTGTAGAGCTATATTTCAATTTATCTCTGGTTCACCAAATCAACTTATTCTCAAATTAAAAAACCCAGAAATGATAGGTCGTTTTCATGGTGAACCTACATTTATTTACGAATTTTCAATTCCAAATAATGTAACTTTAACTAAAGTAAATTAAACTCAAAAAGCTGTTCGTAACTGAACAGCTTTTTTTTTTACAAACTAATCTTAACCATATAACCTTCAAAGGTTCGAACATTAAAAACGGTTCCATCCTCAAAGATTAAATATTGTCCTTTAATTCCTTTTAGTTTTCCTGTAAAGTTTGGTGATTTATCAAGATTTAAGCTCGATACTTTCTTTGGATATTCTAGAACAGGAAAATGCATATCATACAAATCATCTTTTTCTGGATGAAAATAGTCTTGAGCTTCTTTAGGTATCAAATATTTTAAATTGGCTCGTTCTTTTATTAAATCTGTATGTTCAAAATCATTTTTTAGCATTTTTTGCCAATTGGTTTTGTCTGCAAAATGATTTTTTAAAGCAACTTCGGTAATTCCGGCTAAATATCTGTTTGGAACTTCAACAATTGGAATTGCCTGAACTGCACCTTGATCTATCCATCGTGTTGGAACTTGTGTTATTCTAGTTACACCAACTTTTACTTCGCTAGACAATGCCAAATAAACAATATGTGGTTGCAATTGAACCTTTTTTTCATATTCTAAATCTCTATCTTCAATGTCTAAATGTGCTGTGCTTAATTCGGGTTTCATAATCCAATCGCCAGCCGAAGCACTACTCATAAAACAATCATAACAAAATCCTTGTCGAAAAATTTTCTTTTTTTTATTGCAATTCAAACATTGGTAACCTACAAAATTAATTTCCATTGATTTATCCAATAACTGATTCAAGTTTAGAAAACTATTTTCAAAAACCAAATAATATTGAATTGGATTTAAATATTCGGTTTGCATTTTAGTGAGAACACCTTGGTAAGTCATTTGTTTAAAGTTTCAGGTTTAAAGTTTCTGGTTCAACAAAATTTGTTATTTTTGGTAAAGTTAATATTCTAATTTCAAACTTAGTATTTCAAACTTCTTAAATCGTACCTTTTTATGCCTTTTCCAATAATAAATTCTATAGCAACTTGGTTTTTAAAACAACGTATTCATCAAATTGAGTTGTTTTTGAAATATCCTCATGAGGTTCAAGATGAGTTGCTTATGAATTTAATTCGCAACTGTGAAGAAACAGTAGTTGGCAAAAAATATGATTTTGAATCGATTAAAAATTATGAAACTTTTACCGAAAGAGTTCCTGTTTCTACATATGAAGAACTCGAACCAATGATTGAGCTTACACGAAATGGAGCACAAAATGTTTTTTGGAACACACCAATAAAATGGTTTGCCAAATCTAGCGGAACAACCAATGCCAAAAGTAAATTTATTCCTGTAAGCAACGAAGCATTAGAAGATTGCCATTTTAAAGGAAGTAAAGATTTATTGTGTATGTACTTGAACAACAATGAAAATTCTGATATGTTTCTTGGCAAAAGTTTACGTCTTGGCGGTAGTTCTCAAATTTATGAAAACAACAATACTTCGTTTGGAGATTTATCGGCAATACTAATAGAAAATATGCCAATGTGGGCAGAATTTAGTAGCACACCAAGTAATAAAGTTTCGTTAATGAGTGAATGGGAAACCAAACTAACTGCTATTATTAATGAAACTAAAAACGAAAATGTTACCAGTTTTGCTGGTGTTCCATCATGGATGTTGGTTTTATTAAATAGAATATTGACTGAAACTAATAACACAAATCTAATGGAACTTTGGCCAAATCTTGAAGTTTATTTTCATGGCGGCGTAAATTTTGAACCCTACAGGGAACAATATCAAAAGATAATTCCAAATTCGAATTTCAAATATTATGAAATTTATAATGCATCCGAAGGATTTTTTGCTATTCAAGATTTAAATTATTCTAATGATTTGCTTCTAATGTTAGATTACGGAATTTTTTATGAATTTATTCCGATGGACACATTTGGAACTTCAAACCAAAAAACCATTAGATTAGAAGATGTAGAATTGTTTAAAAACTATGCAATTGTAATTACAACCAACTCAGGATTATGGAGATACATGATTGGTGATACAGTTCGATTTACATCTTTAAAACCTTACAGAATTAGAGTTTCAGGAAGAACAAAACATCACATTAATGTTTTTGGTGAAGAATTAATGGTAGAAAATACTGATCAAGCAATTGCTAAAACATCAACTACTTTAAATTGTGAAGTAAAAGATTATACAGTTGCGCCTGTTTTTATGAAAGGTAAAGAAAAAGGATCGCATGAATGGATGATTGAGTTTAAAAAACCGCCAAAAGACATAATATTATTTCAAAAAGTGTTAGATGAAACCTTGCAATCTGTAAATTCTGATTACGAAGCAAAGCGCTACAACAACATGACATTAAATGAGTTAACTATAAATGTAGCACGCGAAAATTTATTTTATGATTGGTTAAAAGAACGAGATAAATTGGGCGGACAACATAAAATTCCGAGATTGTCTAATGAAAGAGATTATCTAGAGCAATTAATTGGTATGCAAATTGCAGTAGATAAATAAAATACTATTTATGAAAAAGGTTTTATTAGTTATAATTGCTGTTTCTTTCTTAACATCATGTGCGCCAAGAAGAGCAAGATGTTACGGAAAAAGATGTGTAGAAACTTCTGTAAAAAAAGAGAAATCATTACTTAACTACAGAGATTCCTAAATCTCAAACATTTTATTCTAGTTTTTTGTAACATTTTTTGATGATAAAAGTCTTATCACTAATTATCAAATCAATCAAAAAATGAAATTATTATTTTTATCTGCAATGTTTCTTTTTGCAAACATGTTATTTGCACAAGAAACAAAATCTGAAAACGATACTTTAACTAAAAAAGTTACCGTTCTCGAGGAAGTATCTATCAACAATCAGAAAAAGTTTATCAAAGTAGAATCCGGTAAAACTTCGGTTGCTATAAAAGACAATCCAATGCTTAGCACTGGAAATGCCTATGATGCTGTAAAAAAACTTCCTGGAGTAATTGCAGCACCAACTGGCGGATTATCACTAAACGGAAAAGGTGTTGCCATTTATATTGATGGTTCACCAAGCACATTAAGTGGTTCAGATTTAGAAAATTATTTATCATCACTTCCTGCAAGTGCTATAGAAAAAGCCGAATTAATTTATAATCCTGGAGCTGCATATGATGCTAATGCAAGTGGATCTATTATTAATATTGTAACTAGTTCTAAACGATTAAAAGGTGTAAATGCAAGTTTTAATTTTAATTACAATTTCAATAAATACCAAAAACCTAGTCCACAAATTCTTTTAAACGGAAAAGAAAAAAATCTAAGTTGGCAAACTATGCTTGGATATAATTATATTGATAGAGAACAAAAATCTATAAATGGTCAAACATTTACTTCTTTCAATCCTGACAAATATATTAATCAAGAAAAACTTACTGTTTCTACAAATAGGAATTTATATTTTCGACTTGGAACCAATTATAAGTTAACTAAAAAATCTAATTTACTATTTAATTACAACTCAAATTTTGGTAATGACAGAGATGTTTTTAATGCAAAAACAAGTGGTTCAGAAATTTTAGATTATTTAAATACTGGAACAAATAAAACAAAAAGTAACAACCACGAAATTAGTTTGCAATACAAAACAAAATTAGACACAATTGGAAGAACTCTTGATATAGTTGCTTTTACAAATGTTTTTAATCGAAATCCAAATTCCAAAACCAATGCGTCAGAAAATAATGTTTCTAGCTACAATAACTTTAAAAACGATTTTGGATTGTTAAATTATTATTTGAAATATGATTTTGCCTTTCCGTTTGAAAAAATAAAAATGTCAATAAATACAGGTGGAAAATTCAATACTTTAAAAGTAAATAATCTTGGAAACTATAATTTTAATTCTCCTACAACAGAAATAATAGATTTTGATTATAAAGAAACCAACTTGGCTTTTTATGCAGAAGCAAGAAAGAAAATTAAGAAATTTAATTTCACAGCTGGTTTGCGATATGAAGATTTTAAAGTAGACAGAACTGGAGTTGTTAATAGTATTTCGACTGATATTAACTTTAAAAACAAAAATTTATTTCCAAATATTAGTGCTTTGTATGAAATAAATGACAATGTAAATGTAAGCACCTCTTATTCAAGAAAAATTTCGCAACCAAGTTATGGTGTTTTAGATCCAAATGGTTCTAATTTTGACCAATACAATTCGTCTTCTGGTAATTTATTGCTAAATCCTTCGTTTTTTGACAATTATGAATTCAAAATCACTGCAATGCAATTTGTTCAATTGGGTGCAAATTACACGGTTGCTAAAGATCAAAATTTATTTATTTTTAATGCAGAACCAGGAGAATTGGTAAGTACGCAAACTTTTCAGCAATTTGACCGATTTAAAACGATGAGTGTTTATGCAAATTTTCCAATTCCGTTAGACTATTTCTTTAAAGGAAAAGAAGAATTTAAAAAACGAATGAATAATATAGATAAAATGAATTATATTTTCTTAAACATTAATTATATTAAAAATTTAACCGAAGGATATAATTTTTCGTTCACGCCAAAACCTATATGGAATTATGCTGCTCAAGCTCAAATTATGTTGCCTTGGGATTTAAAAAGCAGTATGACATATTTTATTTTGCCAGCTGGTGGAGTTTGGGAAATTTATAAAATAACCAAACCAATTCAACAATTAGACATTTCGTTGAACAAAGATTTTATGAATAAAAAACTAAAACTTGGCGTTCATTTATTTGATGTTTTCAATCAAAATGAAATAAATGCTTTGGTTTCATCAACTAATTTAGAAACTAAATTCTTTGAAAAAAATGACTCAAGAAATTTTAGAATTTCGTTGACTTATAATTTTGGAAACTTGAAACTTGAAAAAGACAATACCGAAATTGAAATTGAAAAAGCAAAATCTGGTGGAGGATTGGTGAAGTAACTTCATTTTTAAACATAAAAAAAATCCCGATTAACTCGGGATTTATTGTTTTTATTTAAGAAGCAATTTCCAATCTTTTCAATAAATTTTTATTCAATGTATCTTGAGTATAAGCTCTATCAATATGAAGTTCTTTATCGCTTGAACTTGGTAAATCATACATGGCATCGGTTAAAATAGCTTCGCATAAAGAACGTAAACCTCTTGCTCCAAGTTTATATTCTAAAGCTTTGTCAACAATATAATCTAATGCTTCGTTATCGATGGTAAATTTCACTTCGTCCATTTCGAAAAGCTTTTTGTATTGTTTTATTAACGCATTTTTTGGTTCGGTTAAAATAGAACGTAGGGTTTCTCTATCTAAAGGATCCATATGTGTTAAAACTGGTAAACGACCAATAATTTCTGGAATCAATCCAAAATCCTTGATGTCTTTTGGAATTATGTATTGCAATAAATTTTCCTTATCGATATTATCGGTGTTTTTTGAAGTTGTATATCCAACAGCTTGACGATTTAAACGTTTTGAAATAATTCGTTCAATTCCGTCAAAAGCACCACCAGCAATGAATAAAATATTTTGTGTATTTACTTCAACAAATTTCTGATCTGGATGTTTTCTTCCTCCTTTTGGTGGAACGTTTACAACTGTTCCTTCTAATAATTTTAGTAAAGCTTGTTGAACACCTTCGCCAGAAACGTCTCGAGTAATTGATGGATTGTCGCTTTTTCGAGCAATTTTGTCAATTTCGTCAATAAAAACTATTCCTCTCTCTGCTTTGGCAACATCATAATCGGCAGCTTGAAGCAATCTTGTTAAAATACTTTCAACGTCTTCTCCAACATAACCAGCTTCGGTTAAAACAGTTGCATCAACAATTGCTAAAGGAACATCCAACATTCGAGCAATAGTTTTGGCTACCAAGGTTTTTCCGGTTCCAGTTTGTCCAACCATAATGATGTTTGATTTTTCAATTTCTACATCATCATTAGAACTTTGCTGCATCAATCTTTTGTAGTGATTGTATACTGCTACCGACATTACTTTTTTGGTTTGATCTTGACCAATAACATATTGATCTAAAAAAGCACGAATTTCTTTTGGCTTCTTTAATATCAAGTCTGCAACTAGTTTAGTATTCCCGTTGGTTTTTAATTCCTCTAGAACAATACCGTGTGCTTGTTCAATGCATTTATCACATATGTGAGCATTGATTCCAGCAATTAAAAGATTGGTTTCTGGTTTTTTACGACCACAAAACGAACAATCTAATACTTCTTTTGCCATTTTTTTTATTATTTGTAGTATTTAATGCTTTTTCTGAAAGAAACATTTATACTCAATTATCGTCTTAAAACTTCATCAATCATACCATACTCTTTAGCTTCATCAGCAATCATCCAGTAATCACGTTCGCTATCTTTATGCACTTTATCAAAAGTTTGACCTGAATGTTTTGAAATTATCTCATACAATTCATCTTTTAGTTTCAACATTTCACGAAGATTGATTTCCATATCAGTAGCAACACCTTGTGCACCTCCAGATGGTTGGTGAATCATTACACGTGAATGTGGCAATGCCGAACGTTTTCCTGCTGCACCAGCACATAATAAAACAGCACCCATTGAAGCTGCCATACCTGTACAAATAGTGGCAACATCTGGTTTGATATATTGCATCGTATCATAAATCCCTAAACCTGCATATACACTTCCTCCAGGAGAATTCAAATAAATCTGAATATCTTTTGATGCGTCAGCACTTTCTAAAAAAAGTAATTGTGCTTGAACTATATTAGCAATTTGGTCATCAATACCTGTTCCTAGAAAAATAATTCTATCCATCATCAAACGAGAAAAAACATCTAGTTGAGAAATATTCAACTGACGTTCTTCGATGATATAAGGTGTCATTCCTGTTGGTGTCATTGCATTTACGATTTTGTCGTAATACATATTATTTACACCATGATGTTTTGTAGCAAATTTTTTAAATTGCTTCGCCATTTCGAGCGAAGCTCTCGGGTCTTTACCGTTATTCATTGTATAGTATCCTTTTTAAGAGCTTTTATAAAATAGTTGAGCGCCAAATTTTCATTCGACGCTCAAAGGTAATAATTTTTTTTAATCTATTCGCCGTAAGAAGCTGCAATAAATTCTTGATACGTTACTTCTTTTGTTTTTGCATTGACTTTTTCTTTAAAAATCTGCAACATTTTTTCGCTTGCTACTTGTTGAGAAAGACGACGCACTTCTTCTTGATTTGATAAAACTCTTGCAACAATTCCTTCAATTTCTTGATCTGTTGGATTCATTTGCCCAAATTGCGCCATTTGTTGACGAATTGCGTTGGTAGTAAATGATTTTAAATCTTCAAAATTAATTTGAATATTACTTTGAGCCAAAGCTTTTCCTTCTATTAATTGAAAACGCAATCCTTTTTCAGATCTTTCAAATTCTGCTGCTGCTTCTTGCGGAGATAATTTTTTTTCTCCAACAGTTTGTAGCCATTTTTTTAGAAATTCAGAAGGCAAATCAAATTTGGTGTTGTCTATTAAAAAATTAGTCACATCAGCCAATAATTTTTGATCAGCTTGTTGCTCAAATTGTTTTTCAGCATCCTCTTTTATTTTTGCTTTCAATTCGTCAAGAGTTGCCACATTTCCTTCTCCAAAAAGTTTGTCAAATAATTCTTGATTCAATTCAGCCAATTCTGTTCCGTTGATAGCTTCTATTGTGAAAGCTACCTCAACTTCAAGTCCGTGAACATCATCGTGATCTACTTTCATAACATCCATCAATTGATGATCGTCTTCAAACAATCCTTTGGTATTTACGGTAACAACATCACCTACTTTTTTACCAATGAATGTATTGGCAGTAGCTTTGTCTTTAAAAATAGACAATGCAAATGTTGATGGTGCATTGATTCCTTTTTCTTCGTTTACAAAAGTTCCCGTAACATCACTATTTTCCGCAACAACTTCTTGTGGAAATGGTGTTCCGAATTGTTTTTGAATACGTGTTACTTGTTCCTCTATTAATTTATTATCTGCAATAACTACATATTTTACAATGTCATTTTTTGCTTCTAAATCTAATTCGAAATTTGGAGTAAGACCTATTTCATATTGAAAAGTCAAATCTTCCATATCCCAATTATAAATTTCTTTTTCAATTGGTAATGGTGTACCTAACATATTTAATCTTTCAGACTCTAAAAATCTTTCAAGTGCTAGATCAACCACTTTTTTTACTTCTTCTTGCTTGATAGCTTTTCCGTATTGTTTTTCTACAAGATCCTTTGGTACAGCACCTTTTCTAAAACCTTTTACGGTTGCCAATGGCATTTTTTCGTTGATTCGTTTTGCTACTTGACCTTTGTAGTCTGAGAGCATCACGTTAATTTCTATAATTTCGTTAACCGGACTAATTGCGATTCTTCTAATATCCATTTCTGACTTTTTTATATACTAAAATTGGGTGGCAAAAATAGTACTTTTTTGCAACCCAACCAAGTTTTATGTAATTGTATTTTTTTGTTATTTGTCTTTTGTGAATTGATATAGAATAGATTGTGAAATTGACAAAATGATACTAAAAAATATAGCCGTCAAAAAGGAATCTACTGCAAAACCTCCTACAATTTTGGTACACAGCAAAATAATCAAGGCATTGATTACCAGCAAAAACAACCCTAAAGTAATAATAGTTACTGGCAATGTGAGGATAACCAGAATAGGTTTTATAAAGATATTAAGCAATCCTAAAACGATAGCTACTATTATTGAGGTCGAAAAATCGGCAACCGAAACTCCTGGCATAAAATGCGCAATAATTAATACTAAAATTGAGGTGATGAGTATTCTAATAATGAGATTCATAAAATGTTTTTTTATTAAAAGTAATAATTTTTTTTAATAATTGGTTTTTTAGAGGAATATATTTCAAGGAATAAAAAAAATCGCTCCAATACTGGAACGATTTTAAATTTAAAAAATTATTAATATTCATTATCTTTTTATTACTCGCAATGTTTTTACATTTTCCCCTTGAGTAACAACAATATTGTAAACTCCAGCAGGAAATTGATTTCCAATTTCTTGTGCACTAATTTCTGTTGCTAGTATTTCTTGAGTATCTATCAATCGTCCTATCATATCATAGGTTTTTACAGTTACTTTTTCATCACTTGAAGTATTTATCTCTAAATTAAAGGCACTTGCAAAAGGATTTGGAAACGCTTTAACTTCAAAGATTGTGAAATCATTTTCTGTTGCTCTTGCTGTTGGATTATTTCCTGTTCTAACAGAACAAATAGCTCCATAAATTGGGTTACCAAAATTATTTACTTGCCAAGTATTGGCTGTTGGAAAACTATAACGAATTTGAAGTCGTATAAAATAATCTTGATTTGGTATAGGCTGATATAAACCTAACGTATTTGAAGCTGTGTTTAACATCGCTAAACTAAAACTATTACTATTTCGTTCTATGTTCCCAACAACTGTACCAAAAGCAAAAGCAGGATCGGTACTCACTTCAAAACGATACCCATTTGTTGTAAAGCCTAATTCTGTTGGTGAATTACAGAATAATTGTTCACTATATCTGTTTAAAACACTACCACAGCCAGCATGTGTAGATGTAGGCGCTGTAATTCCTGCGGTTGGTGGTGCTGCACTTGTTACTATACAAGTGTTACCAAATTGCCAAATGTCATCTATTTGAATTGTAGTAACACGAATATAATAGGTTGTATTGTAGGTTATTGCACCAGGAAAAGTTGAATTAAAAGTACCTAAACTAAATTGATTATATGGAACAGAAATTTCACCTAATGGAATAGATCCTACATCACCAAATGCTGCTCCACTTCTTACTTCAAATCTATAAGATGGTGCACCTCCTGTAGGTACTTGACAATAAATAGTATGGCTCATTGATTGTAATTTGGTTCCACAAGTTAACGGAACACTAACAATACCAATGAGTGGCAATTTAAAAACAATTGCAAATCGTGTCGAATTATCTGCATCGCCACCACTAAAAAAGGTAAATGAGTTATTTCGGATATCGTGATAAGTTACATTTGCACCTTGGGTTTGTCGTAACCAAAACAACTGCTGTGTTTGAAACAAACCATCTAATTTTTCTACCCTAATGGTGTAAGTTCCTGACGGACAAGAAAATCCAATTGGCACGACATCACTAGTATTAAAAGTTGCATCTAGTTTTCTGCCTTGTATCATCAATCTAGGACATGGACTTGTTGGTGAAAGTATAGTATATATTTCTAATCTAGAATTCAATTGTGAACTGGTATTATATGCCGTAGTATTCATCTCAGAATCATACATTTTATCATATGTGTTTAAAGAACCCGCAATTGTATATGCTGGTGTATTTGCCATTGCCGGCACAGACATTTGTGGCATATATCCTATTAATGTTTCTCTGTAATTCCCTCCAAATTCAGTAGCAGTACCTTGTTGCAGGCTTATCCAAAATCGATTTTTTGTTGGATAAATGGTTGCAGTACTATTGGTTCTGTAAAATTGTTGATTATTTGTCGAAATAGACAAATCTTTCATATCTTCAGTATAAGTTACGGAACCATTTGAAACAGCTCTAGTAAAAAAACCTTGACAAGTTGCAATTTTACCAGTTGGTCTATTAGAATCATTTGGTGCAAAAACAGGATCGTTTAAATAACGTCTATTACCTATACCTCCTATCAAATTATAAAAAACAAAATCATCAATTGAATAATTTATTTGAAATGTACCATTACCTGGAAATGATGCCGAAGGTGCTGTTTTGTGTGACCAAAAAGCAAGATAGCCACCTAAAACTGTAGTATTTGAAGGATAGCTCAAAAAACTATCTGCATCAAGAACTGCAGGATAAGGATTGCCAATTAAATTTAAAGTAAACTTGGTATTGTTACAAGGTTTATAAACACTACCCGAAATAGCAACCGGCACTGTTATTGCACCATTAAAGGGTGTATATGCTATTCCGGAAACTGATTTGTTTATTGTACCTGTATTTTCTTGCCCAGTAAACTTAACTTGCCATTTTTGAGGTATATCTTGTGGTCTAGCTACATTATAAGATGCAGGGAAAGAATCTGGACCACGAACAATAAACCCTTTTCCTGCTGGATTCATAAAATTGGCTTGGTTTTCATTTTGCCATGCTCCTGTATTAAAAATCAAACCATCAGTTCCTGCTGGTGCCGCCGCATCGTTAAAAGAATAATACTGGTCTGGGCGTGGTGGTAAATAGGTTTCTAATGGGCCATTTATATTGTTGTAATAACTGTCAACACCTCCAGAAACACTTCCATCGGTAATTAAGTTTAATTTTTGATCAGCTACCGGAGAACAAAAATAGGTATAATCGAATTTGAAAATATATCCTGTTTTTTGTACCACACTAATAAAAGCATTGGGCGATTCGGGGTTGCTTTTATGAAGTAATTGTGCATTTTCTAACAGTGTAAGATTTGCTGTTTTGGCTACTTTCAAAGTGTTTGCAACTTGCAAAATGGTATTTGCAGCTATTGTTACTTTTACATTTGGAAGAAGTTCTAAATCAAAAGCATCTATATTTTCAGCAGATTCAAAATTGGCTGCAAAAATTACATTGCTGACCAATGTGGGTTCGCCTTGGCTCCAAGTGGAACCATCCCAAATAGTGGTTATTTTTTGCGCTTGTGTTTCGGTTTGTGGTTTTTGTTGCCGTGTTTCTTGCGCTTGCAGTGGTTTAAAACCAATAAATAAATAAATAAATAAAGCAACTAATTTTTAGAATAAAAAAGTTTTTCATGTTAAAGTTTTTAAGAATTAATAAAAATATTATTGTTTAATTAATTTGACGGTAACACTCTGGTCTCCCGTTTTTAGGGTTACTAAATAAAGTCCAGCACTGTAGGTATTCATATTGATTTGGTAGTGGTTTTCGCCTAGTTTGCCAATAACATCTTCACTATAAATTACTTGACCTAAACTATTGGCGATTGCAAGTGTTACTGCTTTATTCTCACGCAACGAATAACTAATAATGCTAGTGTTAGTAGTTGGGTTAGGATAAGCATATATTGATTGTAGAGTAGCAAATCCTGAAGTACCTAAACTACATTCATTTATTAACGTAAACACATTTTTATCTACAAAGGTGCCATCTCCCAGCTGCCCATAATTATTATACCCTGAAGCATATAAGGAATTATTAGTAGACAAT
>JAYTIV010000049.1:0-33547 GCA_043731625.1 Flavobacterium sp. | reverse complement strand
GAATTTTGATTGTTGCATTAGGAAATTATTTCAAAGTTATTCAGCAAAATTATTTTATCGGAATCAAAACTCCTTGGACATTAGAGAACAAAGAAGTCTGGAAATTAACTCATATTCTTGCCGGAAAACTATGGATAATTGGAGGATTACTTATTATTATTTTAAGCTTAATGCTTCCAGAAAACATCAATTTTTATGTATTTATCACTATTTTAATCGTCATTGGATTATATCCAGTTGTGTATTCTTATGTAAAATTTAAAGAATTGAAAACAGTAAATTAGAGTATATTTGCTATGATTTTTTATTGAAACTTGAAAACGCAACAACTACTCATAACGCCACCATTCACTCAACTAAATACGCCGTATCCCGCTACGGCATATATCAAAGGTTTTTTGAATACCAAAAATATATCATCCTTTCAAATGGATTTGGGCATTGAGGTTATTTTAGAATTGTTTTCGAAAAAAGGATTGACAGCTATTTTTGAGTTGAAATTCTCTCAAAAAATATCAGATAATTCCCAACGGATTCTTGCTTTGAAAGATGAATATATCAAAACCATCAATCCGGTAATCTCTTTTTTACAAGGCAACAACCCTACTCTAGCACTTCAGATTTGTACTGATAATTTTCTTCCAGAAGCCTCAAGATTTTTGCAACTAGAAGAAACTGATTGGGCTTTTGGAACTATGGGAACACAAGACAAAGCCAAACATCTTGCTACTTTGTATCTCGAAGATTTGTCTGATTTTATTGTAGAATGTGTCGATGAGAATTTCGGTTTTAGTCGCTATGCAGAGCGTTTAGGCAGGAGCGCCAATTCCTTTGATGATTTATATACCCATTTAAATAAAGAAGCAACCTACATTGATAAAATAACCTTACGATTATTAAATCAAAAAATTGTTGAAATTCAGCCCAACTTAATTTGTTTTTCAGTTCCTTTTCCAGGAAATTTATACAGTGCTTTTCGTTGTGCTCAATTTATCAAAAAAAACTATCCCAATTGTAAAATAGCAATGGGTGGCGGTTTTCCGAATACTGAACTTCGCTCACTTTCTGATGCTAGAGTTTTTGAATTCTATGATTTTATCACGCTTGACGATGGAGAACTTCCTATTGAATTACTTGTTCAAAATCAAAATGCTACAATTGAAAAAGAATATAAAAGAACTTTTTTACTCGAAAACCAAAAAGTAGTTTACAAGAATAATTCTTTGAGATCCGATTATAAACAAGCAGAAGTTGGCACTCCAGATTATACTGATTTATTGTTAGACAAATATATATCGGTGATAGAAATCGTCAATCCAATGCACAAAATGTGGAGCGATGGTAGATGGAACAAACTCACAATGGCACACGGTTGTTATTGGGGAAAATGCACTTTTTGTGATATTTCGTTAGATTATATCAAACTTTACGAACCAGTTGCCGCTAAACTCATTGTTGATAGAATTGAAGAATTATCTGAAAAAACAGGTCAAAACGGATTTCATTTTGTTGATGAAGCTGCACCACCAGCTTTGATGCGAGAAGTTGCACTCGAGATTATTCGAAGAAAATTAATAGTGACGTGGTGGACCAATATTCGATTTGAAAAAAGTTTTACCAAAGACTTATGTATATTACTCAAAGCCTCTGGTTGTATTGCAGTTTCTGGCGGATTAGAAGTTGCGTCAGACAGATTGTTAAAGCTTATTGACAAAGGCGTTACAGTTGAACAAGTAGCAAAAGTTACTCGCAATTTTACCGAATCTGGCATTATGGTTCACGCTTACTTGATGTATGGTTATCCTACACAAACCATTCAAGAAACTATTGATAGTCTAGAAATGGTAAGACAATTATTTGAATTAGGAGTTTTGCAATCTGGTTTTTGGCATCAATTTGCAATGACTGCACATAGTCCTGTGGGAATGTTTCCAGAAAAATTTGGAGTTGTAAAAGAAACGGAATTACAAGGTAGTTTTGCCAACAACGATATTAATTATATTGACCAAACCGGAATAAATCACGATAAATTTAGTTTGGGATTAAAAAAATCATTGTTCAATTTTATGCACGGCATTTGCTTTGATTATTCGTTGCAAGATTGGTTCGAATTTAAAATTCCGAATACGACTATAGCTGATGATTTTATTTATACTGCTTTGCAAGATGAAACAAAGTTTACTACCAAACCCAATGCAAAAATAGTTTGGCTTGGAACAAAACCTCAGATGGAATCTTTTTCAAAAACCAAAAAAGGAAAATCTTTCGAAATGATGCGTTTTACTTTTCATGATAAAAAAGAAGTGTTTTCTATTCAGACCAATCAATTAGAAGGAGAATGGCTGGCAAAAATGCTAAAGAAAATCACATTATCCAATGAAAAATTGGTAACTTTTCAAGAACTCAAAACCGATTTTGAAATGCAACTAGATGATTTTGAATTGTTTTGGTATTCAAAACCTATCCATACTTTACGAGAATATAGTTTACTTGTTTTATAGAAAATAAAAAGCGCAAACCAAATGAATGATTCACGCTTTTTCAGAACAATTAACCACAATTATTCCTTAACTACTTTTTCTATTTTACTTCCTTTATTTGTTGTTATTTTAAAGAAATAAACTCCATTTGCTTTGTTTGAAATATCTATAAGCGACTCTTTTGATTCTCCTGAAATAATTTCTAGAATTCTGCCTTGCACATCATATATTTCGATACTTTTTATAGCATTATCTGCTTTAACATTGATTTTTGAGTTTGCAGGATTTGGATAAACAAAAACACTATTATCCTTAATAAACACACTATTACTTAAGGTTCCAAAAGTTGTTCTTGCGTCATTTGTTATAATTGGTGCATTATAATCAAAATAAATATTAGCATTATTTACAACCTCATCACCTTCTTGTAAAGTTGGTAATGTTCTTATTTTAAACAAAACATTTCCGTGACCTCCAATAGGTTGTGTAGCTGTTGAACGTAAATTAATATCTTTAAAAATAAATTCTATTTTGTTATTATCTACTTTGGTTTGAAGTGTATCTGAAGCATACAATAACTGAAACGAATTGATGTCTAATTTTGATGTATCAATAATATCTTTTACTACTACATTCACGGCATCAGCAGTTCCTATATTTTCAAAATTGATGTTGTAATGCAAATAATCGCCTATACGTTGCACCAAAATAGTTCTACCTTCTAAGCAAATTTTATTATTTGGATCAAAAGAATTAACTACAATTTGATTTAAATTAAAGAAATTATCCGTTGGCGTTTCATCTCCTTGTGCAAAATTGATACTTGCTGTAAAATTGAGTACATCATCAACATTGACCGCTGGATTTTCTTGAGGCGAATTGACATTCAAAGTAAAATTTATTTCGCGAGTTTCAAAAGGAAGTAGACTGCTATAAATCCAAATTAAAGAATTCAATCCTTGGTTTGCTACTTCTGGAATAGCGCTCACAAAATCAGTTTTAGAATCATCAAAAGACAAGTTTATAGAGCCTGTTTGTGTTTGATTCCCTTTGTTTTTATAAATTAGTTTATACGTTGCATCTTGTCCAGGACGAGCTGCAAAAATAGGCGTTAGAATAACTTCTAAATCGGGATGAATACCATTGGGTGCGATACAAAAATCTTGTATTCTGATATTGTCATTGTTATCAGCAAAATCTATCCCAACAATTGCTGGCGTTATTGTAAAATAGTTTGGGTTTTGCACTTGAGGAGTTATTTCAAAACTTCCTGCTTGTGTATAAAAAGCATAGTTGCCAAAATTGTCAATAAAACTACTTCCTGAGTTTTGGCCATCTGTAATTAAAACTTTAGCATAAGATTGTGCCAAATCGCCGTCACAACCATTATTTTCATCATCATATCTAATGGTTCCTGTTATGGTATTGTAGTTTTCGCTTGGAGTAAAAGAGCAATAAGTATGCACTATCAAGTCTAAAGTAGTAAGCGCATAAGCAGCATCTGGATTTCGTACTACTCTTACATAAACAGTTTGATTATAAGCTGTTGTATTAAAATATGGTCCATTAATAGGGTTTGTATTTAATACTGAATCTTCTAATGTTTCGTGATAAAAAACACTATATCCGTCTGAAGGCCAACCGTTCAATATCTCTTGATTTTTTACAGTTAAATCGAATGTTACAAAACCTTCATCTTCATAATCACATACCGTTAATGGAGTTGGTGTATCAACAAATAAAGTGGGTTGAGCAAATCCTATTCCTGCATAAAGCAAGAATAATAAGTACAGTTTCTTCAAACATTTGGTTTTAGTTGGTGTAGTCATGCTATTGTGTTTTTGTTGTGGTTATTTTTTTTCTTGTTCTGCTTATAATGTCTTCAATAATTCTACTAATCGTTCTTTCTTGCGTTGTGCTATCGGAATATTAGCATTGTCTGCCATAATCACATATCCTCCATCGTTTTTCATATACGATTTTAGAAATGCTAAATTGATAAGATGCGATTGATGAATGCGTTCAAAACCGTGATCCATCAACAAATCTTCGTATTCTTTCAATGTTTTTGATGTTAATACAGGTTTACTATTTTTAATAAAAAACTCGGTATAATTATCTCTTGCTTCACATCTTATAATATCTGCAATTTCGTATAAATGAATACCATCATTATTAGGCAATGCTATTTTTTTGAAATGATCTACTTTCTTACGAATATTCTCTAATAACAAATCGATATGATCAAATGAGTTATTGGTATTCAGTATCTCTTTTACTTTTACAATTGCTTTTTTTAATTCTTCTGGATCAACTGGTTTAAGTAAATAATCTAAGGCACTAAATTTAAATGCTTTTAAAGCATATTGCTCGTGAGCGGTTATAAAAACTATATGAGCTTTGGTTTTGGTTATTTGCTCCAAAATATCAAAACCTGTACCGTCTGCCATATGAATGTCGAGAAAAACAACTTGTGGTTGTAACGTTTCTATTGCAACAATTCCAGTTTTTACGCTTTCGGCTTCACCAATTATTTTTATATCAGGCGCAAAACGTTCCAACATAACACGCAATCCGTTACGCAAATTGTTATCATCGTCTATCAAAATGGCTGTTATCATATTTAATAATTGTGTAAGGTTTGTTTTATATTCTTGGCTTCTAAAATAGTCTTTATTCTGTTAATAATCATTTTAAATACTGTAAGGGTAAATTCAATTCTACTTTGGTTCCACAAGGATTTCCGTTTGTATCTTTCAATTCTTCAATTTTCACTTCCGATTTTTTAGAGGTAGTATTTTCCATCATTTCCAATCTCTTTTTTGTGATTTCTAAAGCCATAGATTGATGTGCTTTTACTGAATTTTCTTTTAATTCTTTAGATTTATTAAAACCAATTCCATCATCTATTATCGTACAAATGAGTTGGTTGTTGATGACATTAAAATTAACTTCAATCTTCCCATTACCTTCTTTAGGAACCATTCCGTGCAAAATTGCATTTTCTACAAAAGGTTGAATCAATAATGGTGGCAATGCCATATCATCTTCAATTGCAGTGCTGGAATGAATAGTAAATTCAAATTTATTATTGAATCGTAATTGTTCTAATTCAAGATAATTTTGCAAACTTTCTATTTCTTTATCAACAGGAATCAAGGAACCTTTAGAATACTCTAAAGTAAGTCGCATTAATTTAGAAAATTTTGACAAATATTTTATGGCAGAATCTGTTCCGTTTTGAACAATAAAACTTGAAATAGATCCTAAACAATTAAAAACAAAATGCGGATTCATTTGTAAATGCAATGCTTTTTGCTCGTATTCTGCCACTTCTTTTTGCAAAGTCAATCGTTTTTTGACTTGCATTCTGTTGTATGTAACAAAGATTAATCCGAGTAATAAAAGTCCACCAATAATAGAAAATAAAATTAATTGATGTTGTGATTTGTTTTTTTCAACAAGTAAAGCTTCTCTTTTCTCGTATTCAAAATTCATTTCAGATCGAAGAAATTTTTTGTCATTTTCTTCATTATTCATCAAATCTCTAGCAATTATATAGTTTTTGTAATGTGTTAATGATGCAGTTGGATTATTGAGTTTACCATATAATTCGCTTACTATTTTTTCGTCTTCAATAGTTTGATCTTGAACTCCAATTTCTTTTGCATAACTCAAGGATTTCAATAAAAAGGGTAAAGCATCAGTATATTTTTTTTGAGAAATATTTAATAATCCTAAATTATAAAGTACTAATGATGCTCCAAATTTATTATCCATCTCGTCATACAACTTAATAGATTGATTATAAAAATTTGAAGCCTCAGAAACATTGTTTTGTTTTCTATAATAATCACCCAAATAATTCAAAAGCAAAGCATAACCTCTCTTGTTTTCTTTTATCTCAAAAACCAATTTTGCTTTATTAAAATAAAGAAGTGCTTCTTTAGTATTCCCTTTTTCAAAATATACAGAACCAATATTAGTTAGAGTTACACCAACAGTTTCTTCAGCTATTTTTTCTTGTATAACTAATGCTTTTTTAAAATATTCAATCGCTTTTGGGTAATTGATTTGTGATTTGTATACAATTCCGATGTTATTATATGCTTTTGAAATGCTGTTGGTTTGCCCTATTTCTTGGTAAATTTTTAAAGCTTTCAGATAATTTTCTAATGCTATTGAATAGGTATTTATTTCAGAAAAAACAACTCCAATACTTGCATAAGAACGAGCCAAACCATTTTTGATTCTCTTTTTATCTATACTAGATGAGCCATTTAATTCTTTTTCGAAATATGTTTTTGCATTTTCAAAATCGTGCAATGCATTTTTGTAATTGCTTAAAATAATATTAGAGTTACCAGAATTCATAAACGCATTAGCAATCCCAAAATTATAATTGGTTTTTTTTGCCAAAGCAGATGCTTTCAAAGCATAATATGCTGTTGAATCAGGGTAACTCTCTTTAAACTTATCTGCAATAGTGTTATAAGTATTTACTTTTGCAGAATCAATTTTGGTAACTTGTATTACTTTCTTTAGACTATCAATAACTTGATTTTGTGCGATACAAAATGTACTTGATAAAATAAATATCAGTAAAATCGATTTGGGGGAAATCTTATTTTTCATATTTATTTATAATATTTAAAAAAAATTGAAAATGCATTTCAAGATAACAATTTGTATTGATATTAAAAATGCATTTTTCAAATTCATTTTGCTTAATTTAACAAAACAAATATATAAGAAGTTTAACTTTAAAAATTGAGTGAATTAGAATTCGATGGTTTTGAATGAGTATTCGATGGATATGAATTAGAATTCGATGAAATGCAATTAAAACAAAACAAAAAAAAACCGAGCAATTTCTTACTCGGTTTCTACAATACAAAACAAAATGGACAAAATATTAGGCTTCGTTTGATGTAGATTTTACAGCTAAATTGTAAATTACTAAACCAAATCCAATTTTATTAATTGCATCAGCAATGTTATATGCTACATCTACACTTCCAGAACCTAAGATTCCTGTATACCATCCGTTTGTACCTAACATGTATCCTAATGGGTAAATAGCCCAACCAACTAGTACAAACCAACATAATATTTTGTGCGCTGATAGTACATTTCCTCCAGCTGCTGCAGCCAATTTTGCGGCACTTCCCAACCAAATTTCATATACAATCACAAAATATGCAATTCCAGAAATCAATCCCCAAATTGCTGCACTGTCAGGAAAAACAGCTTCGCCTAAATAACCTGTTACAAGCATCACTACAGAAAGAAAAATCATTTTCCATAATAATCCTGTTTTTGCTCCAGCAACTTTTAAAATTAAATAAAACTCTAGACACATTAATGGTACTGTTAGAATCCAATCCACATACCTAAAAAAAGTAGGTGATTCTTGAAAAGCAGCCCAATAATCTCTCATATAATAATAATGTACTGCTGCTATGAAGGTAATCAGACCAGATACTAATACTGATGTCCTCCACTTTTTATCAAATTGATTTAATGATAAAAAGAAAAAAGCCGATGCTGCCATCATAGCCATACAACCAACAAAAAAAGTAAAACCTACGTAATCTGTAGGAAGCAACTTTGAAACTGTTGCCGAAATAAACATAAAATTTGACATAATATAAAGATTAAATTAATATTGTTTAAGCAAATCTACAAAAGATTAAACAATAAATATATTTTTTTGTTTAATTTTTTTGTGTTACTTTTAAACAAAATACAATATTTATATGCTTAAAATTCAGAAAATATCAATATTAACAAGCTTTTTAGCTTTGTGGTTGACATCGTTTTTAAATAATGAGTTTCAATTTTTTGTAGGATTTATACTAATATTATCATTCGGAATTCTACATGGCGCAAACGATTTAGCTTTGATAAATCATCTAGAAATTAACAAGAAACCAAAATCATTTTTAAAATTAATACTCTCATACATAACAATAGTATTGATTGCCGTGATTTTATTTGTCTTAATTCCTACTGTTGCTATGATCTTATTTATTTTAATAAGTTCTTATCATTTTGGAGAACAACATTGGCAAAAATTAATAGAAGAACAATCTAAATTATATAGGATTTTTTTTGAATTCAACTATGGCATATTTATCCTATTTTTATTGTTTTATTTTCATAGTGATGAAGTAATATATATTGTTTTTAAGATTACCAATATAGTTTTACATACATTTTTTATAAATGTAGTTTTTGTTATTAGTGCTGTAATATTAATATTGCAAATGCTTTTTTTAGCAATTAATAATCTTGTTTTTAAAAAAAATATCCCAGAACAATTGCTATACCTTTTGGTTTTTGCAATAGTATTCAAAGTAGGAAGTTTGATATGGGCATTTACTATTTATTTTGTTTTATGGCATAGTATTCCTTCTTTAAATGATCAAATAAAATATTTATACGGGTCTTATTCTTTCAAAAACTTTATAGCTTATTTTAAATCAGCTTTTTTGTATTGGATAATTTCATTAATAGGAATTAGCACTTTATATCTTGTTTTTAAAGATGAAAAAATTTTTGAAGCCTTATTTTTTTCTTTTCTTGCAGCAATTACATTTCCACATGCTTGGGTAATTTTAAAAATGTATAAAAATAAAATATAAAAAAAACCGAGCAATTTCTTACTCGGTTTAGTCTATTATCTAAAAGTCTATTATCTTTTTATCTAAAAAAGAATTATTTTACTTCTTCAAATTCTACATCTTGAACATCATCTCCTTGCGCTTCACCTTGTGGCTGAGCTGCTTGTTGACCTTGTTCTCCTTGAGCATACATTGCTTCAGTAGCTTTTTTCCAAGCTGCATTTACATTGTCTAACCCTTTTTGAATAGCTTCAACATCTTGCGATTGATGTGCCATTCTCAATTCTGTCAATGCATATTCGATACCTGTTTTGTGTTCGTCAGAGATTTTGTCTGCCAATTCTTTCAACTGAGATTCCGTTTGAAAAATCAAGCTATCAGCTTCATTAATTTTCTCAGCTCTTTCTCTTGCAATTTTATCTGCTCCAGCATTTGCTTCAGCATCTTTTTTCATTCTTTCGATTTCTTCAGCTGTTAATCCAGAAGAAGCTTCGATACGGATATCGTGAGATTTTCCAGTTCCTTTATCTGTTGCAGAAACTTTGATGATACCATTAGCATCGATGTCAAAAGTTACTTCAATTTGAGGAACTCCTCTTGGTGCTGGCGGAATACCATCTAAGTTGAAACGTCCAATAGTTTTATTGTCAGCAGCCATTGCTCTAGCTCCTTGAAGAACGTGTAGTTCGACAGTTGGTTGAGAATCGGCAGCAGTTGAGAAAACTTGTGATTTTTTAGTTGGAATTGTTGTGTTTGACTCAATTAATGTAGTCATAACACCACCCATAGTTTCGATACCTAAAGATAAAGGTGTAACGTCAAGTAACAATACATCTTTCACATCTCCAGAAAGTACACCACCTTGAATAGCTGCTCCAATTGCAACAACCTCATCAGGGTTAACACCTTTTGACGCTTTTTTACCGAAGAATTTTTCAACTTCTTCAACGATTCTTGGGATACGAGTAGAACCTCCTACCAAAATAACTTCGTCAATATCAGAAACGCTTAAGTTTGCATTTTTCAACGCTTTTGCTACTGGAGCCATAGAACGTTTTACTAATGCATCTGTCAATTTTTCGAATTGAGCTCTAGTTAATTTTTTAACTAAGTGTTTTGGTCCTGAAGCTGTAGCCGTTACGTATGGCAAGTTGATTTCTGTTTCAGCAGAAGATGACAACTCAATTTTTGCTTTCTCAGCAGCTTCTTTAATTCTTTGTAATGACATTGGGTCTAAACGTAAATCGATACCTTCTTCAGCTTTGAATTCGTCAGCCAACCAGTCAATAATTTCGTGGTCAAAATCGTCTCCTCCTAAGTGAGTATCACCATCTGTAGACAATACTTCGAAAACTCCGTCTCCTAATTCAAGAACAGAAATATCAAAAGTACCACCACCTAAATCGTAAACAGCAATTTTTTGATCTTTACCTTTTTTATCCAAACCATAAGCCAAAGCTGCAGCAGTTGGTTCGTTGATAATACGCATTACTTTAAGACCTGCAATTTCACCAGCTTCTTTTGTAGCTTGACGTTGTGCATCGTTAAAGTATGCTGGAACAGTAATAACTGCTTCTGTAACTGTTTGACCTAAATAGTCTTCAGCAGTTTTTTTCATTTTTTGAAGTGTCATAGCTGACAATTCTTGTGCAGTATACAAACGACCATCAATATCCACACGTGGAGTATTGTTATCCCCTTTTACTACTTTGTAAGGTACTCTTTTTGCTTCTTCAGTAATTTCAGCAAAAGAATGACCCATAAAACGTTTAATTGAAGCAATAGTCTTAGTTGGATTAGTTACTGCTTGTCTCTTAGCAGGATCACCCACTTTAATTTCTCCACCTTCAACAAAAGCGATGATAGATGGCGTTGTTCTTTTTCCTTCTGCATTAGGAATAACAACTGCTTCATTACCTTCCATTACAGAAACACAAGAGTTTGTCGTACCTAAATCAATTCCGATTATTTTACCCATTTTTTTAATATATTTAATTATTGTGTAATTCGTTTTTAATAACTTGAGATGCCATAGTCAAGTTTTATGCCAATAGAAAAGAGTATATGAAATTGGCAGTTTATGTTAAAATTGGCACAATTTGATATGACAAGTTGACATTTTTTTAAATCTCAATTTTATAAAATCAGTTGAAACGATGTATCAACTCTGGTAAATAATTTAGAATAATTTCAAAAAAAAACTGCCCAAATATCTATTTGGACAGCTCATAATACTTTGATTTAGTTTTTACATATTAATTGACCAAACGGTATAACTATTTGGCGGACATTGTATTTTTACCCAAGTATCTCCTTGTGTTGTTGGATACCATGTAGAGTTTCCTGTAAAATCTTTTATTTGTGTATTGGACCAATTTGTAGGCACCCAACGTTCTAGCCAAGAAGTAGAATTATTTAAATAGACAATTAATCCTGGGTTACCATTATAGCCATTTCTTCTAGCTACATATTCATCATTATCAGCATATAAAATAGAAGTTGTTCCGGTTGCTTTGTTATTATGTATCCAAATTAAATTATTTAGTTTGGCTTTGTTTAACCATTCTTCATAATCTCTATAGAAAATAGTAGGATATCCTTCGGCTGTTAAGATATAAGCATAGGCAAGGTTTTTATTCCAAATAACATTTGTATCGTGATTAGAAACAAAAGTAACTGCTTTGTATGGATTGCGTTTCCACATCATATCATCATATAATAATGCAAGATTATTACCATCAAATGCATCGCGCATTTTATAATAACAAGCAAAATCAAATACCGAACTATTGGCGCTGTTAGCCCAAGATTCTAATAAATTAACATTTGCATCCCAGTATTCTCCAACAGAAAATCCACCTACATTGGCATTCCAATTATTTACAACCCAAGGTCCAAAACCTTTTACATAATCAAATCTCCAACCATCAAATTTCATAGTGTTTTTATAAAATTTACCAACACCATCTGTTCTTAGCCATAACCAATCTTTGACAATTTGAGTTTGATGACATAAATCTGGATAACCACCAAACGAACCTTCATCATTATTACCAAAAGAATTTTTATAAAAATCAGTGTAGGTTCTTTTAAATTTTCCTGAAGCAACACCATTAAAATTAGTCCATGTATTTCCTAATGTAAACGGGTTATATTGTGATTGCCCTCCAGAATTATGATTAATTACAATATCTGCAAAAACTTGCATATTCTCAGTATGTGCTTTAGTTATTAGACTTTCTAATTCTGTTTTTGAACCAAATCTAGTTTCTGTAGAACCGTTTTGATTATAATTTCCAAAATCAAAATAATCACAAGGATCATAACCCATAGAAAATCCACCGTTTTGACCTTTACTTACTGGTGGTAACCAAATAGAACCAATACCAGCATTTGACCATTCTGTAACTTTGGTGTTTATTGTATTCCACCAATTTCCACCAGAAGGAACATCCCAATAAAATGCTTGCATCATAACACCACCGCCAGGATTGGCAACATATCTCCCTTGAGCAGTATGCATTTTATTTCCAGTAGAAAATGGATGACCATCATGATTGGTAACGTTTACAATTTTGTATTGCTGTTTGGCTTCTGTGTTTGAATCTACTTCGTCACTTGAATTACAAGAAAAAAGTATTAATGCAAATGATAGAAGACTGAATTTATATAACTGTATTTTCATAAAATAGTTTTCAGGTTAATGGTATGTAATTATAAAATCACAAATAAATATGTTGAAAATATGCAAATAAATTAATACTCTATTTTTTATTTTGAATTAAATATTTACGAAAACGTTATAGTGTTGATAAGTAATTATTAAATCATTCCATTTTAGTTTTATATATTTAGAAATATTCGTAAAAAAAGTTGAGTGTTTTTTATTAAAATTTTAGTATCTTTAGTTGAATTAATTCTATGGAAAATCTAAATAATTTTTTAAAACTTGCTGCAGGTATTGGATTATTCCTATTTGCTATGTACTTATTAGAAGAATCTCTTAAAAATATATCAGGAAGAAATTTCAAACTCTTTTTACAAAAAATCACTAAAAATAAAATTGGTGCTGTTGCAGGAGGTGCAATTGTTACAGCATTGCTTCAAAGTAGTTCAATGGTTTCGTTTATGGTGCTAGCATTTGTTGGTGCTGGAGTTTTTACCATGAAAAATGCAATGGCAATTATTCTTGGAGCAAATTTGGGTACTACACTTGATAGTTGGTTAGTCGCTACTTTGGGTTTTAAAGTAAATATTGAAGTAATTGCCTATCCTGCAGTTTGTCTGGGAGGATTACTTTTGATTTTTTTGGGTAACCGAAAAACTATTAAATACATCTCTTTTTTTCTTTTTGGATTTGGTTTATTATTTATTGGGCTTTCTTTTATGAAAACATCGATGGAGGCTCAAGTAAAAATATTTGATTTTACTAGCTATTCTGAAATGCCTTTGATTGTATTTCTTTTTATTGGATTTATAATTACTATACTCGTTCAATCAAGTTCTGTAACAATGGCGCTTACTCTTAGTGCGCTACATGTAGAAGCAATAAACTTTCCTATTGCAGCTGCAATTGTTTTAGGATCAGAAACCGGCACTACTATCAAATTGATTCTTGGTGCTTTAGATGGAAACGCTACTAAAAAAAGAGTTGTTTTCGGAAATTTTATTTTCAATGTATTTTTAACTTCATTTGCTATACTTTTTCTAAAACCTATTTTAAACTTAATTACAAATACTTTAAACATTAAAGATCATCTCATAGGTTTAGTTACTTTCTCAAGTATGATTAATCTATTTACTATTCTAATTTTCCTACCATTTCTTGATAAGTTTGTAAAGTTTTTAGAGCATTTTTTTAAAGAAACTAATGATTCTACTGCCGCTTACATCAATCATGCAAATATAGCTGAGCCATTGACTGCTCTGGATTTATTCATAAGGGAAACAAAATACTTCATTCATAATGCTATGCTTTTTAATTTGGAATTGTTTGAAATTGACTCAACTAAATTGAATGAAAATCCTAGTTTTAAAAATATCAATGAAAAAAGAAACTTTTTATTAAAATCTACTGAGGAAAAATATGAATTTATTAAACAGTTGCATGGTGAGTTGCAAGCATTTTATTTAAAATTAAGATCAAAACTACAATCAGAACAATTTTCTGAAATAAATCAATTAATATCAGCTGGAAGAAGTGCTATGCATTCTGTAAAAAGTGTCAAAGATATTGGGAGTAATATCTCAAACCTTAGTCAATCATCCAAAAATATTAAATATAATTTCTTTTTACATCACAAAAAAGAAACAGAAATTTTATATTTAAAACTATACGATCTTATTGTACAAGAAAAAACAACTAACTACGAAAATCTTAAAGAACTTTTTAATGTAATAGAAAATAATTATAGCTCTTCATTAAATAATTTTTATACTGAAGCTCAAAAAGAAAACATAGAAAATATAGATATTACTACCATTATAAATTTTAATCGAGAACTTTTTACTTCAAATAAAGGGATGCTAATGGCTGTAAAAGATATTATTTTAAAAGAAAAAGAGGCTGAAGAATTTAACGAAATTCCTAAATACAAAACATAAAAGCGAATACTATTTGTCTAAATTTTATTATTAAGATATATAGAAAGTCTGTTTGATGTATTGATTTTAATTAAAAAAAATAAATTCACTTTTATATTCAATTATATTTGCTTAAAAATTCTAAAACATGGAAGAATGCATCTCTGTCTTTGATATGTTAAAAATTGGTGTTGGACCATCAAGTTCTCACACTCTCGGACCTTGGCGTGCTGCCGAACGCTTTTTGAAAGAATTGAGAGATGAAAATATTTTTTCAAAAACCATAAGAATAAAAGTAGATTTATATGGTTCATTATCATTAACTGGCAAAGGTCACGCAACAGACTTAGCCATTATGCTTGGGCTTTCGGGTCAAGACCCTGAATATATTCCCGTTCAAGATATTGCAGGAATTATATCTTCAATTGAAAACAAAAATGAAATTTTTCTTGGCAACGAAAAAAATATCCCTTTTTATTTTCTTCAAGATATTGTTTTCAACAAAAACTTCCTTCCTTTTCATGCCAACGGTTTAACTTTTACTGCATTTTTAGAAAATGAAACCCAATATACCTCTACCTTCTACTCTATTGGTGGTGGATTTGTAGTAAAAGAAGAAAGAGTAAATGCTAAGAAAAAAATTGAAATAAAAAGAACATTTCCGTTTCCGATTCAAAATGCTGAAGAACTTTTGAATTATACCATACAAGAAAATAAATTAATTTCTGAAATTGTTTTTGAAAACGAAAAATCAATGCGTTCAGAAACCGAAATTGATTTTGAGTTGATGCGTATTTGGCATACTATGTTAGAGTGTATGTACATAGGTTGTCATTCTGAAGGAATTCTTCCTGGTGGTTTAAATGTTCGAAGACGAGCATTTGATATGCATCAAAATTTGATTGGTTTGGCCAATTATAATTCACCACAAACTTGGTTGGAAGAAATTAGAAAAACCGAAGTTAAATTTCGTCAAATCTTAAAATGGGTTTCATGTTTTGCATTAGCAGTTAATGAAGTCAACGCAGCTTTAGGAAGAGTGGTAACAGCACCAACCAACGGAAGTGCTGGCGTAATTCCTGCCGTTTTAATGTATTATTTAGT
Source organism: Flavobacterium sp. (assembly GCA_043731625.1). Taxonomy (GTDB): domain Bacteria; phylum Bacteroidota; class Bacteroidia; order Flavobacteriales; family Flavobacteriaceae; genus Flavobacterium. The sequence goes on along the minus strand of JAYTIV010000049.1, from coordinate 17,754 downwards.
AATTGAAAATCATAATGCTGGCGAAAAAGAAATCAAGCAATTTTTGATGGTTGCTGGAGAAATTGGTAGTATTTTCAAAAAAGGCTCAACAATTTCTGCAGCAATGGGTGGTTGTCAAGCAGAAATTGGTGTATCGTCTGCAATGGCTGCAGCAGCTTTGTGCGAAGTTATGGGTGGCACTCCAGATCAGGTTTTGATGGCTGCGGAAATTGCTATGGAACATCATCTAGGTTTAACTTGCGATCCTATTGGTGGTTTGGTTCAAATTCCTTGTATTGAGCGTAATACAATGGGCGCAATAAAAGCAATAAATGCTGCAGAACTAGCAATGGAAACCGATGCTAAAAATGCAAAAGTTCCTTTGGATAAAGTAATCGATACAATGTGGCAAACCGCAAAAGATATGAATTCTAAATACAAAGAAACCTCCGAAGGTGGATTGGCTATTGCTGTAAATATGGCAGATTGTTAGACTAAATAATATACTTGAGTTTATTGAAAATTTCAAAAAAAATTATTTAATTTTCAATTTATTGATTTCAGATTTCAACAATTCTATTTCTGAATTTAATAATTCAAATTCTTTTTGATTTACTTTTCCAGCTTCGATAGTTTGATAAATTTTTATTTTAGAATTAGATAAATCATATTGAATTAGTTTCTTTTCAACTTCTTTTTGAAGTAAACTTTGATATTTTTCAACAGTAATATCAACCTCAATTAATTTTAAATTATAATCTATTTTAGTTTGAATTACATGATATTTTTTATCTATTTCATTCGTTACAAAAGAATTTGCGTTAGAATTATAAACATTTGTAACAGCAAAATTGTAGGCTAAATAAGCTGCAGGAATTATTGCAAAAAAAATCAAAACGCCAAACCAACTGTTTACGTGTTTAACATTTTTATTAGAATGTGGGTTAAATTTTAAATATTTCGCAATGATATATACACCAACACATATAAATAATGCATTGATAAAGTAAGTGTAAAGTCCGCCAACAAAGTAATCTAATTGTAGTGTTGCTAATCCAAAACTTGCAGTACATAAAGGAGGAATACAAGAAGTAGCAACAGCAACTCCAATTAAAACTTGAGTTCCGTTATGACGAGAAATAGCAATAAAACCAGCCATTCCTCCAATAAATGCTAAAAGAACATCAAAAATAGTAGGATGTGAAAACGACAATAATTCATCTGTTGCTATTGCAAAAGGAGTTAATAAATAATAAATTGTGGCTACAAAAAGACTTAAAAAGATTATCCTAATTGCATTCTGCATACTCAATTTCAATAAATCTAAATCCGAAACACCTAACGAATAACCAATTCCAAAAATTGGTCCCATTAAAGGAGATATAATCATTGCTCCAATTACAGCGGCTTTAGAATTTATATTTAATCCTATACAAGAAATAAAAATTGCAAATGCTAGTAACCAAAGATTTTTTCCTTTAAAAATAACACCTTCTTTAACTTCTTTAAAAGTTTCTTCTTCATTTTCTTGAGTTGCTTTTAAATCAAAAAGAGAACGGATATATCGTTTTATTATTTGATATTTTGTAATCATATAATTTACTAATGTAAAATGCTAAATTAAAATTAATACTTAAATAAAAACAACCAAAATATTTAATAATAATTCAGATATTGATTATAAAATTATTTAAAATTATTGCTGCTGAAAGAAGAAATTACCAACCTTCACTTAACCCATCACGTAAAGCATTTTGGTATTTTTCTAAATCAAATTTATATAAATCTGGAGCTTTGTGCGCGCCACCTTTTCGACTTTCGTCCAATTTTGAAAGAATATCATAACGAAGCATTTTTCTGTAAAAATTACCCCTATTTAGTTTCTTGCCTAAAATGATTTCATATAATTTTTGCAATTCTGGCATCGTAAATTTTTCTGGCAATAAGTTGTAACCTATTGGTTTATGATTCAATTGTTTGCGAAGAGTGCACAATGCTTTGTCAAAAATAGCGCGATGATCCATCATAAATTCGGGCAATTCATTGATATCTTTCCATTCACAAGCATCCGAAATATCATCAATTACTAGATTTACTTGAGAATAGTCTACTAAAGCGTAAAATCCAACAGAAATAAATCGTTGCTTATGCCAAACTGTATCCAGATAATCTTCAAAAAAACCTTCAGAACGATTTAAATCTCCAAAAACTCTAAATTGTTGTAAATATATATTTTCAACACCAGTTCTAGAATACAAAATTCTGTTGGCAGCATCAATGAGGTTTTCATTTTTTAAAACATAACCACCTGGAAGTGCCCAAAGATTATGATCTTTCATTTTGGTAATTAATACTTTTAATGAAGCATCATTAAATCCAAATACAACACAATCTATTGACAAATGCGGCAGGTACATTTTCCACGCTTCGTCAGATTTTTCTTCTATTATTTTTTTTATATTCATTGACTAAAATTCTGTGCTAAAGTACAATATTGTTTATTGTTTCAAAAAAATTAGCTTTCAAAAAATAAAAATATGTAGCAATATTTTGCAAATATTAAAAAATATATTTAATATTGCTTCATAATGAAGCATTAAAATATTATTTAACCAATCATAACCAATGAAAAAAAATAAAATTCAAAAAATTGCAAAGAATACAATTCTTTCTGTTTTAATAATCTCAGGAATTTCTTGGAATAAAAAGGATATTGAAGATCCGAAAGAAGTACCCGTTTTAACTCAAAATGGTTTTACTTTTAAAGATTTAAACCAAAATGGTAAATTGGATAAATATGAGGATTATCGTCTTCCTATAAATGACCGAATCAAAGATTTGATTAGCAAAATGACTGATGATGAAAAAGCAAGTATGCTTATCGGAATTGGAATGCCAGGATTTGATGCTACCACTTTTAAATTTATTCCCGGTGCTTATTTAGGTAAAGTTCCTGGTGCTGCTGGTGGTACTTTTGAAATTAAAAGATTAGGAATTCCAACTGTGGTTGTTTCTGATGGTCCAGCTGGATTGCGTATTAATCCTAAAAGAGATAATGATTCGAATACCTATTATGCAACAGCTTTTCCTGTAGGAACTGCATTAGCATCTACTTGGAATACCGATTTGATAAATACCGTAGGAAAAGCAATGGGTAACGAAGTTAAAGAATATGGTGCCGATGTTTTACTTGGACCAGGAATGAATATTCACCGTAATCCTTTATGTGGAAGAAATTTTGAATACTATTCTGAAGATCCTTTTTTGACAGGAAAAATTGCCGCTGCAATGGTAAACGGAATTCAATCCAATGGAGTTGGAACTTCTATCAAACACTTTGCTGCTAACAATCAAGAACGCAATCGTATGGGCGTAAATGCACATATTAGCGAAAGAGCATTGCGTGAAATTTATTTGAGAGGTTTTGAAATCACGGTTAGAGAAGCACAACCTTGGACGATTATGTCTTCATACAATTCAATTAACGGAACGTTTACTTCGGCTAGAAAAGATTTATTAACTACTGTTTTAAGAAACGAATGGGGATTTAAAGGTCTTGTAATGACAGATTGGTTTGGAGGTTACAATAGTTTTATGGCACCTTTTGGTCCAAATGCTGTAAGCGATGTTACTGCTCAATTATCAGCAGGAAATGATTTATTGATGCCTGGTTTACCTGCTCAAAAAGCAGCCATTTTAGAAAATATGAAAAATGGTAAATTAACAAAAGTAGTTGTAGATAAAGACTTAACTAGAGTTTTAGAATTAGTTCTAAAATCTCCAGCAATGGCCAATTACAAATATTCAAACAAACCAAATTTAAGCGCCAATGCAGAAGTAACAAGACAAGCTGCTGCAGAAGCTACTATTCTTTTGAAAAATGATGGAAACACTTTACCGCTATCTTCAAAAGAAAAACCATTGGCAGTTTTCGGAATTACATCCTATGATTTTATTTCTGGTGGAACAGGAAGTGGCGATGTAAATGAGGCCTATACTATTTCTTTAATAGACGGTTTGACTAATGCTGGAACAAAATCAGCAAATAAAAGTGATTTTAACAAAGTAAATGGAGGAATTAATCCTACTGGTGATTTAGCAAAAGACAAACCAGCTACCAAAAATCCAGTGACAAATTTTACTATTGATAAAGAATTACAAGCGTTATACCAACCTTATGTTGTAGAACAAAAAGCAAAAGAAATGGAACGTCGTGATAAAGAAGGTGGACTTTTGGCAACTCCAAAAAGAATTGTAGAACTAGAATTATCAAAAGAAATCATACAAAACAAAGCCAACACTTCTGAAACAGCTTTAATAACTATTGGCAGAAACGCAGGAGAAGCTGCTGATAGAAATATAGATGCTGATTTTAATTTGGCTCCAGATGAAATAAATTTGATCAACAATGTTTCGGAAACATTTCATTCTTTAGGAAAAAAAGTAGTCGTAATTCTAAATATTGGTGGAGTTATCGAAACTGCTAGTTGGAGAGATAAAGTTGACGCCATAATATTGCCTTGGCAACCAGGTCAGGAAGGTGGTAATTCTGTTGCTGATGTACTTTCTGGAAAAGCTAATCCTTCTGGAAAACTTACTATGACGTTTCCTGTAAAATATGAGGATGCTGCTGCTTCAAAAAACTGGATAGGAACTCCTCTTGAAAACCCTACAGAAGTGACATATGAAGAAGGAGTTTATGTTGGTTATCGTTATTTTAATACTTTTAATGTAAAACCATCTTATGAATTTGGATATGGACTGTCCTACTCTACTTTTGATATTTCAAATGTAAAAGTAAGTTCAAAATCATTTGTTGGAAAAATGACAGTAACGGTAACGGTAAAAAATTCAGGGAAAGTTGCTGGAAAAGAAGTTGTGCAATTGTATTTATCAGCTCCAACAAAATCTATAGATAAACCGACATCAGAATTAAAAGCTTTTGCAAAAAGCAAAGTGTTACAACCTGGCGAAAGTCAAACTATTACGCTAACCTTAAACCCAAAACATTTAGCTTCTTTTGTTCCAAATAGAAATGCTTGGATTGCAGATTCTGGTACTTATAAAATAGCAATTGGTACATCATCATTAAATATTAAGAAAACTGTAGATTTTAGTTTAACCAAAGAATTAGTAGTAGAGAAAACAAATTCTTCGTTTGCTGAAGATGTGAAATTTACAGATTTGAAGAAATAATAATAACCAACCATTATATTTCTAAAAATGGATTTGATGTTAATCAAGTCCATTTTTTTTGTTTTTAACAAATCGATTTTAGTACTTTTACATTCTCAAATAAACAAACTATGTCTGTCGCCAAAAAAGATTACAAAAGAATTACAGTAAAATCATTAATCGAAATGAAAGCCAATGGCGAGAAAATCTCGATGCTTACAGCCTATGATTATACAATGGCGAAAATTGTTGATACAGCAGGAATAGATGTTATTCTTGTTGGAGATTCTGCTAGTAATGTTATGGCTGGACACGAAACTACTTTACCTATTACTCTTGATCAAATGATTTATCATGCAAGTAGTGTCGTTCGAGCTATTGAGAGAGCTTTGGTTGTAGTAGATTTGCCTTTTGGAAGTTATCAATCAGATCCAAAAGAAGCTTTGCGCTCTTCTATTAGAATTATGAAAGAAAGTGGTGGTCACGCCGTAAAAATGGAAGGTGGAAGTGAAATAAAAGAAAGTATCAAAAGGATATTAAATGCCGGAATTCCTGTTATGGGACATTTAGGTTTAACACCACAATCTATCTATAAATTTGGAACCTACACTGTTCGTGCCAAAGAAGAAGAAGAAGCTGAAAAACTTATGGAAGATGCTAAATTATTAGAAAGTTTAGGTTGTTTTGCATTGGTTTTAGAAAAAATTCCTGCTCATTTAGCAGAAAAAGTTGCCAAAAGTATATCGATACCTGTTATTGGTATTGGTGCTGGTGGTGGTGTAGACGGACAGGTTTTAGTCATACATGATATGTTAGGAATGAACAATGAATTTAGCCCACGATTTTTACGTCGTTATTTAAATTTATATGACCAAATGACAACTGCAATAGGAAATTATGTTACAGATGTTAAAAGTCAGGATTTTCCAAATGCGAATGAGCAGTATTAATCCTGATGTATTCGTTCATTGAAACCAATAGATTAGTTTTAAAATCATTAAATCTTGATGATTATATTTTTATAAAAAATCTTGTAAATACTGAAGGTTGGATAAAATTTATTGGTGATAGAAATATCAAAACCGATGATGATGCTAAAAATTACATAAAAAAAATACAAGATAATAATGCCGTAAAATATTGGATTGTTAACCTTAAAGACAATAATATAGCAATTGGTATTATTACTTTCATAAAAAGAGAATATCTAGAATTTCACGATTTAGGTTTTGCATTTTTACCAGATTTCCAAAAAAATGGTTATGCTTTTGAAGCTTCAACTAGAGTTATTCAGGAATTAAAGTCAAATCAATCAAACTCTGAAATTTTAGCCACAACTATTCCTGAAAATAAAAAATCTATCGAATTACTTGAAAAACTTGGTTTTGAATTCAAAGAATCAATTAATAATAATGACGAAATCCTTTCGGTATATTTAAAAAAAATGTAGTGAGCACAAAAATAATCTCCACCAAATCAAACCTACTAATTCTACACGAAGACAATCATATAATTGTGGTAAACAAACGTGTAGGCGATATTGTGCAAGGTGATAAAACAGGAGACAAACCACTTTCTGAAGTTGTTAAAGAATATATTAAAGACAAATACAATAAACCTGGAGAAGTATTCCTAGGAGTTGTTCATAGATTAGACAGACCAACTACCGGAATTATAGTTTTTGCCCGAACAAGTAAGGCTTTAAAACGTTTGAACGAACTTTTTAGCAATCGCGAAACTCAAAAAACATATTGGGCAGTAGTAAAAAATAAACCACCTAAATCTGAAGATAATTTGGTTCATTTTTTAAAAAGAAATGAGAAAAACAATACGTCAAAAGCGCATTTAAAAGAAGTTCCTGAAAGCAAAAAAGCTACTTTAGATTACAAAATTATCGCAACTTTAGACAACTATTTTGTTTTAGAAATCAATTTGCATACTGGCCGTCATCATCAAATACGTGCCCAACTACAAGCTATTGGATGCCCAATAAAAGGAGATTTAAAATATGGTTTTGATAGAAGCAATCCAGATGGTGGCATTCATCTTCACGCTCGAAAATTGGTTTTTATACATCCCGTAACCAAAGAAAATATAGAACTTATTGCTCCAACACCTAATGATGCAATTTGGAATGCTATATAATGTTTTAACCAAATATTTAATTATATACTTATAAAGTCAAAATAATATTTTTAAGTTTTTATTATGTTAAAATTTCATCCTTTTTAGAAACTTTTCATCAAATTAGTATTCTTTGTATTAAAATTATTAAATTACAATGATTTTACAAACTATATAATGGACAAAACTTCAAACAAGAATTTTTTCTCTAAAATGTTGATTATCATAATTTCAACAACAATATTTTTGCTTACACTTTTGTTTTTACTCTTTTTCTTTATTCTGAAAGATGATAGAAATTTTAAAGTTGAATTCAAAAACACAGAGATTATTATACTAATCTTGATTTTTGCTATCGTAACTAATATGATTTATTATTTATGGTACTCCAAAAAGCAAATTCAAAATCCTTTAGATTTGATTCAACAAATACTTTCTACTGATAGCACAAAAGCAATAGAAAAATTGAAAGAACATCCCGGAGAATTTGGTAAAATTGGTCAACTTTTAGAACAATCAAAAAATCAGAAATTGGCACTTCAAAATCTTAAAGAAAAAGCAGAAGAAAGTGACCAACTAAAATCTACTTTTTTAGCAAACTTATCTCACGAAATTAGAACACCAATGAACGCCATAATGGGATTCTCTAATTTACTAAGAAGTAATGATTTGAACGAATCTGAAAAAATTTCATACATTGATATTATTGATAAAAGTGGTGAAAATCTTGTGCTTATTATAGATGATTTGATCGAAATGTCTAAACTTGACTCAAAACAAGTTACTCCAAATTATTCGAGTATCGACTTAGAATCTAGTATGAGTGATTTATATAATGCTTATAAAATTACTATTCCAAAATCTAAAAAAATAAATTTTTATAGAATTGAAAGTTTAAAACCAGCAAAACAAAACATAATTGTTGATGAAGTAAAACTCAAACAAATCATCACCAATTTACTATCTAATGCTGTTAAATATACCGATAAAGGAGAAGTGTCTTTTGGTTATGAAGTTGATAAAGGAACCAAACAAATAAAATTTGTTGTAAAAGATACAGGTCTAGGAATAGAAAGACAAAACCAGCATTATATTTTTGACCGTTTTAGAAGAGTCGAAGATGATCAAGCAATAAAAGTTGGAGGTTTAGGTCTTGGTTTAGCGATTTCTAAAGCCTATGTTGAACTTATGGATGGAACCATTTATATGGAATCTAATGTGGGAGAAGGATCTATTTTTACCTTTTCAATTCCATTAAATTTTGACACTTCAATGCCTGTTATGAAAATAATTCCGAAAGTGGAAGAATTTGGTCTCTATGAAACTGGAACGATACTTATTGCTGAAGATGACAACATCAATTATTTGTTTTTCGAAAAAATAATGCAGTTCAAAAGTTATACAATTCTAAGAGCATCAAATGGGCAAGAAGCAGTAACTATTTGTACAGAAAATCCAGATATTAACTTAGTTTTAATGGATATAAAAATGCCCGTGATGGATGGTTATCAAGCTTTTTCGGAAATAAAAAAAATAAAACCAAATTTACCAATTATAGCTCAAACAGCTTACTCATCTATTGAAGATAAAAACAAAATTATTGATGCAGGTTTTTCAAGTTATATCACAAAACCTTTAAATAGGGAAAAGTTATTTGAAATGATTAATCAATTTATGATAAAATAAATTCATGTTTTTTCAAATTCATTCTTATTTCAAATTTCTTATAAACTCATCAAACCAACACGGTGTTCACTCTCCTTTTGTCTTTGATTTAATTACCAAATGTTTTTATGACAAAAAGTCAAAACCAGAATATTCAATCCTAAAAAGCTATCGAAAATCACTTTTAAAAAATAAAAATTTTATTGATGTTACCGATTTTGGAGCAGGATCAAAAGTGTTTAAAAGCAACAAAAGACAAATTGCAAAAATTGCTTCTACTGCAGGAATATCTTCAAAAAGAGCAGCTTTATTATATAGAATTGTGAATTATTTTCAACCAAATTCTATTTTAGAAATAGGAACTTCATTAGGTTTAGCAACTGCTGCTTTATCTTTAGGAAACCCAAAATCAAAAATCATTTCACTTGAGGGTTGTACCAATACATCAAATCAATGTCAATTGCAATTAGATAAATTCAATTTCAAAAATGTATCTTTAATTACTACTGAATTTAGTAAATTTTTAAATCCTATTGCATTGAAAAACACCAATTTTGATTTGATTTATTTTGATGGAAATCATTCCAAAAAAGCAACATTAGATTATTTCGAAATGCTTTTACCAACTATTACTAATAATGTTATTTGGATTTTTGATGATATTCATTGGTCATTAGATATGGAAGAAGCTTGGGAAATTATTAAAAATCACCCAAAAGTTACTGTTACTATTGATACCTTTCAATGGGGAATTGTTTTTTTTAGAAGCGAACAAGAAAAAGAACATTTTGTGATTAGAACATAAAAAAATGACAACCATCCCTGATTGTCATTCTTCCAATTAATTAACACTAACCTTTTTTTTTATTCTTTTGCTTCTTGGTTTTCATCAGATTTTGCACCTATACGATTTACTTTCAACATGGGTCCAAATTTAAATTTGATAGATGCAATTTTTCCATTATCACTAGATGACAATCCTTCTTTTTCTACTGTATTTTTACGAGTATCTAAAGCTTCATAGATTAATTTGATTTCATCATAATCTTCTCTAGAAAAATTTCCTTTATTATCTTTATATGATTGGAAAAAAGTATCATATACACTCAAAATATTATTAGCATTTACCCAAGCAAAACTCATATCATCACCTAATTTTCCTTCACCAAATAACGTATTACGAAGTTTTTGTTTTGAGTTTGGCATAACAGTTACCTTAACCTCTGCAGCTTTTGTTTCTACACTTGTTTTAAGTTCGTCATATTTTGCATTTGCTGCATCAGTTTTTACTTTGTATGAGTTTTGAGTATTCTCATCAAGTTTTACCAAAGCCTCGTTTGCTTCCATATTTCTTTTATCGAAATCTACAGAAATTTTATTCCAATTTGTTTCTAAATCGGCAACAGAAACAGCTTTTAAAGAATCTACATAATGTTCTAGTTCACTAATTCTTTTGTCAGCCAAATCTTTTTCTTCATTTTTACAAGAAACCATTCCTAATAAAACCATCGAAAACAACCCTAATTTTAATGCATTTTTTTTCATAATAAATAAGTTTAAATATTTAATGTAAAATTAATTAGTTAGTAGTCTTCAAAAGTTACACATTTATGTATAAATATTATATAATTATGATTTAATTCTTATCAAAGTTTGTAACTTTATGCGGTTTATAACAACTTATAAGTAAATAAGTCAAAAATACATGTCAAATCCTCTCATTAAAATAACAAACATCAAGCGTGATTTTATTCTTGGTAACGAAGTAGTATATGTTCTAAAAGGAATTGATTTAGAAATAAACAAAGGTGAATATGTAGCATTAATGGGACCATCTGGTTCAGGGAAATCTACTTTAATGAATCTTTTGGGTTGTTTAGATACGCCTACTTCTGGAAGCTATATTCTGAATGGCAAAGATGTAAGTCAAATGCACGATGATGATTTAGCCGAAATTAGAAATAAAGAAATTGGATTTGTTTTTCAAACTTTTAATTTACTTCCAAGAACAACTGCACTAGATAATGTAGCACTCCCAATGGTTTATGCTGGATTCTCAAAATCTGAAAGAAAAATTCGTGCCACAGAAGTATTACAACAAGTAAATCTTGGAGATAGAATGGATCATCAACCTAATCAACTTTCTGGAGGACAACGCCAACGAGTTGCCATTGCAAGAGCATTGGTAAACAAACCTTCTATTATTTTGGCAGATGAACCAACAGGAAATCTTGACAGTAAAACTTCTGAGGAAATTATGAAACTTTTTGAAGAAATTTACCAAAAAGGAAACACTGTAATTCTTGTTACTCACGAAGAAGATATTGCAAAATATGCCCATAGAGTGATACGGTTACGAGATGGAATGATAGAAAGTGATACAAAAAATCAATAAAAAATGACTATTGCTCTTCTTACTTGTCAAAAACTTCCAGAATTAACTCCTGCCGATCAACTATTAATTCCTGAACTTGCAAAACATAATATCATAGCAACTGCAGTTATTTGGGATGATAAAACAGTAAATTGGGCAAACTTTGATTGCCTTATTTTTAGAAATACTTGGGATTATTACGAAAAAGAAACAGAATTTAATAATTGGTTACACCATATTAAATCCCTTCAAATAAAAACGCTTAATACACTGGATACCATCTTTAAAAACAAGCATAAATTTTATTTGAAAAACTTTCAAAATCAAGGAATTCCTATATTACCAACTATTTTTGTTGAGAAAACCAATTTGTTAAATCTCCAAGAATTAATTCCAAATGATTGGGAGAAAATAATAATTAAACCAGCATTTTCTGCTGGATCATATAATACAACATTATTTGAAAAATCAGATATTGAAAAAATAAACCAACACTATTCAGATTTTGCTAAGGATAAAGAATTATTAATTCAAAAATATTTCCCAGAAATAGAAACTTTGGGAGAAACTTCTTTTATATTTTTTAATAAAAAATTCTCTCATTGTATTAACAAAAAACCAGTTGAAGGCGAATTTAGAATTCAAGTACAATTTGGAGGAAAATATACCTCGATAGAACCCAGTAAAGAATTGATTGCTAAAGCACAAAAAATTGTAAATACATTTGAAGAAGATTTATTATATGCTAGAGTTGACGGAATTGTAATAGACGATGAACTCTACCTTATGGAAATAGAATGCATTGAACCCGATTTGTATTTTGATTACAGTCAAGGATCACACCATCGATTTGTAACTTCAATTCTAGAATTAATAAATTAAATTTGCTTGGTGAATATTATAACACACCTTTAAAAAAAACTAATGAAAGTATATACAAAAACTGGTGACACAGGAACTACTGCCCTTTTTGGCGGCACAAGAGTTCCAAAAGATCATATGCGCATAGAAAGTTATGGAACTGTAGATGAACTGAACTCTTATATAGGTCTTATTCGTGACCAAGAAATGAATGCTCATTATAAAGAAATCTTAATCGAAATTCAAGACAGACTATTTACCGTTGGAGCAATTTTGGCAACTCCACCAGATAAAGAAGTAATGAAAAACGGCGAATTACGACTTCAAAAATTAGGAATTCACGAAAGTGATATCGAATTGCTTGAAAACGAAATTGACACTATGGAAAATGCATTGCCACAAATGACACATTTTGTTTTACCTGGCGGACATACTACTGTGTCATATTGTCATATTGCACGTTGTGTTTGTAGAAGAGCAGAACGACTAGCAGTGCATTTAAGTCATAATGAACACGTTGCCGAAATAGCTATTAAATACCTTAACCGACTTTCTGACTATCTTTTTGTCTTGGCACGGAAGTTGTCATCTGACTTAAACGCTGATGAAGTAAAATGGATTCCACGAAAGTAGTCAATACCATTTTTTGTCTCATGTGCTGATTATCAAATAATTAAAAATACGTTCTTACACATAATTGAAAATAAATCAATTTTTACTTGTATTTTTCAGTAAAAAAATTATTTTTGCACAAATATTAAAATCTAAATAAGATGTATTGGACATTAGAATTAGCATCATATTTAAGCGATGCGCCTTGGCCAGCAAACAAAGATGAACTTATAGATTATGCTATCCGAGCTGGAGCTCCTTTAGAAGTTGTAGAAAATTTACAATCTATTGAAGACGAAGGGGAAATATACGAATCAATGGAAGAAATTTGGCCCGATTATCCAACCGACGAAGATTATCTTTGGAACGAGGATGAATATTAAAAAATAATAAAATGAAAGTCTCAAACGAGGCTTTTTTTTTATTTAAATTTGCACACTTTATCAATTAAGAAATTATATATCCATTATGAGTTTCATAAATAGCATTCTTAAAGTTTTTGTAGGAGACAAATCTGAAAAAGATGTCAAAGCACTACAAGGAACAGTAACAAAAATAAAAACCTTTGAAAGTAGTTTGGCTAGCTTATCTCATGATGAGTTGAGAGCAAAAACAACTTTTTTTAAAGATAAAATCAAAGAAGCTCGAGCAGAAAAAGACGCTAAAATTGCCTCTTTATTAAAAGATGCCGAAACTATTGAAGATATCGACAAGAGAGAGGATATATATGCCTCTATTGATGCTCTAGAAAAAGAAGCTTATGAAATATCTGAAAAAACATTAAACGAAATTCTTCCTGAAGCTTTCGCTGTAGTAAAAGAAACTGCAAAACGTTTTAAAGAAAACACACAACTTGTTGTAACTGCAACTCCAAAAGACAGAGAACTTTCTGCTACAAAATCATACATCAATATTGTTGGTGATACTGCAGTTTGGGCAAATTCTTGGAATGCTGCTGGTAAAGAAATTACATGGGATATGATTCACTATGACGTGCAGTTAATTGGCGGAATGGTATTACATTCTGGTAAAATTGCCGAAATGCAAACGGGTGAAGGAAAAACATTAGTAGCAACGCTTCCACTCTATTTGAATGCTTTGACAGGAAATGGAGTTCATCTTGTAACTGTAAATGACTATTTGGCAAAACGAGATAGTACTTGGAAAGCACCACTTTTTGAATTTCACGGACTTACCGTAGAATGTATTGATAATTATCAACCAAACTCTGACGAAAGAAGAAAAGCATATGATGCTGATATTACTTATGGTACCAATAATGAATTTGGTTTTGATTATCTAAGAGATAATATGGCACATTCACCAGAAGATTTAGTACAACGCAAACACAATTATGCCATTGTCGATGAGGTCGATTCTGTATTGATAGATGATGCAAGAACACCATTGATTATTTCTGGACCAGTACCACAAGGTGATCGTCATGAGTTTAACGAATTGAAACCGAAAATTGACAATCTAGTAAGTCTTCAACGTCAATTGGCAAATGGTTTCTTGACCGATGCCAAACGATTAATAAAAGAAGGTAATACCAAAGATGGTGGTTTTAGTTTACTAAGAGCATATAGAGCATTGCCAAAAAACAAAGCTTTAATCAAGTTTTTGAGTGAAGAAGGAATTAAGCAATTGCTTCAAAAAACCGAAAATCAATATATGCAAGACAACAATCGTGATATGCACTTAGTTGATGACGCATTGTATTTTGTAATTGAAGAAAAAAACAATCAAGTAGAATTATCAGATAACGGTATCAAGTTTCTTTCTACAGATACAGATGGACAATTCTTTGTACTTCCAGACATTGGTTCTGAAATTGCAAGAATAGAAAAATTAGGTTTAGGAAAAGATGAAGAAGCCGAAGAAAAAGAAAAATTGTTTCAAGATTTTTCAATAAAAAGTGAGCGTATTCATACTTTAACTCAATTATTGAAAGCCTATACTCTTTTTGAAAAAGATGTGGAGTATGTTATCATGGACAACAAAATTATGATTGTCGATGAGCAAACAGGTCGTATTATGGATGGTCGTCGTTATTCTGACGGTTTGCATCAAGCAATTGAGGCTAAAGAAAATGTAAAAATTGAAGCTGCAACTCAAACATTTGCTACCGTAACACTTCAGAATTATTTCAGAATGTACAGCAAATTGGTTGGTATGACTGGAACTGCTGTAACAGAAGCAGGAGAACTTTGGGAAATTTATAAATTGGATGTTGTTGAAATTCCAACCAATCGTCCGATGGCAAGAAAAGACAAAGAAGATTTTATTTATAAAACTACTCGTGAAAAATTTAATGCCGTTATAGAAGATGTAACACAGTTATCAAACGCTGGACGTCCTGTTTTGATTGGTACTACTTCTGTAGAAATTTCAGAATTACTAAGTCGAATGTTGAAAATGCGTGGTGTTACTCACAACGTATTGAATGCAAAAATGCACAAACAAGAAGCTCAAATTGTCGAAGAAGCAGGAAAAGCTGGTGTAGTAACAATTGCAACCAATATGGCTGGTCGTGGAACCGATATTAAATTAACACCAGAAGTAAAAGCAGCTGGAGGTTTAGCAATTGTAGGTACAGAACGTCACGATTCTCGTCGTGTAGACAGACAGTTACGTGGTCGTGCTGGTCGTCAAGGTGATCCTGGAAGTTCTCAATTTTATGTTTCACTTGAAGATAACTTAATGCGTCTTTTTGGTTCAGAAAGAGTGGCAAAAGTAATGGATAGAATGGGATTGAAAGAAGGCGAAGTAATTCAGCATTCAATGATGACTAAGTCTATAGAACGTGCTCAGAAAAAAGTAGAAGAAAACAATTTTGGTGTTCGTAAACGTTTGCTAGAATATGATGATGTTATGAATGCACAACGTGAAGTAGTTTACAAACGTCGTCGTCACGCATTACACGGCGAACGATTGAAAGTTGATATTGCAAATATGATGTATGATACTTGCGAATTAATCGTTGATACTAATAAACAAACTAATGATTTTAAGAATTTTGAGTTTGAATTAATTCGATATTTCTCCATTACTTCTCCAGTTTCAAATTCAGAATTCGATAGAATGTCAGAGGTTGAACTTACCGGAAAAGTATACAAAGCAGCATTAGAATTCTATACTGAAAAAACAGAACGTTCTGCAAGAGAAGCATTTCCTATTATAAAAAATGTATTCGAAGACAAAAACAATCAGTTTGAAAGAATTGTAGTTCCGTTTACAGATGGTATCAAAACATTAAGTGTAGTTACTGATTTGAAAAAAGCTTATGATACCAATGGGAAACAATTGGTTGCTGATTTCGAAAAAAATATCACCTTAGCCATTGTTGATGAAGCTTGGAAAAAACATTTACGCAAAATGGACGAGTTGAAACAATCGGTTCAATTGGCTGTTCACGAACAAAAAGACCCATTGCTTATTTATAAATTTGAAGCTTTCAATTTGTTTAGAAGTATGCTTGATGGTGTCAATAAAGAAGTGATTTCATTCTTGTTTAAAGGTGATTTACCACAACAAACTACACCAACTATTCAAGAAGCAAAAGAGATTCGTAAGAAAGAAGATTATACTACTAGTAAAGACGAAATTCCAAACAGTGATTCACTTGCTGCCGAAAACCGTGAAGCTGGACAAACACAACAACGTCAGGTTACTGAGACAATTGTTCGTGACCAACCCAAAATAAACCGAAACGATACTGTGCTTATAAAACACATTATGAGTGGTAAAACCGAAGAAATGAAATTCAAAAAAGCCGAAAGCTTATTGAATTCTGGCGAATGGGTTTTGGTTTCATAAACAAATACTACTTTTCCTAAAAATAAACTTAGGGAAAGAATTACGAATAATAAATCCCCAATTGTGAGAGCAATTAGGGATTTTTTTTATATTTGAATTATATTATGCCTACCAAATGAAACTAAAACTATTATCGCTCCTACTCCTCTTGTTGAGTATCAATTGTATTTCTCAAACATTGGATAATCTAAAAAAAGAGACCAAAAAAGTTTATGATGCCAATTATCTTATGGAATTTGAGGCTGTAGTTGCGCAATCCTACCCAAAAATAATAGAAACCATCGGACAAGATAAAATGCTAGAACTACTAGATTTAGATTATCAAAACGACGATTTTCGATATCGATTGCAACTAGTAAATCCTATTTTTATTTATTCTGATATTAAAAAAATAGATGACAAATCATATTGTGTGATTTCATATAAAAATCCAGTCCGAATTTTTTACGAAAAAAAACTCAGTATGAATGATGGCATAAAAAAAGCTACTCAAATAAAAGAAGAAACTCAGGCTACACAAGTCACTTTTGAACCCAAAAGAAATAGTTTTAACGTGAGACGCAATTCAAAATTTATTGCCATTGCCGATACTTCTACAAAAATGGAATGGAAGTTTTTTAATCTAGATGACGTCAATCAAAAAAAAGTTTTTGATAGTTTGTGTTCAGAAAGTGTGAAAAAAGAATTGGGACTTTAAATAAATTATTTTACTTTTACTTTACTAAATATTGAAAATTAACTTCTAAAATACTATACCATGGCAAAAAGTCAAGATGCAAAGAAAAATGTAAAAAAAGAACCTCTTAAAACTGCCAAAGAAAAACAAGCAGAGAAAAGAGATAAAAAGAATACACCAAAAAGAGATTAAAAAAAGCGCCTTATTGGCGCTTTTTTTATAAACTATCTGGAAATATTTTTCCTGGATTTAAAATACCGTTTGGGTCAAAAACATATTTTATTCTTTCCATCAACTCCAAATGTGTTTTAGAAAAAGCAATATCCATATAGTTTTTTTGCACATAACCAATGCCGTGTTCACCAGACAATGTCCCTTTGAGTGAAACGGTGAGTTCAAATATTTCTCTAATACCTTTTGTAACTTCTGTATTCCAATTGGCATCAGACATAGCTCCTTTTATAATATT
>JAYTIV010000048.1:0-12553 GCA_043731625.1 Flavobacterium sp. | reverse complement strand
TTTACACCATCATTACAACCATAAGAATAATAACCATCCCATTTTATTGAAGATTTTACATAATTAAATATTGCTGCAATTATTTCGTCTCTTACTGTTAATCCATTTATTACTGCTGTGATATCGTTTTCAAAATAACCAGTTTTATTTAGCTCTGGCCCAAAATCATCATAATCATATATCTTTTTTGTAACAGTTTCCCAATCAGTAGAATATGTTTTTAATGGAGAATTTGGGTATTTGATTATAGATAATTCATATGAAACACTTGAAAGATAATTTGCAATATTATTTACATAAGTTTCCTCATTCATAGCAGGTAAATTTTCTGACAAATGAGTTGTTTTTGTCTCAACAAATTCTAAAGCTTCATCAGAAACGGTTGATCTTGTAGTACCATTTAATCCTGGTGAAGCATTTTCTCTATAAGTATAATTAATTTTTCTATTGTTTTTATCAACAGTTACTTTTGGAAAAAGAGCACCTTTGAAGTTTGGATTGTAAATAAAATATTCTGGTACATATGTAATATATTCTGAATAATTTACTGGTATACTAGTCTGAAATTGCCATTCATCAATAGAGCCAATTGATGGTGACCTCAAAGTATATTGAAATTCAATCACCGAACCTTCTTTGATATTTGGCATAGAAATCTTTTTTTGTCCCCAAAATTTATTTATTTTTTCATCAAATTCACCATCATTTTTAAGTTTGGTTTTTTCTATTTTTCCTGCAACCAAATTATAGGTTACTGCGTCAGAAAAGGATACATTTTCTTTATTACCGCCTCCAATGTAATATTTTACTTTTTTATTTGCCCAATCGTATCCCTCTTTTTTATAAATTTTAACTCTAGAGCTAACTTCTGTAACCATCTCAAAACCCTTATCTTGAGAATACTCATATCTCACTTCTCCTTTTTTAAATAAAATTGCTGCAACTGCAGATGGGTCTTTTGGATGTTCTTTTTGCTCTAGTTCTGCAATAGAAACTTTACCAAGTTTATATTCTTGTGCATTTAAAAAACTAAGAGAAAAAATAAATAAAAGGCTGGTAAACAATTTTTGAAAATTCATAATTATTGGTTTTTGGTTAAAACTATTTTGGCATTATCGTTACGAGAAATTTGTTCCATAAACAATCGATACTCTTCATATTCGGTATTGAGATAGATTCCTTTTTTGATAAACATCGTGCGTTTATAAAGGATATTCTTATCATTTTGTTTAATATATTCCGCTTTATATTCTCCAAATTTGCTGGAGAATTCGACACTTTTTGGTAACGATTCAATAGAAAAATTTTGTGGCAAATCAATAGAAATTTCGTCAGTATCAATATAGCCTCGTTGTATTTCAAAGGGTGTTTTTCTGTTTCTAATTCGTTTGATAATGCTATTAAAAGGATTAAAAGCATTCACAACTAATAGCATTTTGTTTCCAGAAATTGACCCATAATTATTGGCACTGATTTCTAAATTTTCTGTAAAAACCACTTTACTTTTATTATTAACAAATGATTTTTTATCTATTTTCAAACTATTTATATTGGCCCAATATTCTTTATAATGCGTTTCTTGATCTATTGGCGACATATTTTCAATGAGTGATTTTCTGTCATACTGTGATCCTTCAGACGCTATAGAAATTGAACCTGATAAATTTCCCATAGCATCTATTTCATATTTTCCAATACTATTTTGAGCATTGTCTTTGTCTTGATAATTTTTGGTTTTTATAATTTCTCCACCTTCAGGTTTTATAATAATTACATTTCTATCGTCAGTAAAATTGGCTTGATATCCAAAGGGAGCTACTTGATTCGTACACTCAAGACCTATATATTTATCACCGTTAGGAATTGTCAATATCACATGATTTCCTTGTATGGAAAAAAAATCTTCTTGTATATCCATTTTATATGGACTACCATACAATTCGGTATAATAGGATTTCACACCAACTACTTCTAATAAAGCTCTTGTGTAATTTGATAATGCTTTACAATCTCCATAACCCAATCGATCTACATCTTTGGCAAGCATAGGTTTGAAACCTCCAATTCCTACTTGTATGCTTACATATCTTGTTTTTTGCTGAACATAATTGTATACTTTTTTGGCTTTTTCTATCGGGTCAGTTTCACTTCCTACTAATGCTAAAATTTTAGTTTTTGTTTCTGCCGGCAATTCAGTAGTATTTGATAAAATATTTTCATAAAACCATTTTCCATATTCTTTCCAGTTTTTTGCTGTTCCGTCAACACCTTCAAGGTTAAAAACTTCTAATCCCATCATCAATTTAGGTAAAATATTGGTTTTTTCGGTGTTAAACTCTTCTATTTTTTGAGCCATAAAATTGTTCCCCGAATATGAAATTTGAGTTGGAGAATCAATTAATTTTTTTATTTGAAAATTATTGAAATTGATTTCTTTTTTCTTAAACCCTAAATTTTGAGGAAAAACAACCTTCAAAATAGTTTTTTCGATACTTAAAAAATAATCATTCAATGGCATCCAAACAGGAATAAATGCAGTATTTGATGTGTTTTTTTCAGATTCATACACAATTGTAAAAGGATATTGAGTTGGTGTATAATCTAAAAAAATATATCTACTGTCCGAAAAAAGAGTTCCGCCACTTATCATACTTTGGTCTCTAAAATCTTTTCGTTTAATATGTTTGATTTCATTTCCAAAACTATCATAAACGGTGGCTTCAATTGATTTTACACTCGTTTTATTGTCATAATTTTCATTTGCATCAATTGCAGAAAGCCCTTTTTCGTTCAGAATTGTAACTACTCTTTTTGTAGTTATTGTCATGTTACGTTGAGAAGTTATCGTAATATCAGTTTGTAACAATCGCACTACTGCATTGGCATTTTGTTTTAAACTATCCGAAATTGTTGCTGTAGGAAATTGTTCTTTTTGAGAAAATACTGTAGGAGTAATAAGGAGTAAAAAAAAAGTATAAAGAATCCTTTTCATGGCGTATAGTTTTCTCAAAAATATAAAAATTTTTAGAAAAAATTAACATTTACTCTTTATTTTTTGTGTCTAAAAATATTGTAACAGGACCATCATTTAATAAGGACACTTTCATATCAGCACCAAAAACTCCAGTTTGTATTTTTTTACCTAATTCAAACTCCATTTTTTGAATAAAATCTTCATAAAGTGGAATTGCCTTTTCTGGTTTTGCTGCTTTGATATAAGAAGGGCGATTGCCTTTTTTGGTTGATGCATGAAGGGTAAATTGCGAAACAACAATAATATCTCCCTTAATTTCTTTAACAGAAAGATTCATCACACCATTATTATCTCCAAAAATACGAAGATTAGCAATTTTAGAAGTCAACCAAGCACTATCTTCTTGAGAATCTGCATCTTCAATTCCAATTAATACTAACAATCCTGAATTGATTGCTGCTACTATTTTATTTTCAACAGTTACAGATGCTTGTGAGACTCTTTGAATTATAGCTCTCAAAATTATTTAATTTTTATTTCTTGTTTCGTCACTTGCAATTCGGTCATCATTATAAATATCCGTTCGAAAATGATCTTCATCGCCTTCTACTATTTTCAAATAACTATTGTAGCGTGTCCACGAAATTTTATCTTCTTCTAATGCCTTTTTGATGGCGCAATGTGGCTCGTCTTTGTGTAAACAATTATTGAATTTGCAGTGTTCTTTGAGTTTAAAAAATTCCGGAAAATAGCCACTAATTTCGTCTTTTTCCATATCAACAATCCCGAAACCTTTGATTCCTGGTGTGTCAATTATTTTGGCGCCAAAAGACAAATCATACATTTCGGCAAAAGTTGTGGTATGTTGACCTTGCATACTTTGCTCAGAAATAGTTTTGGTTTTGAGATGTAAACTTGGTTCCAATGCATTTACCAAAGTTGATTTTCCTACACCAGAATGTCCAGAAAACATGGTTGTTTTTCCTTTCATAATCTCTTTTAATTCCTCGATGCCTTTTCCTTGAGTAGATGAAATTCGCAAACATTTATAGCCAATTTCTTGATAGATGTGTTGCATATACAATTGTTCATCTAATGTAGCATCATCTAATGTATCTATTTTATTAAAAACTAGAATTGATTCGATACCATAAGCTTCTGCAGTGACTAAAAAACGGTCGATAAAATTAAAAGTTGTTGGCGGATTATTGATGGTAATTAACAGAAAAACATAATCAAGATTGGATGCGATAATGTGCATTTGATGCGACAGATTTACTGATTTACGAACGATATAGTTTTTTCTATCGTGAATATGATGTATGGTTCCAGTAACCGTATCAGAAGTTTTGTCAAGTTCATAATCTACCACATCACCAACCGCAATTGGGTTGGTGCTTTTTATGCCTTTAATACGGAATTTTCCTTTGATACGGCATTCCATAAAATCTCCTTGTTCTGATTTTACAGTGTACCAACTTCCTGTAGATTTATAAACGAGTCCTGTCAAAATGAATTTCAAATTATGAATTATGATTACAAAATTACGATTTATTCAACATTTAAAATTTAAAATTCAATATTTAAAATATTTATGAATTAATAATTTTTTCCTGATGACTAATGCTTTCTTGGTGAATGGCTTTGAATAATTTCAGAATAAACTCTTCGCTTAAGCCTTTTTGTTCACCATCGAGAATCATTTTTCCTAATATTTCATTCCATCGTTTGTTTTGCAAAACGGCCACATTTTTGGCTTTTTTTAATTCCCCAATTTTTTCTGCTACTTTCATTCGGTTTCCTAAAAGCTCTAATAACTTAGCATCTGCAATGTCAATATTCGCGCGAAGTTTTATCATTTCTGTATTAAAATCGGCTTCCTCTGTTGTTGGTTGTTTTACTTTTAAATCTTCAAAAATTTGTTTCAAAACTGTTGGTGTCACTTGCTGTGCAGCGTCACTCCACGCATTATCTGGATCAGTATGGGTTTCTATAATTAACCCATCATAATTCAAATCTAGCGCTTGTTGCGAAACTTCTTGAATCATATTTCTATTTCCAGTTATATGGGATGGGTCACAAATTAAGGGTAAATCTGGAAATTTGCTTTGCAATTCAATTGCAATTTGCCATTCTGGAATGTTTCTGTATTTTGTTTTCTCGTAAGTTGAAAATCCTCTGTGAATGACACCTAATTTTTTGATTCCAGCATTATACAATCGTTCTACACCACCAATCCATAAGGCTAAATCTGGGTTTACAGGATTTTTTACCAAAACTATTTTGTCTGTATTTTGGAGAGCATCTGCAATTTCTTGAACCGCAAAAGGATTTACAGTAGTTCTAGCTCCAATCCATAAAACATCAATATCGTGTTCTAGTGCCAATTTTACATGGGTAGCATTGGCAACTTCTGTAGCCATAAGCAAACCTGTTTCGGCTTTAGCCTTTTGCAACCATTTAAGTCCAATAGCACCAACACCTTCAAATCCTCCAGGACGTGTTCTTGGTTTCCAAATACCAGCTCGAAAAATGGACACATCAGAATTTTTTAATTCGTGTGCTATTTTCAAGACTTGTTCTTCGGTTTCTGCACTACAAGGTCCAGCAATTACTAGTGGGTGAGTTAGATTAAAATCATTTAACCACGTTCTCATTTCTTTATTGTTTTCCATAATTTTGTCTTAAAGTCTTAAAGTTGAATGTCATAAAGTCTATGTTTTATCATTTGGCTTTCGACATTCGGCTATCGACTATTTTAATATCTCTTTAATTCTATTTGTATTCTGCATTTCGTTGAAGACTTCTTCATAATTATCATTTTCTAGCAATTCTTTGAAATGAGTTAGATTCTGAATATATTCTTGCAACGATTTGACAACTTGTTTTTTGTTTTGTTTAAAAATGGGTGTCCACATTGCTGGTGAACTTTTGGCTAAACGAACCGTACTTTCAAATCCTGAACCTGCCATATCAAAAATATCTTGTTCGTCTTTTTCTTTTTCTATGACTGTTTTTCCTAGCATAAAAGAGCTTATGTGTGATAAATGTGAGACATAAGCAATGTGTTTGTCGTGCGATTTTGGGTCCATATATCGCATTCGCATTCCTAATTTCTTAAACAAATCCATTCCTTTTTCTTGCAACTTGAAGGTTGTTTTTTCAACCTCACAAATAATATTTGTTTTGCCTTCAAACAATCCTTTTATAGCTGCTTTTGGTCCAGAAAATTCGGTTCCTGCAATGGGATGACAAGCAAGAAAATTCCTTCTTTTAGGATGATTTTCAGTAATTTCACAAATAGGATGTTTGGTTGATCCAACATCAAAAACCAACGTTTGTTCTCCTATATTATTCAAAATTTCAGGCAAAATTACTAAACCCACATCAACGGGCACTGAAACGATTACTAAATCTGCGTTAATTAAATCATCATAGGTTGCTTTTTGATCAATAATACCTAGCATTAATGCTTCATCTAGATGATTTTCATTAGCATCAATACCAAAAATTGTGGTATCATCATAAATTGATTTAATGTCTAACGCCATTGAACCTCCTATTAATCCTGTTCCAATTATGTAAATGTTCATTTTTTATTTTATTTAGAAATCTGAAATCAAAAATCGTTAATCTACAATCTAAAATCTTTGTATTGCCTTTGAAATATCTTCTTCTTTTACACACAATGAAAATCTAATAAAACCTTCTCCGTTGTTACCAAAAATGGTTCCTGGCGTGAGGAAAATATGTTTTTCATATAATAATTTATCTATAAATTCTTCTGATTGAATTCCATCTGGTAATTTTGCCCAAACAAACATTCCGACTGCATTTTTATCGAAAGTACATTTCATTTTTTCGGCCAATTGAAAAATTAAATCTCTTCTTCTTGAGTAAATTTTATTCTGACTTTCAAACCAAGTTGCACCCAATTTTAATGCTGCGATAGCACCTTTTTGAATTCCGTAGAACATACCAGAATCCATATTGCTTTTTACTTTTAAAATGGCATCAATTAAAGTTGCATTTCCAGAAACCATACCAACACGCCAACCTGCCATATTAAAGGTTTTGCTTAAAGAATTTAGTTCTAAAGCTATTTCTTTCGAACCTTCAATTTGAAAAATAGACAATGGATTTTCATTTAAAAAAAAGCTATATGGATTGTCGTTTATAATTAAAATGTTGTGCTTTTTTCCAAAATCAATTAATTTTTGATACAAATCTAAAGTTGCATTAGCGCCAGTAGGCATATGAGGATACGAAACCCACATTAACTTCACTTTTGTTAAATCTTGTTTTTCTAATTTTTCAAAATCGGGTTGCCAATTATTATCTTCTTTCAAATCATAATAAACCGCTTTTGCCTGAACCAATTCTGTCACAGAAGCATAAGTTGGGTAACCTGGATTTGGAATTAAAACCTCATCTCCTTCATTCAAAAAAGCCAAAGAAATATGCATAATTCCTTCTTTTGAACCCATTAAGGGTAGAATTTCATTAGCTGGATTTAATATTACATTGAAATTATTTTTATAAAAATCTGCAAAGCCTTGACGCAATTCTGGTAAACCTTGATAACTCTGATATTCGTGCGCTTTTTCGTCAAACATTGCGTTTTGAATAGCTTCGATAACTGATGAATGTGGAGCCAAATCTGGACTTCCGATTCCCATATTTATGATCGGTTTTCCTTCAGACATAAGCTGTCTTACTTCTTTCAATTTTCTTGAAAAGTAGTATTCCTGAACACTATTTAATCTTTTTGCTGTTTGTATCATTTGTTTCAATGTCAATATCAATTGCAATGTCAAAAATCAATTTTTAACTTTGATATTGTAACTGTATTTGTATTTTGTTATTGCTTTTTATTCTTGTATTCTCCTAAAACCTTGAAATGACTGGTCATTATTTCTAAAATCTTACTAGCTTTTTCATAATGTTTGTATTTTTCAAAAACCACATCTACAAAAAACGAATATTGAAATGGTGTTTCTATAATTGGCATTGATTGAATTTTGGTTAAGTTGAGTTTGCAATTGGTCATAACGTTCAAAACTGTTGCTAAACTTCCTGGCGTATCATCTAATTCAAATTTCAAAGAAGCTTTATTAATGTGTTCTTTTGGCACTTGACTTTCTTCTTTACTAATGATAAAAAAACGAGTCATATTGTTGTTTACTGTTTGGATTTCGGGTGCAATAATCGTCAGACCATACATTTCTGCAGCTACTTTACTTCCTATTGCAGCGATTTTATTTAATTGATTTTGATGAATTCTTCTTGCTGTTTCGGCAGTATCTTTGTCTTCAACCAATTTTATATGGGAATGCTTTTTTAAAAAATCCATACACTGCAATAATGCCATTGGATGCGAGTGAACTTCTTGAATATCTCCAATTTTCTGCCCATTCAACACCATTAAATTCTGAATAATATCAAGATAATATTCGCCAATAATGTGTAAATTATTCTTATCTATCAAAGCATAATTAGGAATGATTGAACCTGCAATAGAATTTTCGATTGCCATAACTGCCAACTGCGATTGACTGTTTAACAAACTATCAACAACTGCTTCAAACGACAAACACTCATCAACCAAAACATTTTCTTGAAAATATTCTAATGCTACTTGATGGTGAAACGAACCTTTGATTCCTTGTATGGCTATTTTTTCTTTCATTAATTTTGATTTCATTCAAAAGATTCTGAACTTAATTCAGAATAAAAAAAAATCCCGATTTACATCGGGATTTACTATTTATGTTTTTATATAATTTACTTTTTTACATAACACAATACCAATCCCTTTTTCTGTCCAAAGAAGAAATAAAAGAAATAGCTATAATATGTTGTGAATTTTATATTCATTTTGTTTTTATGTTTTGCTAATGTAGAAAATTAAAGGTTAGGTTTTACAAAATAAAAATAAAAAGTTACGGTAACGATTTCGTAAAATCATAAAAAACTAAATTAAGCGTTATTGAATTAGCGCATTTCAGATTTCTTATATTAATTATTACATTTGCTTCAAATATCAAATTATGTCAATAGAAGTTAAAAATATTTCCAAAAGTTATGGTGCGCAAAAAGCATTAGACAATGTTTCTTTTTCTATTAAAAAAGGAGAAATTGTTGGTTTTTTGGGTCCGAATGGTGCAGGAAAATCAACATTAATGAAGATATTGACTACTTACATCAACGCTGATGAAGGTATTGCGTCTGTAAATGGTTTTGATGTAACTGAAAATCAGAAAGAAGTGCAACAATCTATTGGCTATTTGCCAGAACATAACCCATTATATCTGGATTTGTATGTTCGAGAGTATTTGGCTTTTAATGCTGATGTTTATAAAGTAGCAAAATCTCGTATTGAAGAAGTAATTCTATTAACAGGATTGTCTTCTGAAAGTCATAAAAAAATAAGTCAACTCTCAAAAGGTTATCGTCAACGTGTAGGTTTGGCAACCGCTTTGCTTCATAATCCTGATGTTTTAATATTAGATGAACCAACAACAGGTTTAGACCCAAATCAACTTACTGAAATAAGAAATTTGATTAAAAATGTTGGCGCAGACAAAACGGTTTTTCTTTCTACTCATATTATGCAAGAAGTTGAAGCCATTTGTGATAGAGTAATTATCATCAATAACGGAAAAATTGTTACCGATAAAAAATTAGACAATCTGATTTCTGCCAATAAAGAACAAGTGATTGAAGTAGAATTTGACCTTAAAATTACTGAAGAATCTATTGCAAAAATCCCACATTTGAAAGCATATAAAAACACTCAAGGTTTGGTTTGGGAATTAACTTTTTTGTCTGAAACCGATATGCGTCCAGCCGTTTTTGACTTTGCTCACGATAACGGATTAAAGACATTACAACTCAATCAGAAAAATAAAAATCTAGAAACGTTGTTTAGAGAAATCACTAAAGAATAATATTTTCTAAAATTTAATTAAAAATTACTTGCCCTTTATAATATGCCGTTAAGGTATTTGATGTAGGATTGTTTTTTAAAATTACATTTCCTGTACTTAACAATTTTCCTGAAACATTTTGAATCGGTTTTACAATCATATCATTTGATCCACGATGATAAATTGTAATATTTTGAGCAGACAAATTTTGTGCTTCTATTCTTGGATCTCCAGCATAAAAGTTAAAATTTGCATCGATTGTCTCGCCAGAGATAAAAAATCTTGAAACCGTGTTGGTTTGTATGACTAATTCTGTAGTGTTGAGATTAAGAATAAAATCACTTGTTCCAGCTCCATTCTTGCCATCACCATCTTTGTCTAAAGAAAATAATCGCAATATAGGATAAGATAAAATTCCGTTTGAACGAATGTTTCTATCTGATTTTGAATATATTTCTTCGATATTTGGCGCTGTTATATTTACTTTTGTTTGTCCATATTGCCTTACCCAATTGCAGGTTGAATTGTCTATTAGTTTCAAAACAGATCCCGTTTGTGTCACTTCTATATCTCCTATTAAATTTTCGCCAGTTTCAATCTCTACTTTATATTCTGAACCTTGCGTAATAATAACTTCAATTCCTTGATAAACCTCAACTCTGTTAAATGCAGTAACAGCAATATCTTTTGTAATGGTTTTGCCAGTAGATTCGATACATTCGCTTGGTTTTTCACAAGAAATTAAAAGTATAAACAAACCAATAAAACAAATTAATTTTTTCATTTTCATAATCTTATAATCGTATACCAACTCCAAACTCTAATGCTTCAGCTAAAAAAACATGTGTTTTTACCATAAACCCAATTGAAACTTTTTTTGAAACATAATATTTCATGCCAATTCTATCATAAATTGAAATATCGTTTTTGTAAGGTTCATAAATATAATACCCAACTTGTGCTTCCAATGAAATTCTATTTACAAAAAGTTCGTAGCCAATAAACAGTCCTACTCTTTTATAATCTGTATTGGGATCAATATTTTTTTCTGGATAAGCAATCGATTTAAATTTGATAAAATCTTTAAACGATGTAGTCAAAAAAAGTTCTGTTCCTAATTGTAAAGCACTTTTGCGGTTTATGCGCTTATCAACATAAAAACCAATATGATAAAAAGGACACTGACCACTTCCTATTATTGGACTTTCATTGACTCCAGTCCTTAAAACAAAATTATATTTTAAAGGTTCTGTAAGTCGTTTTGTAGTAGAAATTGTGTCTTGATTGTTTTTACTTTCTCCATCAAAATCATAATTAATCCCAAGATTTAAGAGATAGGTATTCAATCCACTATTGGGTGATTTCGACCTTCCGTTGGAGTAATGTGTAAAAAGTATTCCGGCTTGAATCCCGAATTTATCAATAAAATTTTCTTTTTTAAAAGTCAACCCAAAATTTACGTTAGGCATAATTGTAGACCCAAAAGCTTTGTTTTTGCTATTGGTTATTTTGTCGTAAGGTTTTGAAACATAGGTTATTCCTTGGCAAACTTTGAGTTGCAAATTTCTATTTAAAAAATAAAAATTATAAAGTGCTCCAACCGAATAATTTGCTCCTAAATATTCATTATCAAAACGTTGGTATAAAAAATAACCTCCATAATCAGGAAAATCATACGCTTTTTGCCATTCTTTTGTACCGTGAGTTTGTTTCAAAAAATTAATCATTACTCCTTCTGGATGCCCGCTCAGGTGATGTAAATCTGGAGTATGTGGTAAAACATTTCCTCTTAAATAAGAAATCTCTAACGTATTGGAATCTTTAAAATCCTGAGCGCTTACTGAAATTGTGAACCAAATAAAAAGATAATAAATCTTTCTCATTTTAGAGTTTTAAAAGCGTCAAATATAGCATTTTATTACAAAGTTTTTGATTGCATAATAAAATGAAGAAATTAAAAGTTCTAGAAAATTTCTTTTGCAATTGCCTTGATATTTTCTGCTTTTCCCATAGAATAATAATGCAAAACAGGAATTCCTGCTTCAACTAATTCTTTGCTTTGCTGAATACACCATTCTATTCCTATTTGTTTTACTGCATCATTATCTTTTGCTTTTACTACAGCCATTATTAAATCGTCTGGAATTTCTAATGAAAATCGATGCGGAATTAAATTGAGTTGTTTCTTAGTTGAAATAGGTTTCAGCCCAGGAATAATTGGCACTGTAATTCCTGCTACGCGACATTTGGCAACATAATCAAAGAATTTTTTATTATCAAAAAACATTTGTGTGATGATATAATCAGCACCATTTTTTATTTTTTGCTTCAAGAAGTGAATATCACTGTCCAAACTTGGCGCTTCCATATGTTTTTCAGGATAACCCGCAACTCCTATACAAAAATTGGTACATGCAGAATTCTGTAAATCTTCGTCTAAGTAAATTCCGTTGTTTAGGTTATTGACTTGCAAAACCAAATCGGTTGCATATTCATTACCTTCTTTTTCGGGTTTGAAATAGGTTTCGTTCTTTAAAGCATCACCACGAAGTGCTACCACATTATTGATTCCTAGAAAATCTAAATCTATTAATAAATTCTCAGTGTCTTCTTTTGTAAAACCTCCACAGAGAATATGCGGAATGGCATC
>JAYTIV010000047.1:0-5009 GCA_043731625.1 Flavobacterium sp. | reverse complement strand
AAAGCCAAATTGCCAAAGAATTTTAATACAAAAAAAGAAGCCGAAGATTTTTTAGCTAAAAATATAGGTTCTAATTATAAGGTAGCCGATTTAGAAACAAAACCTACCAAAAAATTTCCAGCTGGACCATTTACAACTTCTACTTTACAACAAGAAGCAGCTCGTAAATTGTATCTCCCAGTTGGAATTACAATGCAATTGGCACAACGATTATACGAAGCAGGATTGATTACTTATATGAGAACCGACAGCGTAAACCTTTCTAAAGATGCAATGGATGCTGCACAAGCTGAAATTATAAAATCGTATGGGAAAGAATTTTCTAAGCCAAGAACATTTGTAAATAAAAGTAAAGGTGCACAAGAAGCACACGAGGCAATTCGCCCAACAGATATGTCACGTCATACGGTTAATATAGATAGAGATCAAGCAAGATTATACGATTTAATTTGGAAAAGAACATTAGCTTCTCAAATGGCTGATGCCGAATTAGAACGTACTAATGTGAAAATTGAAGCCAATAATCATCAAGAAGTTTTTACTGCATCGGGTGAAGTTATCAAATTTGAAGGATTCCTTAAAGTATATCTTGAAGGACATGATGATGACGATGAAGAACAAGAAGGAATGTTGCCTGCAATGAAAATCAACGAAAAATTAGTTAATAATTATATCACAGCAACCGAAAGATATTCTCGTCCACCAAGTCGTTATACTGAAGCTTCTTTAGTAAAAAAATTAGAAGAATTAGGAATAGGTCGTCCGTCTACTTATGCGCCAACTATTTCTACTATCATCAACAGAAGTTATGTAGAGAAAGGAACTCTTGAAGGTCAAGAACGAAATTACACCCAATTGACTTTGCAATCTGGGAAAGTTTCAGATAAAGTATTGAAAGAAAATACAGGTTCAGATAAAGGAAAATTAGTTCCGACTGATATAGGAACAATTGTAACTGATTTCTTAGTTAAGAATTTCGAAAAAATTCTTGATTATAATTTTACTGCCAAAGTAGAACAAGATTTTGATGAAATTGCAGAAGGAAACATCAATTGGACCAAAATGATGCAGGAGTTTTATGATAAATTCCATCCAAATGTAAAAGATGTAGAAGCCAATGCTGATAGAGAAAGTGGTGAACGTATTTTAGGAAAACACCCAGAATCAGGTAAAACGGTTTTGGTTCGATTAGGGAAATTCGGTGCAATGGCTCAAATTGGAGATATTGATGATGAAGAAAAGAAATTTGCAAGTTTACGACCAGAACAAAATATAGGAAACATTACTTTGGAAGAAGCTTTAAATTTATTTTTACTTCCAAAAGCATTAGGAACATACAAAGGCGAAGAAGTAGAAGTAAGTCTTGGACGATTTGGCCCATTTATTAGATTCGGTAAAGTCTTTGTTTCGCTTCCAAAAGGAGAAGAACCATTGGATGTTGATTTAGAAAGAGCTAAAGTTTTAATTGACGAAAAGACTCAAGCAGATGCACCAATTGCCGTTTATAAAGGTGAAGGTGTTCAAAAAGGAACTGGAAGATTCGGGCCATTTATAAAATGGAACGGAATTTTCATAAATGTAAGTGCCAAATACAATTTCAATAATTTATCACAACAAGATATTGAAACAATTATCGAAGACAAACTTCAAAAAAACATAGATAAGGTAATCCACAATTGGGAAGCCGAAGGAATTTTGGTTCAAAAAGCACGTTGGGGAAGATCTGAAATCACCAAAGGAAAAATCAAAATAGAATTAAGTAAAGATATTGATGCTTCAAAATTAACGCTTGCCGAAGTTCAAGAAATGATTGAAAAGAAATCACCTGCAAAAAAAGTAGCAGCAAAAAAAGCTCCAGTTAAAAAAGCAACAGCAAAAAAGAAATAATAAATGGAATTTGATTTTCTATCA
Source organism: Flavobacterium sp. (assembly GCA_043731625.1). Lineage (GTDB taxonomy): Bacteria > Bacteroidota > Bacteroidia > Flavobacteriales > Flavobacteriaceae > Flavobacterium. The sequence goes on along the minus strand of JAYTIV010000047.1, from coordinate 3,098 downwards.
CCTTTAGATACTGATATTCTTAATTTTATTGATGAATTATCAAGTCAAAATCTTGGAAGCAAAGTGGTTTTGCATACAAGTGAGGATTTTCCAGATATTTCAAAAATTAATATTGCTATAATAGGTGTTTCAGAAAACAGAGGTAATAAAGAGGAGCAGGAAGTTGATTTAAATACTATTAGAAAAGAACTATATTCACTTTATCCTGGAAATTGGGAAGTTTCATTAGCAGATTTAGGAAATATACTTCCAGGTGAATCTTTAGCAGACACCTATTTTGCATTACAAAAAGTAATAACTGTTTTAATAAAGAATAATATTATACCTATTATAATAGGTGGTTCTCAGGATTTGACTTATGCAATGTATAGAGCTTATGACGAATTAGAACAGATGGTCAACTTGGTTACGATTGACAATAAATTTGATTTTGGCAAAGAAAGCCATCCAATTTCTGCAAAATCTTTTTTAACAAAAATCATTTTAGACGAGCCGAATAACCTTTTTAATTATTGCAATATAGGTTTTCAGACGTATTTTAATTCTCAAGAGGAAATTGATTTAATAGAAAAAATGTATTTTGACGCCTATCGATTAGGAGATGTTGCATCAAATTTAGCTATTGCTGAACCAGTTTTTAGAGATGCAGATATAGTAAGTTTAGATTTAACATCCATAAAGTCGTCTGAATCAGGAAATTTTACTAATTTTGTGCCAAATGGTTTTTCTGGTAAAGAAATTTGTTCTTTATCTCGTTATTCCGGCATTAGTGATAAAGTATCCTTGTTTGGGATATTTAATCATACTGGAAGTAAACAAGAAGCTGTTTTAATTGCACAAATTGTTTGGTATTTTATCGAAGGATATCATTATAGATCAAATGAATATCCTTTTGGAAGTAAAGACAATTATTTAAAATATATTATTCCGTTAGAAAATGAAGAGTTGGTTTTCTATAAAAGCAACAAAACTGACCGATGGTGGATTGAAATTCCATTTATTTCAAACGTTAATAATAAATTAAAAAAAACTGCGTTATTACCTTGTTCTTATGAAGAATATTTGGGAGCATGCAACCAAGAAATACCTGAAAGATGGTGGAAAGCACAACGTAAAAATATGCTTTAAGTACGTTTAAGAGTATATTTAATCGGTAAAATAAAAAATAATACAATTTATATAATCAATTTTTAATAAAACAAAACTTACAAAATCTTTAAATATATGCTTTTTATCGATTTTTTAAGCATTTAATCGGGTAAATATTTTTTTTATAGGTTAAAACATTCTATTTTTGAACCGTGAATTAAATTTTACATCATTTAATTGTTTTTTTGGAAAATAATAAATAGGTTTACGCCCTTAAATTATGAACACACACATAACCCAAATTTATATGAAGAAATTCATTGCATTTACAGTAATATCAGCTTTTTTGGTCAGCTGTGGAGGATCAGGAGACAAAGGTGAATTAGTTGGAGTTAAAGGAAAAAAATGGAATCCTGAGAAACCTTATGGCATGACATTAGTTCCTGGTGGTTCTTTTATCATGGGTAAATCAGATGATGATTTAGCTAATGTTCAAGATGCGCCAACTAAAACAGTTACTGTTAGGTCTTTCTACATGGATGAAACAGAAATTACAAATAGCGAATATCGTGAATTTGTAGAATGGGTAAAAGATTCTACAATGAGGGTTCGTCTTGCTATACTTGCCGATGAAGTTGGCGGTGGTGGTACTGCAGGAACAGGTGGTGCTAAAGGTGGAAAAAGCGGTAAAAATGCAGGAAGCATTTCCGATTTTGCATTTAACGATGCAGATCCGGCAAAAATGACTGCGTATGACAAATACATGTACGAAAACTATTATAGTGTAGGTACAGAAGATGATGCTTATGCAGGAAGAAAATTAAATAGAAAAGTAAAACTAATCAAAGATACGGCTAAATATCCAGATGAATATTATACAGAAGTAATGGACTCTATGTACATACCTGTTGCTGAATCTTATAACGGTTTGCGCACTGTAGATGTAAATAAATTGAAATTCCGTTATTCTTGGATGGATATTCAAGCAGCTGCAAAAGCAAAAGTTGGAAAAAGAAAAGAATTTATTAAAACAGAACAAATCAAAGTTTATCCTGATACCACTGTTTGGATTAAAGATTTCGCATATTCATATAATGAGCCAATGCACAATGACTATTTATGGCATCAAGCTTATTCAGAATACCCAGTAGTGGGTGTAAACTGGAAACAAGCAAAAGCATTCTGTGCTTGGAGAACATTAAAGAAAAATATCTATATCAAATCTAAGAAAAAAGGTAGAGATTTAACAAATTCATTTAGATTACCAACTGAAGCTGAGTGGGAATATTCTGCAAGAGGAGGTTTACAATCTGGAGCTTATCCTTGGGGTGGTCCTTATACTAAAAACGACAGAGGTTGTTTCTTAGCAAATTTCAAACCTAACCGTGGAGATTATGCTGCAGATCAATCATTGTATACTGTAGAAGCAAAATCGTTTGAGCCAAATGGTTATAATTTGTATAATATGGCAGGAAACGTTGCAGAATGGACAGATTCGTCTTATGATGCGGGTGCTTATGAATATGTATCAACTATGAACCCGAATGTTCCAGATTCTAAAAACATGCGTAAAGTGGTTAGGGGTGGATCTTGGAAAGATGTTGCTTATTTCTTGCAAGTAAGTACTCGTGACTTCGAATATGCAGACACTGCAAGAAGTTACATAGGATTCAGAACTGTTCAAGATTATATGGGAACAGTAACTACAGGAAAATCTCCTAAAAAATAAATTAACCAACAAAAATTAACTTAACTAACTAAATTTTTTTATTATGGCATTATTAAGCAAAAAAGCAATGAATTTCGCTTACGGTATGGGAGCGGCAGTTGTAATCATCGGAGCATTATTTAAATTAATGCACTGGCCTGGTGCTAGCCCAATGTTGATTATTGGACTAGGAACAGAAGCGTTTATTTTTGGACTTTCTGCTTTTGATAAACCAGATGATGAGTTAGATTGGTCTTTAGTATATCCTGAATTAGCGAATGGTGAAGCTAAGAAAAAAGAA
>JAYTIV010000046.1:0-2025 GCA_043731625.1 Flavobacterium sp. | reverse complement strand
TTTGAAATGCTTCAAAAATTATAGGATTTAAATCGAAATCTTCGCAAAATTCTATAAATAATTCTTCGTCTGCTCTTGGAGAAAGTGCGCAATATGCTTTTCCGTTTTCTCTGTCAAGAACTATACTTCCTGTGCCTTCAAGATAAAAACCATCTTCTTCGGCAGCAGTATAATCCATAATTCCTTCGTTTATTTCAAATCCGTTTTCTTCTAGAATATCAAGAATATCTTCTCTTCTTTCTGCACGACGGTTTTCGGCAAACATTGGATATAAAACTACATCACCATTTTCGTGAAAAGAGATCCAATTATTAGGAAAAATAGAATCTGGTGTGTCTGGATTTACTGTATCGTTTACAACATTTACATCTACTCCAACCATTTTTAATTTGTTTACAAACGTATCAAATTCTTCTTGCGCTTTGGCATTAACCGTTTCTGGAGTTAATCCGTCAAGGACTTTTTGGTAATAATTGTTTACCGTAGTTTGCTCGTTCATTCTAAACGCAACTGGACGAATCATTAAGATGGAATTGGTTGTTTGGTTCATTTTTTTGTAGTTTGTAGTTTGTGGCTTGTGGCTTGTGGTTTAAATTTCACAACCACTTCGCTTCTTCGCAATGGTTATTAATTATATAAGTTACCAAATAATCTGAGTTAGATTTTTCAAAAAAAATATACCAAGTTGTTCTAGATTTTGTTTTGTAGAAAATATAATTTGTTCCTAAATTTTTAATTTCTGTTGGAGTTATCTTACTTGGAAAATTTTTAATGTTTTCTTTAATGAAATAATAAATATCCGAGACATAGAATTCTGCACTATCAATAAATCCAAAATAATCTTTTCTATATAAAATTTCAACTAAATCGTCAAGATAACTAGTTGCTTCATCCGTAAAAACTACTTTTATTTTTTCCAATAGCTTCTAATTTTTTCAATAGATTTTTGTCTAGCTTCTTCCAAAGGAACTCCTTTTATAAATTCTTCCTCAAAATTAAAAGTAGCATTTCGTTTTATGCTTGCAATTTCCATTAAAATTTTTTTGTCTTCCAGTTGTGAAATCCAATCGATAATGTCTTTTTTAAAAGTTGTAGTTTCCATTTTTAAACTATTTTAATATCAAATATAGTAATTATTTGGGTTCAAAAGTAAAATTAATCTCTAATCAATGGTAAAGTAGAGCATCTTAATAGTCCTTCTTGTTTAGCAATTTCGGCATATGGAATTTCTTCTACAATAAAATCATTTTCACGCAACCAATTGTTTAATCTTGAAAAGTTTTTTTCAGAAACTACTACATTTTCATCAATTGAAAAAACGTTAGAATTCATATTATACATTTCATCACGCGTAATGTGAAACAGGTTTTCTTTGCCAAATAATTTTACCAAATAAACATAATCTGCTTCTTCACGAAAACCACTTTTGTAAATAATTCCTTTATTTTTTCCTACTGGTTGAAAACAACAATCTAAATGCAATGCATTGTCTCTAGCTTCAATTTTAGACTTTACTAAATCGAATTCTTTGACAATTTTATGAGGAAATAAATTTCTAATATATTCCACACCAGCCATATTTGTTCGTGCAGTTATGTATTCTTTATAATCTGAACCTTTGTAAGTTCCTATAAAAATATAATCGTTCCACAACATAACATCGCCACCTTCAATGTGAACTTCTTCTGGCGGACGAACCACTTTAGCAGGATTTATTTGATCTATAACATACTGAATAGCATCTAGTTCTCGTTCTCTATCTGGAAGAATATTAGCTTTTATAAAAATATCATCAATTACAAAACCTATATCTCTAGTAAAAATTTGGTTGTAGTTTTCTATCATTTCTGGTCTAAAAACTTTGACATCATATTTTTGAAATACTTTGTTAAAAGCTTCCATTTCTTTAATCATATCTTCTTCTACAGGATATGTTTCTGCAAGAATATGCTCTAGCGATTTAGGATCATAAGCTTCATTTGCAGTTGGTGTAGCTCCATTATTTACTGCTGAACCTAGCACAAC
>JAYTIV010000045.1:0-12892 GCA_043731625.1 Flavobacterium sp. | reverse complement strand
ATTTGCACCCTCGATAGAGTAAGGTACCTTAGCTCAGATGGTAGAGCAATGGACTGAAAATCCATGTGTCCCTGGTTCGATCCCTGGAGGTACCACTTTTAAAAACACAAAACCCTAATCATCAACTAGATAGTTAGGGTTTTTTCTTTGAGGTCACTAATTTACTCACTAATATATTGACATAAAAAAAAGGATAGTTTAAAAACTATCCTTTTGATTGTAACTTTAGAAGTTCAGAAACTTTGTAACGTTTCCTATTTGAAAAAGGTCTATAAACTCTTATTTTACCTTCATTTTCATACTTCATAATAGTTGTAGTAGATTTAATGCCTAATATAAGCATCGCTTCTTTTGTTCCTACATAATCCATCCATGTAACTATTTCGGTGCTTTTATCTAAAATACATTTGGAAATGTTTCCCGCAATAACACCAACGGTTTTTATTTTTTTAGATTAAAGCAAATATACGAAATAATAAAATTAGTTGCAAGCTTATGAAAAGCTTGTCTTAATCAAAATATGCCAATTTAAGTGAAATTCTACCTCTAATAATCTTATAAATAATATTATTTTCGTTGTAGAAAAACTCGCTTTTTAAAGTAAAATCTCCATCTACGTTTTTTGAGAAATACTTTTTCAAAACATTTCCTCTATTATCATAATCATACTTATAATACTCATCGTTTACAAACACTTCATCTTTTCCATTTTCATTTTTTGTAATTTCTTCACTTGTTCTTTTTATGACATTACCTTTACTATCAAGCTCATAATGATACTTATATCTATAAGTACCGTTAATTCTCTCAATCATTAGACCGTAATAATTGTATTTTTGTACATCTTCGTTTGACTTAGTAAAAGAAATTATATTTAATTCCTTATTGTTTTCAATCACATATCCTTGATAAAATATTAAATTATCATTTTTATCTAATTTTATACATAAACCATTAGATTTGTTTATTTCTTGGCATATCATTTTAGAATAATCTTTATTTATCGTAACAAGATTATTAAAATTAACCTCATGTCCTTGTTTTTTTATGTTTTCATAATTTTTTCCCCCACTATTAATACGACTTGCCGAAAAAGATTTAATAAATCCATTTTCAAAATAAACAGTTTTTATCAGCAAAGTATCAATATTTCCTTCTTGTCCAACAACCTCTTTATAGCTTATTTCTTTAACTCTTTTTGTTATTTGAATACCAATATCAATTTGGTTCAACAATAGAATTACATCATTTATCGGATTAATGTAAAGTGTTTTTTTAATTGAATCATTTTGAATTGTTTTACAAACATTAATTCCATTTGAAAATGAATTAACACAATTAAACAAAGTCATTATAATTATTATCCTAAATCTATTCATTCTACATTTTTTTAATTAAGATTTCTTCCTTCGCCATCAATTTGCAATAGGATGAGATTTGAGAGTTATTCTACTCTATTACATAGTTACTTTTAGCAACCAGATGGTGGTGCTACAATTGTTAACACTTCTTTTATTACTACTTTGCCATATTGTTCAATTTCAATTTCAATTTGGAATGGATGACTTGGAATTTGGATTGGGGTTAATTTTATTTTAACCTGAGTCCTATTATACGTACCTGAATATGACTGCGTATAGCCATCAAAATAAACAAATTGACCATTAGCAGAAACTTTCATATTACCATAATAAATACTGCTTCCGCTTTGAGCATTTACTTCAAGGTAACCATCCTCGTTTAGACGAGAAGTGCTTGGATATTTTGAGCCATTTGAAGGATTAAAATCATAATCACTCAAAACTTTTATAATATCACTACCGAACAATTTTCTGCTACAAGCTGTTGCTTCAGAGCCATTAGTATAATTAGTTTCATTAAAATGAAAAGGAGTTCCTTCTAAAGATTTATAATCTTCTTCAATGATTTTGGTGTTTTCATCATTTTCGACTTGAGGAGAAGAGGTTGAGGTTACATTGTAACTTTCTATTTTTTCCTTTATCTTGGTACAAGAACCAAATAATAATAAACAACTGAAAAGTGTAATAGGTTTTATCATTTTATGATTTTAAAGATTTGAGTTTTACATTAAACATTATCAACAACCCAATAAATAAAACCTGAAAGTTCTGTGTAAACTTTTTCATCAATTTTTAATGATTTCCCATTTTGAATACATTCAATAGATTTCATAATTATTTCGGCTTTTTGTAATCTAGTCATTGACTTAAATTGCTCTTTAGTGAATTCAATATTTTCCATATATTTATTTTCTTGTTAATGACAAATATATAAAAAATTCTATTTTATAGTGTACTCTATTTTAGAGTACCTCAGAAAAGGCAAAAACTTGAGATTTGAAGTATGGAAAATTCTTCAGAAAATCTCAAATTACCCGAACTTCAGACGATTGCTTTGCGTTTAAAAGAATTAAGAAAGTTGAAAGGTTACGCTAATTATGAACACATTGCATTTGAATTAGGAATGAGTAGGTCTGCTTATTGGAGATTGGAAACGGGTGCAAATTTTGAATTGAAAACACTAATCAAAATTTGTAGACTACTTGATATTAGTTTAGAAGAGTTTTTTAAAGGAATTGATTTGCCAAAATCTGACAGTAAATAATTTTGTTGTACATTTTTAGGTCATACTTGAAAATAGCATATTAATTTTAGCTAAAAACCTGGTTTTTAGGCGTATATTTTTGCCAGTCTAAAAATATACACTACATTTGTAATGCAATTAAAACTAAAAGCCATGACAAAAGTAAAATATGTACGTGTATCCTCATCAGACCAGAACACAGCTCGCCAAGAAATTAATACCAAAGATTTTTCAAAAGTTTACATTGATAAAGTATCAGGTTCAATAAAGTTTTCAGAGCGAAAAGAAGCAAGTAAACTTATTGAAGATATTGAAAATGATAATATTTCTGAAATTCATATCAATTCAATTGACCGTTTAGGTCGTTCAATAATTGATATTCTAACAATGATTGAATATTTTAATGAAAAATCCGTAAAAGTCTTTGTTGAAAATATTGGAATGTTTTCGTTAATCAACAACAAGCCAAATCCGAGCTTTAAAATGATTGTCAGCGTTCTTGGTAACGTGGCGGAAATGGAGCGTAGCAATATGCTTGAACGTCAAAAACAAGGCATTGAACTTGCAAAACTTAAAGGAACATACAAAGGTCGTTTATATGGCACTAGGATTAATGATGATGAATTTCTAGCAAAATATAAATCCGTAGTTCGTGAATTAAAAAATGGCGAATCACTCAGAAGGGCTTCAAAAATTGGGGGTTGTAGTTTAGGGACTGCCCAAAAAATTCAAAAATTAATTATGGCATAAAGCAATAAACCCGCTCGATTGAGCGGGTTTATTATTATTTAATTTCTTGTGCGGAAATTACTCTACCAGTAGTATAAATCCTTTTCGCTAAAGTAATCGCCTGTGCGGAATTTGTAGCAGATAATATCAATTCTGTTTTGTTTGCTCCAAACCACACCTGAACCTTAAAACTTTTCATTTAAAAACTATTTCTAATTTGTTCAATCCTTTTTTGGAATGTAATTATCTGTTTACGCAAATTTAATATCTGTAAATCATTATTTAATTTTGCTTTTTTATTTGGATTTTGCTCAATCGAAATTTCTTTCTGCTTAACCGAAATTTTCCCATTTATATCGTCATTTTCCATTTTTTTAAAAATATTTTTTTTTTAAAGTGAACACCACTTTAAATTATTATTGCAAAATCCCATAAAATAAAGGAATTTTAATTCTTGTCTTACCAGCGTTCACGTGTGAACGAAGACATAAATAGCACCAAAAAAACTACCAAAAATTTTTTGTGAACATCTCTAATTGGCACTTTTTAAGTCAAAAAACACCTCTTATATAAGATGGGTAACCTTAACGTTAATTTTAGCAATCAAAATAATTACTTAACATTTCGCATTCAAAAAGCTCGTGTAATTTGTTGTTATTGTTCAAATAATTGTATTCCATTATCAAATGTTCGTCATCCAAAATTGCATCCGCTTCGTAGTGCATTATGCAGTATTGCTTTAATAATCCTTTAAAAAATGGATTGTGATTTAGGTTTGTGATTATTTCTACTTCGTTGTAAATCATCATAATATTTATTTTATATAATTGTTATTCTACCACTTTTTTGTAAGTAGGTGGTGACGCTACTTTTATTATTTATCTTTTCGATTTGGCTTCTATAATCGGTTTTGTGTAAATACTTATTTAAAACCTCATCAACTGCCTTTTCAACTTCTTTTTTATCCTCATCAATGATTGCGTGTAAATGGTTAAAACCTCTGCCGTCTTCCTCAATCACATAAGCAATATTTGTTGTTGGCATACTTTCTTTAATTTGTGAAATCAATTCTACATGATACTTAACTTCATAATTATTTTTCAAGTTCCATGTTACTAGAGTTTCCCAATTGTGATTAAAAATATTGGTTTGTTGTTTCTTATACTTGGGTAAGAACTCATCAACTATTGTATAGTGAATCTTATATTCACGTCCTTTTTTCTGTAATAAACTTGGAATATTATTATACTTCTCTTTTACAACTTTCATTCTATACTTGAGACTTCTTGAACATAATCCAGTTATTTCTTCCAACTCATTTAATTTGTAATATATTTTAATTCTACCACTATTTATTTTCTCAAGTAATTCATTATACTTCTGTTTCATACTATTTACTTTTAGATATAATTAGGACTAGTAGGCTATCAAGCCATTTTCCCCTTTATTATAAATATTCACGTTTTAGGCAAAAGACAAAGTATTTTACTAAATGTGATTATTATTTGTACAACTTAACTAGAAGTTATAATTAAGTAAAGTTTATATCAAATAAAAAATCCCTAAAAAGTGTAATTTTCTTTTTTAGGGATTCTTGACTATGATTTTGGCAATTATAAAATTGCACCTATTAATTAGAATTTATAAATCTCTGAACTTTTAGCTTTATAAATTTCATCAACAAATAATTTAGCTTTGTCTAACATATCTCTTTTATCATAAACAATCGCCATAGCGTTTTTTTTCTTTTTGTCAGGATGAGTTACATCGTCAATTTGAGTTTGCGATACGTTTAAATTTAAAAGATTTGACGCAAAAGATTTTCTCAAATCGTGACTTGATATAATTTCGTTTACCGTTTTTTTCTCGATAATTATTCCTCGTTTAAATGTATTATATGTTAAAATCGATTCTGAATTAATTTTTAAAACTGTAAAAAGATTTTTTAAATATCCGTTTAAAGTTCCATTATCAGAAAATTTAGGAAAAATATTGTCGTAATTTTTTAAAACTTTTTTCGCTGGTGCTAATAACGGAATAACGCATTCTGTTGAGGTTTTATTTTGCCTTGAGTGTATGTAATCAAAATGATAAATATCGTCTTTATACGTTTCAATTTTAACTCCAAAAGCATCAATCATACTTTCATATCGCATTCCAGTAACACTAGATAAAATTATGTAATCTTTTGCTTCTTGCTCGTCCTTATTTGTTGGAATAAAATTTATTACTTTATGAAGTTCTACTTCATTTATATAAATATTTTTACTGCTTTCAACATCCTCCTCAACTAGATATTTGTCATTCAAATCGATTGATATTTTAATCTTATCCTTTTCAGCATCGCCTAAAATTTTCTTGAAGCATTTTTGATATTTTGAAATTCCATTTTTTAAAAACCCGTTAGGTTTTATCTTTTGTTTTCGTTCGCCCTCAACTTTAGGAATTGTTATTAAACCGCTTAAAATATCATCTTGAACATTCCAAAAATCAAAGTACATTTCTTTATTAAAATTATCAAACGTCAAAACAATACCTTTTACTGTTTGATATTTTATAATATATTTTGAAAGTGTAACATAACTCTTTTTTGTGTTGTCCTCAATCCTATAGTTGTCCAATTGTTTCAAAAGATATTCTAAAATAGTAAATGTCTCGTTTTTTTTCCTTTCATTTCGTTTCAAAGAAATTAATAACTCATGCTTGAAAACATCTTTTGTTGGCTCAATCTGATTTACATCAAAATGATTTATCGTTTTATCAATCGCAATATCTAGTAAATTCATTTTTGTCCTAACAGCAACATTTTGTTTGACGTATTTTTGAAAAGTGACCTCATCAAATATGAAGTTATTTTTAATCACAATCCCAAAATGTTGAGGTTTAATTTTTACATCTAATGTCAAATCAAAATTCTCATATTTTCTTATTCCGTTAATATATTTAGCGAAACCACCGTTAACCCTAGCATATATTGTCTCTTTCTTTGTTCTTAATTCAGGTTTCTTCTTGGAATGTTTTAGAATATACCTCACTGTTATTGACTTCATGGCTATCTTTATTTAAAAAATCAAAGATAATCATTATTTATTTAGGTCACTAATTCGGTCACTAATAAAATGACAATAACTGGTATTTAATGATATATTTTGATAGTTTAAAAATAAATTAAAAATCATAATTAATTGATTTACAATATAATTAACTTGCAAATCAATACTTTACAAATTTGGCTTTGTGTTACTGGAGGTACCACAAAACCCGAATAGCAATATTCGGGTTTTTGTTTTTTGAAATTTAAAGTTTGAATTGGTATTGTTGTTTTATTGAAGTTTTGGACACGAGCAAGATGTTTGTGCTAGCTTGAGAATTATTTGTTGATAATGTAAACCTTGAATTTTTTTAAATTATATAATAATTACAACTTTTCATAAATATACTTTTTTTCTTTAAGTGCTTTATCAAATTCTTCTAACGTAATTATTTTTTCAAGTTTAAAATCATAAATAAAAATTTTATTTGATTTAGTTACATAAAAAGTCAAAAACCCATTAAATCCCTGAATATTAAAAGAATATAATATATTATCAAGTTCAATTGCTGAAAAAGGATTTCTGAATTGTATATTGCCATAATCTTTACTTTCATTGTTATAGGAATAAAATTTTTTAAAATCAGAATTAAAAATATCATTATTGTTCTTATTTACAATAACCCAACTTATCCAATTCTCTAATCTTTTTTTTGATTTTCTTTCAAAATAAAAATTTGAAAAAATACTGTTGATTGAAAAGAAATCAATATACTCAAATGAATTCTTTGCTTTTACCCAAAAAACTGGATAAATAAATAATTGTGTGTGTTTTGTGTTATAAAATGGTGAGTTTTTAAAGTTTCTAAATCCTTGATCGTTAATTTCATTTAATAATCTATTATCTAATTCAGATAAAAGAAATTCTTTTTTTTGAGAATAAATATTAAATCCTAATAAAACAATAATTGTATATAATAAATTTTTCATTTTATTATTATTTAAATAATCTAAAAACATTAATAATACTACTCGATCTTTATTTATTAGTTCCTCAGCTAGCGCGAGCGTATGAGCAAGATACTCGGGCTAGCTTGAGGAAAATTTTATTATAGTTTATTATCGTTTCATAGAAAAATGACCTTTAAATTCTTTACCATTTTCACGTTGAATAACGAACCAATACTCATCTGATGGCAATGGAATATTATTTAATGTTCCATCCCAACCAAAATCTTTTCCAAAAAAAGCAACAATCAATTTTCCGTACCTGTCATATATTTTGATTGACATATTGGGTTCAATATCAGAAAATTTAATTTGCCATTTATCATTATATCCATCTCCATTTGGTGTGAAGTATTTTGGATAGGTCATTAAATAAAATGTTTTTTTAGCTATTCCACATTCTTTTTTATCTTTAACATAGACAGTATATTCTCCTGCTTTTAAATTAGTAAATACATTACTATCTTGAAAATTCAGATGATCTATAGAATATTCATAAATACCATCTCCTTTTATGTTTACTGTAATAGAGTTTTCATCTTCGGTCCAATCAATAATTTGAATGTCTGTAATTGTTGCAATAGAAGATTTTGAAACAACAATGTTTTTTACTACATCACATACAACATCACCATAATCTTGAGTCACAGTCAAATTATAATTGCCTGCTTCATTAATTCTAATTGTTTTTGTCGTTTCTGATGTAGACCACAAATAACTATTAAATCCATTAGGTGCCGTTATGTATATTGGAACTCCATCACAAATAGTATAGGAATCATTCATTATAATTTCTGGTTTTTTACGAACAATAACATCGAATGATTGAGTAACAAAACAAGTTGTGCTTAACTTATTTTCAACTCGTATAAATATTTTTTGAGGGTTTTCAGTGTTAATAAAGTTTGATCCTAATTCATTAATTGCTTGATCAGCATCATTTTGAGATAAATGATAGCTAACTGTAAAATCATTAGGAGATTGACTTCCTAAAACAGAATTATTTTGAAAGAATAAATCAAAACCTTCTATACCATCGTTACTAATATCATCACATAAAATCAAATCAGAAACAGTATTGATTAAAGGCATTTGAAATAGTCCAATCTGAAAAGAGTTTGTACTATAACAATTAGTATTTAGTTTATTTTCAATACGTACAAAGAGGTTTTGAGGATTGCTTGTGTTTTGAAAATTCAATGGCAATATATTAATATTAGCATCAGCATCATTTTGACTTTTATGAAAAGTTACCAAGAAATCATTCGTACTTTGAGATCCCAATATACTATTTATTTTACTTTGCAAATCAAAAAAAGCAATACCATCATTCGATACATCATCACATTTAAAAAAATCATTTACAACATTTATATCTGGTTTGTCAAATAATGTAATGTTAAATTGTGTAATTGCATTACAATGTACATTAGCTAAGCTATAAACTTTTGCATAAATAGTATTCACTCCAATAGATAAATTGCAAGATGCTGATAATAAATTAGAATGTTGATTAGCATCTATTGAATTTGAAAAATAGGCAACTCCAAAACTACTAGAAAGTTGACTCCCTAATAACAAATTGTTAAATTGAGATAAATCATAATTCATATTTGCATTACCACAAGTAGTTTTATTTGAAATAGCATTGGCAATAAATGGTATTTGAGAAATAGTGATGGTTCTACTTTTTACTCTAGTAATAGTTCCAGTAGTAGCGGTTACAGTTACCAAATAATCTCCTATAGCAGCATATTGATGATTAGGATTTAGACTATTAGATGTAAAACCGTCGCCAAAATCCCATAAAATAGAACTAATTGTTTGATTAGTATGCAATGAAAATGAAGTAAAATCAGTAAAACATAAATTTTCAGCAGCAAACGATACATTAAAAAAGGAAGTTATAAAAGGTGGCAATCCAAGCGAGCAAAATTCATTTGCAGGAAGCACAATACCAGATGCTACAAAATCACAACTAGCTCCCAATGCATCTGGATTATTAATAACACTCAAATAATTCTTAAAACAATTGCTAAAATAAATTTTATTATTGATTCCTAATTGTAAAGCACCACATGGATCTACTGTTTCAAAAACATTAAATTTTGTTGAGGGAATATCTGAACTAAGAAGGTTATACTGAGAAATAATACTTTTTCTTCCATTTCTTGCAGTTTGATAAGAAACATATAACGCATTAGAATTATTTGAAAATTCAACACCATATGCTCTTTCGCCTGTCAAAACAGCTTTAGGATTAGATACAGCTCCTGTTACGCCATTAAAATCATAAACATACACTGAACCAGTATAAAAATCATAATCGCCATATGTGTTAATGTTTTGATTGTGAGCAATTGCAATTTTTTCACCATCGGGTGAAGCTTTCAAATAGCCACCGGCGTTTCTACGATACCCATTATAATTAATAGTTGGTGCCAATGTAGAAACTACTGGTGTTGGATCTACACCCAAACTACTTATCTTAAAAGCATAAAAATTATTAATAAAATGAGTTAAAACCCAATAAGAGTTATCTGTTTCATTTGCAATTGCTGTAATTTTTTCAGAACATTTAAACTTAATTTCTTCTCCGAGTGGGTTAGTATTATAAGTAACAAGATGATTATTTCTACTCACAATATCACCTATACTACCATTACTACCCGTAACTGACAAATCTACGATTGAATAATTAAACCCATTATTTAAACCATCATCATCTTCTGGAGAAGAAGTAGCATCATCATAATTACCCGTAAAAACATTAGGATAAACTGCTGCATTACCATTATGAGGTTCGTCTACCGTAAAAATATAATATACTAATGGATTATTGGGTTTAGGAATAATTATTGCCGATTGTGTACTCGAAGGATCTCCAAACAACCCTGTACCGCTTGCAAAATTACCATTGGGCATGATAATATGGTTTTTGTCCCAAACTGTTCTACCATCAGTATAAAACAACAAATTGCCAAAAGTATCTGCAATAGTTGCACAACCCTCATAAGTATCAAGTTGTCCATCTGTTAGTGCAGTAACACTGTCATTATCATTAAATTTTAAACCTGCATTTTTACCAAAATACCAAACACTCGCTTCTTTTTGAGAAAAAGCAAGTGCACTGTATAAAACAAGAAAAAACAATATTTTTGATGGTATTAAATTCATTAAATCAAATTTAATAATATTTATGTTTATTAATAAAACAAATGAATTATTTAATTATACAATTTAGTTTTTTATATTCTTCAAATTCTTCAATATTACCCGAAAGAGCTGTTTTTCATTCTATCATTATATAAATAAATAACAAATTTAAACAACCCGAAAAAATTGTAAATTACAACATGTAAAGAACAACTTTTTTGAACTGGTTTTGCATTAAGGTTAATAATATTAAATCTACATATAAAACTTTTTGTTTCCTCCTACAAATAGACCAAATGGTTAAGCTAGCATATTTTCAAATCATAATCATAAGCCTATTCTTTTATCTTTGGCATACTTACCATTCTCACAGGGACTTTATTAGATTGTATTACTCCATCAAATAAAGTATATCCATTTTCCTCGATTTCTTTTTTTTGATTTTCACTTAACTTTGCATTTGTATACTTTACATTATTAACAATTGAAATAGAGGATAAATTGGGTTTTATTTTATTTATATCAGTTAATAATCCTATTTTATTTTTCCTTAAAGGCAAATTTACTAATGACGTAAAATATTTAGATTCTCCTGGATAAATTACAAAACTATTCTCTAAAATTTCTCTATGTAATACAGATGGTAATTTTGTTTTGTATAATTTTCTTTCACTAACATTATCAATAAAAAGAGAATCAATATAATTTAGCTTATACATTTTTGATTTATAATACTCTAATTCTGTTTCATAGCTAGAACCAACTGATATTAATGTGGTTTTAGTTTTTAATATAGAGTCATTTCTATATAGATTAAGAAAAACACCATCATATTCAATCCCCTTTTTATTCAAATAATTATTTTCTAATACATCGATATTATCTTCATTTAAAACAATAAAATATTTAAAACTTGAATTGTTGACAATTTTGTAATTTACAATATTCTTAGATAAGGTATCGTAAATTCGAATATTAAAATACCCTTTTTTATTAACCTCAAATACATCACTAAAAGATATATCAACACATATAATTTCATTAGTTAAAAGTATTAGTTCTAAATCATCATCTTTTTTATTACACGATTGCAACAAAAATAAAACTAAGATTGTACAAAATATATTTTTCATCTTATTTAATTGTATTAGGGAATTGACCATTTACATAAGATTTATGAGAGGAGACATAACCTGCAGGCGGATTAAACCCCCAGCCAATTACGGTACTTCTTGCATCATATTCAGCCATATTCCAAATAACATCTTGTCGGCCTCCAAATTGTTTTGCCCAAGTATTTATATATCCCATAGACCATTGCCAACGGTGTTGTAATTCGTGGACAGTATTGTAAGTTAAAGTTTCCCAATTCTTAAATGAGTTTCCATACATTACTATATCTCCATTTCCAAAAATATCAGTAGCAGCATCTGCTCGTCCCATCGGAGTATCAATATAATCTCCTTTCCCAATACTTAGTTGGCCTCCTTCACCAACTGTAGGACTTCCTGCCCAAAAAGATTGAGCTTGCATAGCTGAATCACTTAATAACAATCTTAAAGTCGCATAGGTTTTCGGTGCTTTATCTCCACCTTTGAGCCCTAATCGTTTTAAAACAGCTCTTACGTTTTGTTTTTCCTCTATCATGTGTGCTGTATGATTCAACCCACTGACTATCAAGCCTACTTCATTTTTAACTCGCCCGAGGCTTTCACTTTCACAAAATCACTACTCAATCTTTCAAAAAACGCTTTTTCTTCGGCTCAAAGATAATTTAATTTTTTATTTTTTTCATTTGAAAAAAAAAGTTCATTTTTTTATCGGTATAAATTGGCAAAAAAACCCAAAACTTTAAATTCAAGACCCAACTTGGCGGATAAAGTTTTATCAGGCGCTCGATTTTTTTTGAAGATTGCCATTGCAAAATCTTATTTTTTTAGGAAAATGCCCTTTGGCAATCTTCTAAAAAAATGAGCAAACAACCAAAGGGCGTTAGTCTGCGGTAACACAATAAACACCCCAAGTGAAGCAAAAAAACCGCTATTTATTCCAATATGTAAAAAGGTTTTTTTTGCTGAACGGGTGGCGGTGTTGCGGTCACTGACAGCCACCACAGACTGGGAACGAAGCGAAGTTTTTACGGAGCGAAGAGTAAGGATGTGAGCGTGTAACGGCAACCGAAGAAGTGAAGCTTTAGCGGAACAAATCAAAAACTTTAGCGTTAGCGTTCGTATTGAGGTTGATGGCTGGCGGTTGAGCAACCGCCAAAACACAAGTGGCGGTGGATTTTTTAGGACTATTTTTTTTCAAAAATAAAAAACTCAGCCGATGAAAAAAAGAAAAAAAATAGTGCTAAAAAAGACA
>JAYTIV010000044.1:0-12919 GCA_043731625.1 Flavobacterium sp. | reverse complement strand
AACTCAATTCATTAAGTTTTGATTATGATCCCGTGGGGAATCAGATTGTAAGAGAGCTCATTCACATGCAAAATAAGCAATCTAATAACCCAGAATCAAATACTTCAGTTGAATATAAAAAGAGTGATTTGTATAATGATATTTCTTATTATCCTAATCCTGTTAAGGAAGAATTGCATGTGAAATGGATAAATAGCCTTGATAAAAATGTTGATTCTGTAGTTATATATAATATGACAGGACAACTCATTAAGCAATATATAGATTTAAAAAATGAAGAAGTTTTGGTGGTAAATTTTAGTAGTTACCCTCAAGGCTATTACAATTTAATTCTTATATATAAAGAAGGAAATCAGAAAACATTAAAAATTGTTAAAGATTAAAAAGTACAATTTAGACTCAAAAAACTTTATTGTTTATTAACCATAAAAACAAAACCTATGCAACTTATAAAATACATCTTTATATTATTTTTTTGCCAAACAATACTTTCACAAGAATTTCATGATACGCAAGGAAAATTAGACATTACAAATTCTGGACAGGCGACATTTACATTGCCAATAGCATTGCCGCCTAGCATACAAAGTGTTGGGCCAACAATTAATTTGCTTTATGTAAGTGGACAATCAGGTGGAATTGCAGGACAAGGCTGGAGTATAAATTCAATTTCATCTATCACAAGAATTGCTACAAGATTGGATATTGATGGTTTTATTGATGGTGTAGACTTTGATGATAATGACAAATTAGCTCTTGATGGACAGCGATTATTACTCAAATCAGGGACATATTGGGGAGATGGCTCTATTTATGAAACCGAAATTCAAAGTAATACAAAAGTTCAACTTATGGGTTCTGGTATTACTATGTATTTTATAGTAACTAGTCCTGATGGATCTAGAGCATGGTATGGAAATTATAATGGTATACAGGCAGTAGATTTGAATTCTTATTATATTACACGATTTGAAGATGCAAACGGAAATTTTATTATTTATAACTATAACTTATCTAGCCCAAATAATACTTCTGTAATTCATTCATTAAATACAATAACAATTAAAGAAATAAACTTTAGTGCTAACCTTAACGGCAATATAACTCCATTGAATAAAATAAAATTTAGTTATACAGTTGATTCTTTTGCTGAAAAAGCATACTTAAAAGGAACAATAGTAAGTAAAATAGATTTATTAACAAAAATTGAAGTTGAAACTCAAAATCAACTTTTCAAAAAATATCAAATAACACATTATCCTGTAGATACTTATGGATATTTTAGAGTAAAAAAAATACAAGAATATAATGGTCTTTTAGAACCTGCAAATCCAATAGAATTTGAATATAATTCTACTACTCCAAATATGACCTTAACAAAAGTAAGACAAAGTGATTATAATGAATTTGATTTTGGCTTTAAGAAAGGAACAATTGCTGGTGATATAGAAGGTGATGGGAAACTAAATTTAGTATGGGAAAATAAAATGTCTACAGGATATAATACTGATCCTTATATATTACCATTCACATCTGATGAAAGAAAAACAATGTTTATTAGAACGCTTGATAATACTATATTAGATCAAAAAACACTTTTATTGAATATTGTAGAAAATACAAATTCATTAATATTTAATGTATACAAAACCAATGTGCCTAATGGCATCGGTACTGGAGTTTCAAATTTATTTAGCAAAGCAATTGCTATTAATAATTCAACTGTTTATAATTCAAGTTTAAATACTAGTGTAGATTTAGGATATAATGTGCCAAATCCAGAATTACCTGACAATTGTGAAGATTCATCACCAATAAAAAATTCAAATACGTATTTAAACGGAGATTTTAATGGTGATGGAATAAGTGAAATATTGTTTTTTAATCAAACAAATGAAAATTTTTATTTTTCAAGGCAACGTGGACATCAAAATATATTAAATGCTTGGTTTGGATGTGAAAAAAAATACAATTTTGATAATATGGAATTATACTTATTAGATATGAATCCAAATAATTCATCAACACTTGGAGAAAAAGGGTTTGTTAAAATTAATAATTTATCATTTTTATCTACAATTTTAATAGATGATAAAAAGTATGTTCAAGATTTTAATGGAGACGGAAAAGATGATATGTTAATAGTTAAAAGAGATCATTCATACAAGGTTATTAGTTTTAAACAATTATTAACTGCGCCTTGGGTTGAAGCTGAAATAATTGGTCAAGGAACTTTTTATTTTTCTTTTTATGAAAAAAGGCCATTATATTTTGGTGACTTTAATGGTGATGGCAAAATCGATATGATACACCCTAATGTTACTGGGGTTGGATGTGAAGATCATGATTATTGTTTTTTATGGCATATTTATTACAGTAATCCTAAACTAGATAATGGGGATTTTTTTGAAATTGAAACCAAACCTATTACGGCATATATGCCTGAGCGCCATTATGATGTTAATAATTATTATAATAATTATATTGTAATGGATACTAATAAAGATGGAAAATCAGATTTAGTTCGTATTGAAGCTGATAGTTATCGTGATGAATGTTTTTGGTGTGGTTCACATCCCTATAATAATTCTTTCAGAGTATATTCATTTGCAAAAAAACCAAATGGTAATTTTGTTCAGGACTATATATCCGACTTTATGACGGATAATGAAAGTAACGATAATTTTGTTTATCCTATATCACCACAATTAAAATATAATAATTTAAATTATGATTTATTATTATTTAGAAATGGAAGTCCAGCACAGGGTAATGAAAAAATCTATGTTAATTTCACTAAAAATACTATCAAAGATAATAGTTTATTAAAAGTTACTCAATCTGGAGGGTCAATAGTTGATGAGATTGTTTATGAACCAATGATAGCAGGTACTATTGGGTCTACATTTATAAATTATAATACACCTCTTGCTTATCCATTAATAAAAATTAAAGAGGTTCCAAATGCATTATTAATTTCAAAAATTAAAAATACTTCTCTTGGTGTTTCTAAATTTCAAGATTTTGTTTATTCGGATTTTATCATAAATCTTGGCGGAATTGGAACATTAGGATTCAAGAAAACAGCAAGAACTAACTGGTATTTATCGAGCAATGAAAAAAAAATGTGGAGCGCAACAGAAAATGACCCTATTAAAAGAAATTCTAAAATATGGTCTTATACCGAAATTCGAAATAGTGACACACCATTTAATTTTGCATCCCCTTACAGTCAAGGTTTATTAACTAAAATAGAAAATACTTATACCTCACCAATTATTGATCCTATATCCAAAAGATATACCCTTTTATTAGACAAACAAAAATCAACTGATTTATTGACCAATGTGATAAATGAAACCTCCTATCATTATACAACTGATGGATATTTTTTACCCGATATTGTGACTTCAAAAAATTATGAAGATGTCAAACTACAAAGCACAAAAATTACTGAAACCAGTTTTGATTCAAGTATAACTGGCGTTGGAAATTCATACTATATCGGTAGACCAACTTCATCCAATACTATAATCACTGCTTATGATGATACAAAAACAAGTAGTGAAAAATACTATTATAATAATGGTAATGTAATTAAAGCTGAAAAAACAAAAGGGAATAATCATGTTGTGTTGGTTGAAGATATGAATTATTTTCCTAATGGGAATTTAAAAGACAAAACAATTAGCGCTACTGGGACAACAGGAGTTGATAATGTTTCTCCCAGAAAAACTAGTTATACTTACGATGCTAGTAATCGATATGTAAAAACAACAATTACCCCAGATGGTATTGAAACCATCAATAATGGATTTGATGAATTGTATGGACTGGTAAAAAGTCAAACAAATACCACTTTTAATCAAACTATTAGTAATGAATATGATGCTTGGGGTAAAACTTCTTCTGTTACAGATTATCTCGGTAAAAGTATTACCTATAGTTATGAAAGAAATGGGGATGAATATATTACAAAAGTTTATCCAGAAAGTGGTGGTGAAAGTTTTACAGTAAGTGATGCATTGGCAAGAGTAATTCGGAAAGGTCATCTTGATTTGTCTGGTAGAATGGTTTTGCAAGATACAAAATATGACGAGCTAGGAAGAAAATCAGAAGAAAGCGAACCTTACTTTGAAGGTGATGAACCACAACAATGGTCCTACCTTACTTATGATGATTTAAGTCGTATAATACAGTTAAAAGAATTTACCGGAAAAATTACGACTTATGAATATGATGGTTTAATCGTAAAAACCGACGATGGTGTATTGAAAAAGGAAATTGCCAAAAACGCTAATGGAGATTTAATGACTTCTACTGATACTCCAGGTGGAATTATTCATTATGAATATGATGCCGAGGGAAAATTACTAAAATCAATCTATGATAATACCGAAATGACTATCATTTATGATGCTTGGGGTAGAAAAATTGAAATGAATGACCCTTCTGGAGGAATTTATAAATATAAATATAATGCCTATGGAGAACTATTGGAAGAAGAAACTCTTAAAGGGTATACCAGAAATAGGTATGACGCAATTGGCAAACTACTATCAAAACAAGTTATTGGAAAAACAGTTGAGGATAGAACAAATATTTTTAATGTTTATACTTATGACCCAATTTATAAATGGTTGACAAAAATTGACGTAACAAACGAATTTGATGGCAATAGTGTCTATGAATATTCTTATGATATAGGTTCGGGAAGTACCGAAACTAAACAATTGAAAAAAACTGTAGAAAACATATTCAATCCTCAACAAACCTATACCAAAGAACTGACTTTTGATGATTTTGGAAGGGTAGAAACCGAAACATCAACTGTTGCTGCATACGGTAAATCTAGTATTAAAACGGTTTTTAATAAGTATATGTTGAATGAGTTGTTTCAAATTCGAGATACAAATGAACAAGGGGCGCTACTTTGGGAAGCTATAAAATTTAATGCCAGAGGACAACTTATGAACTCAATTTTAGGTAATACTACTGCGATAAGTAAAACTTATGATATTTCAGGTAATCCTGATATTATTTCTCATTCGATCCCAAATCACGACCCTTTTATGACATTACAAAATTCATTTGATTTATATACTAATAATTTGAGTTGGAGAATGAATAGTTTGTTTAATACAACTGAGGAATTTATTTATGATGAATTAAATCGATTAACAGGTTGGTCAAACGATTTTAAAATCTACCAGAACTGCAAGTTTAATTCTGGTGTAGAAGGATTTATTTCTAACGGAGGATATATGTCAAATGAACAAGGGGTATTGAAAGTGAAATTTGATTATACAAACGGAATTACTAAAAAAATTGTTAGCAATGCTGCAATTGGTGAAATGATTACTATAAAATTTGATTGTTTAATTACAAATTTTGATTGCCATTCTTACACTCCATTTTTATGTAATAATTCTATTTTGCATGTTAAAATTTATGAAAAAGATCCTCTTACGAATACTATTTCCCATAGCTTAGATTACATTATTGACGACGGACTTTTTGACTATTACACTATTACCAATTATGGGGATGTTTATATCTATTTTTATGCTGTGGCAATAGATCCAAATGAAGATCGTGTAGTTTTGAATTTTAATTTAGATAATCTTTTGGTAAATACATATAAAGAATTTACTCAAGATTATAGTGATAGTGGTAAAATAACTAAAAACGAATTGGGAGAATACAGGTACACGAATCCTGAGCATCCTTACCAAAATAACACTATAAAATTAACTGACGATGCTCTCAGTTATTACACGCCAATTGGCAGACAAGATATTAAATATAATGCTTTTAAGTGTCCTATTTCTATAGCTCAAGCAAATGAGCGTATTGATTTTGGGTATAATGGTATGCAACAAAGGAATACGATGTATTATGGTAGTACAGCAATTAATCCGATAGATCGACCTACTAGAAAGCATTACAGTGCAGATGGTACCATGGAAATAAAATACACCAAGCCCAATGGTAGTATACCTGAACAAGTTGAATTTATTATTTATATAGGTGGAGATGCCTATAGCGCACCATTATTAGCAAAAAGTAATGGAGGAACAGGAGAAAATTATTATTTGCATCGTGATTATTTAGGTAGTATAATAGCGATTACTAATAATGAAGGAGCAATTGTTGAAAAAAGACAATTTGATGCTTGGGGAAATATTGTTAATGTAGAAGATGGTACTGGAACTACTCTTGATAAGCTTACTTTTATTGATAGAGGTTATACAGGACATGAACATTTGCAAGGAGTAGGACTTATCAATATGAACGCACGATTGTATGACCCAAAATTGCATAGATTGTTGCAAGCAGACAATTTTATTCAGGATCCTACAAGTACTCAGGATTATAATCGGTATAGTTATGCACACAATAACCCCTTAAAATATGTAGATATAGATGGTAATAACCCAATACTTATAGGGGCACTTATTGCTGTTGCAAGCTATTTATTTATATCGGCTGTAAATCATCAACCTATAGATATTATTGGTATTGCTAGTAGTGCATTCATCGGTGGTTTTAGTGGTGCTATTACTTTTGGAATTGGTAGCGTGACTAGTACGATAAATAGTTTTGTATTAAGGGCTTCTGTACAAGCAGCTGCTCATGGTTTGTTTCAAGGTGGTATTACTAGTGTTCAAGGCGGTAAGTTCTGGAATGGATTTGCCTCAGGTTGTTTGAGTAGTTTAGCAGCAAGTGCTTGGAGTGGAGGTAATACCCCAAATGGCAAAACGTGTCATTGGAATGGTATAGGTGGTAAATTTGCACAAACTGGAGCAGGCATGATAACTTTTGGTACTATTGCTGGTGGTGTTGGTTCATCCTTAACAGGAGGTAACTTTTGGCAAGGTGCGGTTACTGGGTTAATGGTTAGTGGGTTGAATCATTTGGCTCATCAAACCAAACAGCCACAACCTAAAAGACCCGATGCTGATGGTAAACTTACTTTAGAAGAAGCAAATGAATGGTGGGCAAATGGAAATGGAGATTTAACGGTTGATGCTTCAAAAGTAGATTTAAATTTTATTGACCCAAGTAAAATGGTCAAAGGACAAAAATATTTAGTTCAATCTTTAACGACATCTAAAGACGGTAGAGTTTATGGAAGAATATGGGTTGAGTATCAGGGGAATAATCAAGTCAGTATTGACCCGGATACTTATGATTTTAATCAAGAAGGTTCATTTTGGGATAATCCGGGAAGAAATACTGCAAATGCAATAGGTAAATTCTTTGCAGGAGAAGGTACACCTTATCAAATTAATTTTAGAGGATTAAATACAATAAAATATTCTCCACCACCAGTATCAACCTATCATCAAACATCACACGGATTTAGATTTTAAAATTACAATTATGAAAAAAATAATATTAATATTCGTTATTACTTTTGCTTCTTGTAATTTTCCAATGAGTGACTCTGATGAAGAGCTACCAAACAATTATATGTTTAGTTATGAAGGAGGAAGACAAAACCGTGTTGTTAGAGATCATCAATTTGTAATTGATAGTGGCGCAGTAAGTGCCAGTTTTGATGATAAATATATTTTCTTTTCAGAGGACACTACCTATTCTATGGAACCGAAAAAAGTATCAAAGAAAATTTTACGATATTATATTTGCGATATAAAAAAAGATACGTTATCAAAACCATTGAATTATAATTTCTTTAAAAATTTTATTTTAAAAAATAAAATTAATGATGATTTAGACATATCAAAAGATGAGTAGTTACTTGAACAAATGTAAATTAACAGAAAACCCAGCCGTTGGCTGGGTTTTGTCGTTTACAAAGTTGCTACATTTTTAGCGAAGAAATCTTTAAATTTTTTATTGGTAAGCATTTTATCAATAAGTTTAAAAATCGTTTGTTTGTCTTCTTCTTCGAGTTGTTGTATTAATCTAATTTGCTCAACGGCTGTTTTATCTTCAATAATTACTTCGGTTGGAATTTTACCATCATAATTAATAATTTGGTCAGTAGTTAAATTAAAAAGTTGCGACATTTTTTGGAGCTCGTCCACAGTTAATGCTCTTAAACCTTTTTCAATCTTACTATAAGCCGATTTGTCTACGCCAATATGTGTGGCTACTTCAATTTGTTTAAAATTGTTTTCCTCTCGTATTGTTTTTATGTTTTCTGCTAAACTCATAGGGCAAAAGTAGTGATAAAAAACATTTTAAGCAATATGTAGTTAATATCAAAACATTTAAGTTGTTAAAAACAAAACTTTATTTTATATTTGCAGTTGTGAAATTAACCACAAAATAATTTATCACTGTAAACAATGGAAATCCAAGACATAAAAAGCAATCTCACGTTATCCCAAATCCTCCAACACTACGGCTTAAAACCAAAAAACAATATGCTCAATTGTCCTTTTCACGAGGATAAAACGGCAAGTTTGCAAGTCAATTTAGAGAAGCATTTTTACAAATGCCACGCTTGTGGAGCCAAAGGCGACCAAATACAATGGGTGCAGGATTATGAAAAGATAACCAAACACGAAGCGATTGTAAAATGTGAGCAAATGATAGGAAATCAAGAACCAGTAGTTTGGGAAACGAAAAAAACTACTGAAATCTCGCAACTTCAAAGAATAACTTTTTTAGAAACTATGTTTAAGAGTTTTAGAAAAGGATTGGTAAATAGCACACCAGCAAGAGAATACTGCAAGAAAAGAAATTTAGAGTATAGCAAAATAGAAATTGGTTTTAACAGCGGACAATTCCACCACGGAGAACGAAGAACAGAAGAATTAATCAATAATAGTTTAGCCGTTGGGTTGCTTTTGGATAATGGTTTAAAAACTGCTACTGGAGATATTGCTTATTCTATTTTTGGAAAATACAGCCTAGTTTTTGCGCTGAAGAACAAAGAAAACGAAATTGTAAGTTTCTATTTTAGAAGTGTTTTAGACGAACCAAAAGCAAAACATTTTTATCTGAAGAACCGAACAGGACTTTATCCAAATTATCCAAATCCTAAAACTAAAAAACTCATTTTAACCGAAAGTATTATTGATTGTGCGAGTTTGTTGCAGATTGATGAAGTAGTAAAAAATTATAGCGTTTTAGCGTGTTATGGAACGAACGGATTAAATGAGGAAATACAAAAAGCGATTTTAGAACTTACAGAACTCGAAGAAATTATATTTTGTTTTGATAATGATGAAGCAGGAAAAGAAGCCGTAAAAAAGTATTCAGAGCAATTTAAAAACTACAAAACATCAACAATCGAACTACCAAACAAAGACATAAACGAAACCTTGCAATTGCACGAAAATGGAATATTTACAGAATTATTAAACAATCGAAAACCTATTTTATTTTCTGATGAAATTGAACCTATAAACTTTTCTATTGAAGATAAAGCAGAACCAAAACAAAATAAATCCGTTAAATCTGTGCAATCTGTGGCGGACAACAAACCAATCGAGTTTTTAAAACAGAAAAATCTTTTAACCAATCTCAATAAACAAATCGGCAAATCGGGTATTGTTGGCGAAGAAAACTCACGGTTATTATTGTTCTTAATAATCATCAGTTATATGAACAAAAGCCCAATCCACGCCATTGTACAAGGAAGTTCGGGAAGCGGAAAAACTCATATTATCTCAAGAATAGCGGATTTAATGCCAGGAGAAGATGTTCTACGTTTTACCAGGATCACCGAAAGCAGTTTGTACAATTGGGGCGAGTTTGACTTGTTTAGAAAAATAATCATAATAGAAGATTTAGACGGACTAAAAGAAGATGCTTTGTATGCTTTGAGAGAATTAATTTCTAACCAATTTTTGAGTAGTTCGGTATCGATGAAAGACAAAAAAGGAAACAATAAATCGACCAGAAAAGAAGTAAAAGGGCAGTTCTCTAGTTTATCAGCGACAACAAAAGGCGAGACTTACGAAGACAATATGAGTAGAAGTTTTTTAATTGCAGTTGATGAAAGTAAGGAGCAAACCACAAGAATAATCGAGAACCAAAACAAACGGAATGCGGGAGAAATAGACCCAAAAGAAAGCCAAAAAGCAGTAAGTTTTATACAAGCAATAGTTAGAAATTTAAAACATTACGAAGTCATAAATCCATATGCAACCAAACTACAATTACCCGAAAAAGTTCATAAAATACGTAGGTTAAACGAGATGTATCAAGCAGTAATTAAGCAAGTTACATTTTTAAATCAATACCAAAGACAACTCACAAAAGACAATCAATTAATAACAGAAATCGAAGATATTGAACAAGCCACAGAAATATTATTTGAATCGATTATTTTAAAAGTAGATGAACTCGATGGAAGTTTAAGACAATTTTTTGAACGATTGAAAAAGTATGTGAAAAATGATAATGAAGAATTTATTTTAAGAGATATAAGACAAGATTTAAGCATAAGTAAAACGCAGATATTTAGATACATACAAACACTTTTAGAACTCGAATATATCAAACAAATAGGCGGATTTAGCAATAAAGGAATCAGATATAAAATATGTTATTGGGATAATTATCAGAAATTAAGAGCGGAAATAAAAGACTTTTTAATGAAACAAATTGAAACAATTAAACAGAAAAAAACATCATAGCAAAAGCAAGTATGACCAACCTTTGGAACACTGTGGAACGCAAAAGGAACGCTAGAAAACTTTGTGAAGTGTTGTAAAATATAGGTTTTTAATCAAAAAATAGTCTAGCGTTCCTAATTCCAAAATATTGAGTAAGCAAAAAGCATCATAAGTGTAAAAAACGTCATACGATGAAACAACTTTACAATAAAATCTACCAAGAAGAAGCCGAAAATTACAATAAACATTTACTTGTTTTGGGTTATAATCCGAATACTTGTTTATCGAGATATTTATATTTAAAACAGTTTTTTAGTTGGTTAGAAAGTTTACAAATTAATGAATTAGAAGCAATTACTCCAAAAAACATTGTTGATTATCAAAGCTTCATTAAAACTCAAAAAAACACTAGAACCAAAGAAAATCTAGTAAAAGAAACGATTTATAGCCGACTTCGGAATATTCAAAATTATTTTGGTTATGCACTGGAAATTGGAAAATTAAAAACCAATCCAGCATCGAGTTTTAAATTTTATACCCAAAAAGAACAAACCGAACGGATTATTTTCACTCAAAACCAAATCCAAGAATTATACAAAAATTGCGAAAACGAACAAGAAAAAATGATTTTAAATATTGGCTACGGTTGTGGTTTACGAGTTGGAGAAATGGTAAAACTCAACAAAAAAGACATTGATTTACAGGAAAATAGATTGATTGTTGAGAGCGGAAAAAACAACAAAAGGCGAATCGTTCCTATTACAAATCAAATCGTTATAGAATTAAAATTATTTTTAAAGGAAAATAAAGAAATAAAACCAATCTTTTTAAATATTGAAAATCGGAGAATGCAATCAGGCAGTTTTAATTTAATCTTAAAGAAATTGATTGATAAAACGAATTTTGGAAAACGGTTTAAACAAGCAGAATTAAATAAAATTGGAATGCACACTTTACGCCATTCTATCGCAACGCATCTTTTAGAAAACGGAATGAAATTAGAACAAGTACAAACTTTTTTAGGTCATAGTAATCTAGAAACTACCGAAGTTTACACGCATATCTCGACAGAACAACTCAAAATTTTAAACGATGACCCTTGAACAATATTTTTTAAAAAAGTATAAAAGAAACTCCTTAAATCCGTATTTGTGTAGCATTAGAAAATACTTTAATTTTATACAAAACAAAGCAGAAACAGCACAATACAGCGATATTTTAGACTACGTTGGACATTTACGAAAGAACGAAAATCTAAAACCAAAAACCATCAAACATTATTTATTAAACGTTAAAATTTACTATTATTATTTACTCGAAATTGGCAAAAGAAACGACCATCCTTGTAGTGAATTGCATCTAAAAGACAAGATTAGTAGACAAATTGCAGTCGATACTTTATACACTCTAGAAACACTAGAAAACTTCTTAAAAGACACCCACAAAGACCCAGTTTTACAACGAAGAAATCAAGTAATAATTAGTTTACTCATTTATCAAGGTTTAACGGTTGGCGAAATCTGTACTTTACAAATTGAAGATATTAATCTGGAGAAAGCCGAAATTTATATCAAATCTAGCGACAAAAAGAAATCAAGAACGTTGCCATTACAAGCCAAACAAATTTTACTTTTTTTGAATTTTATAAAAGAAGATTATCCAAAATTAATCCAACAAATACAATCAGAAAAGCCAATAAAAACGCTCATTACAGGCAAATTAAAAGAAGAAGTTCGCCCCAATGTTTTGAACAGAATGATTAATGATCATCGGCAAAAAAACGATCGATTACAACCTCTAAAAATCCGCCAAAGTGTAATTGCAAATCTTTTAAAAAAGGAAAATGACACGAGAATTGTACAAGTTTTTGCAGGACATAAACGAGCATCAACCACGATTTTATACAAACAAACAGAACTGGAAATTTTGCAAAATGCGATTAATTTATATCATCCAATAAAAGAAATTTAGGTTTAAAAAACAGCAATAGAAATCCAAACAGCAGAGCAAAAACCGGTCTCTCTTCGGTCGCTTCCTTTGTTCCGCTGGGCTGTTCCAGTCGGCTGAAAAAGCCTCCATTCCACAGACCACTTGCCACCAAAAAAAAGAGCAGCCAAGAAAAATGGCAGCTCTTTTTTTGTTGTCTGCGTTCCCAGTCTCCACACGGTCGCTTCCTTCTTTCGTCGTGGCTACTTTGTCTTTTTTAGCACTATTTTTTTTCTTTTTTTATCGGTTGAAAATTTTCAGTTGAAAAAAAAATAGTCCTAAAAAATCCACCGCCACTTGTGTTTTGGCGGTTGCTCAACCGCCAGCCATCAACC
>JAYTIV010000043.1:0-2059 GCA_043731625.1 Flavobacterium sp. | reverse complement strand
CGTTACAAAAACCCTACTAAATACTTATAAATGCTTATAATTTATATAAACGTTTTATTCAACTACTTTTTTCGCGTTTATAAATAAACTTTCAATTTTCGTCCTATTTAGTTGGTTCGATTAACGTCCTCAAGTAACGAAGAGGACGGGCAGGTTTTTATAAGTGCGTCAAAATTCCTTTCATTAGGATATTCTTAGCCGCATTTACATCTCTTCCTATTTTTTTTTTACAATTTTTACATTCATAAACTCTTGACAATCCTGGAGTATTCATTGAACCGCAAAAACTACACGTTTTTGTTGTATAATGCTCTTGTGTTTCATAAACTTTTTTTCCTCGTTCAATCGCCTTGAAGAGTAATCTTTGCTTAAATTTATAAAACTTTAGATTGTTCATGTCTGTATTCAGTGTATGATTATTTCCATTCTTGACTATACCGTGACTTTTGATGTCGCCGTAGAATATGAAATCGTTCATTTTTAGTAATATATTTATCGTTTTCCAGTGAAGTTCGTCCACTAAGTTTGCCTTTCTAATTTCTAACCTATTTATTTTTTTCTTATGAACTCTGCTTTGTTTGGTGCGTCGTCGGTCTTTCATTTGTTTTATACTTTTGTCCTGTTTTTGTAAAACGCTTTCATTGTGTTTATGCTCGACACAACCATTATTTCCAAAACAAGTCATAAATGTTTTTGCTCCTGGGTCTATACCACAATAATTTATTGGAAGTTTCTTCTCGGTTATTTCCACCGGAGTTGGTATAATTACCCAAAATATGTTTTTCTGTTTTACTAATCTACAATCGTGTTCTATTACAAGATTTCTATGTTTTTTTATGGTCTTTTTTCCCATTGAAATTTTTGAATCACTTTTCAAAAATGTTGGCGCTATAGACAGTATTCCATTTCTATTTTTTATCAAAACCTTCGGTAGTAATAAACATTTGTTAGGTTCTTTTTTTTTACGAAATCCTAAATGAAAATGTTTTATGTGTCCAAGTTTTAGATTAGCAATCGCTGTTTTATATGCCTTACAAACATCATCGATCGCTCCGCCACGTATGTGTTTTGGAGTGTTGGTCTCCCATTCTCGTACTCCTTCATTTTTACTCGACTTCATTGTTTTCTTATCTACTCTTAATTTTTCTTTGTCTTCTTGGTATTTTTCTTCTGCTTTTTGTATCAACAATTTTACCCTTTCTATATTTACAGTATCATTTTTAGACATTGTTGTAAGAGTTTTCTGTTGTTTTTTCTTTTCATCTCTATAGAGATTCATATTATTCTGTAATGTAATATACTCAATATTATTTTTCTTGGTATTTTCAGTGACAAATTTATCACGTAATTTATAGAAATTTACGTTTTTTTTAAACTCTTATCATAATTGTTAATGCATGAGATGGTTTTATTAAAAACGTAATTACTGGTGTTAAACCATTCATTAAATATTTGTCTCTGTCTAGCATTAACTTTAAGTTTAATTTTCAACGATTTAAGTAAATTGTCTGGTGTATCTTCATCTTGCCATTTCTCAACAATAGCTGATTCATTTAATTGGAAGTATTTTTTATCTAATATCTTATCTTGAACCTTAATTAGTTTTTTATATATAAATGGTTTCTCAACATGATTCCTTTGAATTAGGATAATTTCAGGGTCAATTTCAATAGGTAACAGTAACTTGGTTGTAAGTTCATCATAAACCGGTTTCCAGAACGGTTTACAGTCATTATTTTGCGATTTTAATATAGTAGTAGTGTCTTCCATCTACATATATTATAGGTATGCTTACTAATAAGATAATGAAAACTCCAAACCAATTTTTTCGTGAGTTGTAAAAAAGAGCATATTTGATACTTTTATAATAATTTATAAATAATTGAAACCTCCGATCATTGACTTATTTATTCTATAATTTTATTCATGTTCAATTTTTAATAAAAAACTGTAATCTAAACCATTCATATTGACAATTTTCCCCCACTCATTTACTAATTCTACATTTATACGTTGAATATCTACTTTGCCACTATACGTGCGTGTATCACTTACTAAT
>JAYTIV010000042.1:0-2063 GCA_043731625.1 Flavobacterium sp. | reverse complement strand
TCAATAGCAGGATGACCATTTGGTATTTTAGAAAAATCGTCTATTCCCATTAATTTTTGTTCCCACATAAACGGACAATGATCGGTTGCCACAACATTTACTAAACCTTGATTTAATCCTGCCCAAAGTGTTTCTTGATCTTTCTTTTCTCTCAATGGTGGCGACATTACCCATTTGGCACCTTCAAAATTTTGTTCGTACAAACTTGCATCCAAAATCAAATATTGAATACAAGTTTCAACAAATACTTTTTGATTTCTTTTGGTTGCATTTCGAACTGCATTCAAAGCACCTTCACAAGTTAAATGTACAATATAACCTGGGCAACCTGTGTAATTGGTCATATCTACAAATCGTTCACTGGCTTCTGCTTCGGTTACTTCGGGTTGTGATAAATAGTGATACAGTGGCGAAAGTTTTCCTTCGGATTTGTGTTTCTCTATTAAATAATCAATCATATCACCATTTGTAGCGTGAACATTGATTAATCCACCGTGTTTTTTTACTTCTTCCATTAAGCCAATCATTTGACGATCATCAATCATCAATGCACCTTTGTAAGCCATAAAAGTCTTGAATGAGGTAATGCCTTCTACTTCAATAAAATGTTGAATTTCTTTTTTGGTATTTTCATTAAAATCGGTTACAGCCATATGAAAACTATAGTCACCAATTGCATTATTATCGCTTCTGCCTTTCCATTCTTGTAAGGCCGATTGCAAACTTTTGCCTTGGGTTTGAAGTATAAAATCAATTACAGTGGTTGTTCCACCATATAAGGCTGCTCGAGTTCCAGTTTCATAATTATCGCTACTATACGTTCCCATAAAAGGCATATCCAAATGAACGTGTGGATCAATTCCTCCAGGCATTACTAATTTCCCTAATGCATCTATTTCTGTATCTGCTTTAACATTTAAGTTGTTACCGATGGCTGAAATAGTTTCTCCTTCTATATAAATATCTGCTACATAATTATCGGTAGCAGTAATTATTCTTCCGTTTTTTATTAAAATACTCATAATTTCTATTTTGAATTATAAATTTTGTTTTTATTAAAAAATTTAAAATGCTTTTACTTCCGCTTCATTAATATCCAATAAACCAAGCCGCTAATTCCAAATCCTACAAACCAAGCATAGTGATACAAACCAGTTATCCATTCTGGAAAAGCAGTTGCATCTATTACTTTTATTGTCATTAAAAAACCGGGAACATTGGGTAAAATACCAAGAATTAAAGCAAAAATTGCATTGATATTAAATCCTTTAGTAAATCTATATATTCCTTTAGAATTATATAAATCATCAACAATTAATCGTTGTTTTCTGATAAAATAATAATCTACTATCATAATACCTCCAACTGGTCCTAGCAAGCTAGAATAGCCAACTAACCAAGTAAAAATATATCCAGTTGGATCGGCAATTAATTTCCAAGGAAAAATTAATATTCCTATAATTCCTGTAATATATCCGCCTTTTCTAAAATCTATTTTTGATGGAGATAAATTGGCAAAATCATTGGCAGGACTTACTATGTTAGCAGCAATATTTGTAGCTAATGTGGAGATGGCAACCGCAATCATAGCAAAACTAATCAATAGTTTACTATCAAATTTACTAGCTAAAACTACTGGATCCCAAATGGTAGTTCCAAATACAATTGTGGTTGCCGAAGTAACCACTACACCTACAAAAGCAAACAAGGTCATTGAGGTTGGCAAACCATAAATCTGACCTTTTATTTGTGCTTTTTGTGATAAAGCATATCGAGTAAAATCGGGAATATTTAAAGATAATGTTGCCCAAAATCCAACCATACCTGTTAATGCTGGGAAAAAGAAAGCAAAAAACTCGGTGGTAGAAGAAAATTTAGATTTTGTTTCCAATATAGGTCCTAAACCGTGAGCTGCTGAAATTGCCCAAAACAATAAGGCCAATGCAGCAACAGGAAGAAAAAACGCTTTGAAAACCAATAACTTCTTGATGCTATCTACTCCTAAATAAACGACATACATATTGAGTAACCAAAAAAGAAAAAAACAAATTGCTGGTCCAGTT
>JAYTIV010000041.1:0-2084 GCA_043731625.1 Flavobacterium sp. | reverse complement strand
AGACTTATTAACTTAAATAATAACTATATTTGAGTAAAATCAATACTTTGAGTTACATATTTAGGGGGGAGAATATTTTAGACTTTATAAATGAGTTTCCCAATGACGATAAATGCGCCGAGACCATCGCTAAACAAAAATGGTTATTAGGCTACAAATGTACTGAGTGTGGTAATTTAAAATATGTAGGAATAAAAAAACATTACTCAAGAGAATGCACTAAATGTCGCTATGTTGAAAGCGCTACAGCAAATACACTTTTTCATAAAGTAAAATTTGGGTTACAAAAAGCATTTTGCATTGTATTTGAGATGAGTTGTACAACAAAAGGTTTATTCTCAACTCAAATGGCTAAACGTTATGGTATCAGTCAAAAAACGGCTTGGTTCTTTATGCAAAAAATCAAACTTGCCATGGCTTCATCAAAACAGCATTTATTAAAAGGCGATGTACATGTTGATGAATTTGTAATTGGAGGTAAAGAAAATGGAAAACAAGGAAGAAGTTTTGATACAAAGAAATCAAAAATAGTTTGTGCTTTAGAACTGACAAAGGGCGGAAAGGTTAAAAGGGGCTATGCGAAAATAATTGATGATTATTCTGCAAAATCTATTCGTGGATTGTTTGATGACCATATAGATAAAGGGGCACGGATACAAACCGATAAATGGACTGCATACAAAAAGCTATCTAAAGACTTTACAATTTTGCAGGAAAAAAGTAACCCAGGTAAAAATTTTAACCAAATTCATACAATAATCCATCAGATAAAATCAGGAATTAGAACAACACAAACACATGTAAATAAAGGACATTTACAAAAATACTTAGATGAATATTTTTATAAGTTAAATAGGTCTCAGTTTAAAGATACCATATTTGACAATTTATTTAAAAGACTTGTAAATCACGAGCATCGGGATTGGCAAAAAATAGTATTACCTAAGTAAGTAAGTCTAATATATTTTATGTATGTTTCATCATACGCTTCATAGCTTGAAGCAACTCTATTTAATGCCTCATTATCGTTTAAATAAATTTCACTTTTACTATATAATGTATCTCCATTGTTAAATACGATTCGAGAAATAAACTGTTTAATACCAATTAGTGTTCTAAATTATACATTAAGTGAGTTCGTGAAGTAAGAGAGCTTAAATAATATTTATCATTGCTTAATCTTTTAATTCCTATTTCTGCGCTGTCCATAGATTGATTTATAGTTTTAAAAAGTTCGTTGTTAAATTCCTTTTCTCTAATGTCATCCCAAATTTGTTCTACTGGATTAACCTCTGGACTGTATGGTGGCTGTTGGATAAAATGAATATTACAAGGAATATTTAAACTTTTTGTTGTATGCCAACCTGCACCATCAACTTGCATTATTACCTCGTTTTTCTTATAAACCCTGCTTACTTCTTTTAAAAATTTATTCATCATTTCAGTATTACAATCTGGCAAAATTAAAGCAGTTATTTTGCCATGCTGCGGACACACTGCAGCAAACACATAAAAGTATTCTCTAATGATTTGTTTTTGGTGTATTGGCCTTTCTTTTGGTGGGCACCAACCACTTCGTGTTTCTGTTATTCTTCCAAAACGACCTTCATCTTGAGCTAAAAGTACAATCTTACTTTTATCTAATTTTTTTTCTTCAATAATGGTTTGTACTTTTTGATGGTAGTTTTTTTAAAAGTCTCCTGAGCTTCTTTGTTGCTTTTTGGGTGCATTGGTCGAGCCTTCTTTTTACTCCATCCGTGTCGTTTTAATAAATCATAAATTGTAGACTTAGCAGTTTTTTCTCGGCCCGTTTTTTTTATAAAAGCTTTACGTATCTCTTCGGCAGTGGCTATTTTACCCAACAATGCCTTCTCAAAAAACTGTTTTAAAAACAATGTTTCCTCTTCAAAACTCATACTAGCATTGTTTCTACCGCCTTGCCCTTTAACTTCAAATACAGCTTCGCCAACCTTGTTATATGCGCTAACTAATTTACGAATTGCTATTTCGCTTAAATTAAATTGCAATGATAATTCTTTACTTGTTTGTGCTTTTTTACTTAAACTCAGGATAACTAATATGCG
>JAYTIV010000040.1:0-13224 GCA_043731625.1 Flavobacterium sp. | reverse complement strand
AGGAACCATTGATGGATATTCATAAAATAATGAGTATTCTACCACATCGTCCACCATTTTTATTTTTAGACAGAATAATAGAAATGACCGAAAATCACGTTGTTGGTTTGAAAAATGTCACAATGAACGAAAGTTTTTTTGTAGGTCACTTTCCAGGAGCACCAGTAATGCCAGGAGTAATAATTGTAGAAGCAATGGCACAAACGGGAGGAATTTTAATTTTAAGTTCAGTTCCAGATCCAGAAAATTATCTGACCTATTTTATGAAAATTGATAATGTAAAATTCAAACATAAAGTTTTACCAGGTGATACATTAATTTTTAAATGTGATTTAATTTCTCCAATAAGAAGAGGAATTTGTCATATGCAAGCAAACGCATACGCCAACGGAAAACTAGTAGCAGAAGCAGAACTAATGGCTCAAATAGCAAAAAAACAATAAAAAAAGTAACAGCATATGAATCAACCATTAGCTTATGTTCATCCAGGTGCAAAAATCGCCAAAAATGTAGTTATAGAACCTTTTACAACCATACATAATAATGTTATTATTGGTGATGGAACTTGGATTGGGTCAAATGTTACCATTATGGAAGGTGCGCGAATAGGAAAAAACTGCAATATTTTTCCAGGCGCAGTTATTTCTGCAGTACCACAAGATTTAAAATTCGGAGGAGAAGATTCTTTAGTAATAATTGGAGACAATTGTACGATAAGAGAATGTGTAACTATAAATAGAGGAACTATAGCTTCTGGTCAAACAACCTTAGGGAATAATTGTTTGATAATGGCAACCGCACATATTGCCCACGATTGTCATATTGGCGATAATTCTATCATAGTAAATGGAGTTGCACTTGCAGGTCATGTAATTGTTGGTAAATATGCCGTAATTGGAGGTCTAGCAGCAATACATCAGTTTATTCATATTGGTGACCATGCTATGGTTTCAGGTGGATCATTAGTTAGAAAAGATGTACCGCCATTTACAAAAGCGGCCAAAGAACCTTTATCTTATGTAGGAATCAATTCAGTAGGTTTGCGCAGAAGGGGATTTACTACCGAAAAAATTAGAGAAATTCAAGATATTTACAGAATATTGTACCAGAAAAATTACAATACCTCACAAGCTGTCAGTATCATTGAAGCAGAAATGGAAGCAACAACAGAACGAGACGAAATTCTTGATTTTATCAGAAACTCCTCAAGAGGAGTAATGAAAGGATATTCAGGGAATTATTAAATAAAAAATATCAATATAAAGATTGATAAAATACAAACATTAAAATAAATTAAAATGGCATCTACATCAGATATTAAAAACGGATTGTGCATAAAATACAATAATGATATTTATAAAATTATTGAATTTCTTCACGTAAAACCAGGAAAAGGTCCAGCATTTGTAAGAACAAAATTAAGAAGCCTTTCTAACGGAAAAGTATTAGATAATACATTTTCTGCAGGTCATAAAATTGAAGAGGTTCGCGTTGAAAACCATAAATTTCAGTTTTTATATCCAGAAGGAGATTTGTTTCATTTTATGAATGTAGAATCTTTTGAGCAAATTTCATTAAACAAAAATATTCTTGATTCACCAGATTTATTAAAAGAAGGCGAAAGTGTAATGGTAAGTATCAATACAGAAACTGATTTGCCTTTATCTGTTGATATGCCTGCATCTGTAATTCTTGAAGTTACATATGCTGAGCCAGGAGTTAAAGGAAATACTGCTACAAATGCAACCAAATCTGCAACTGTTGAAACTGGTGCAACAGTAAATGTGCCTTTGTTTATTAATGAAGGTGACAAAATTAAAATTGATACTACAAGTGGAAATTATATGGAACGTGTAAAATAATTTTTCACAACTTTAAAACATCATATGAAATTTAATACCGTTCAGACTTTACAAGAAATTGCCCATATTATTCAATGTGAATACATTGGTAATAAAGACTTTCCAGTGTATGGAATGAACGAAATTCATGTTGTCGAAAAAGGCGATATTGTTTTTGTAGACCATCCAAAATACTACGAAAAAGCTTTAAATTCTGCCGCAACTATTATATTAATTAATAAAAAGGTTGATTGTCCAGATGGTAAAGCATTATTAATTTCAGATGATCCATTTAGAGATTTTAATAAATTATCGAAACATTTCAGACCATTTCGATTTTCAAATGTTTCTATTTCAGATTCAGCCAAAATAGGTGAGAATACTATTATTCAACCCAATACATTTATTGGGAATCATGTATCGATTGGTAAAAATTGTATCATTCATTCAAATGTATCAATTTATGACCACACTATTATTGGAAACAATGTTGTTATTCACGCAGGAACTGTTCTTGGTGCAGATGCGTTTTATTACAAAAAACGTCCAGATGGATTTGACCAATTGGTATCTTGCGGGAGAGTAGTTATAGAAAACAATGTTGGTATTGGTGCATTATGTACTATAGATAAAGGTGTTACAAAAGATACTACAATTGGTGAAGGTACCAAAATAGACAATCAGGTACACGTTGGTCACGATACAGTTATTGGTAAAAAATGTTTAATTGCTTCTCAAACGGGTATTGCAGGTTGTGTAATAATAGAAGATGAAGTTACACTTTGGGGTCAAGTAGGAACAACAAGCGGAATAACCATAGGTGAAAAAGCAGTAATTATGGGGCAAACTGGAGTTACTAAATCTGTAGCAGGAGGAAAATCTTATTTTGGCACACCAATTCAAGAATCAAGAGAAACATTAAAACAATTAGCGAATATTAAAAAAATTCCCGAAATTTTAAATAAATTAAAATAATATGTCATCCAAAAGTATAGTTCAAGAATTTTATAAATCAGATGCACTTATCAATAGTGATAGTTTGGTTTCTTTTATACATCCAGATATCATTTTAGATTGGAATAGTAGCAAAGGATTTCTACAAATGAAATATGATGAAATCACAGCTTTGGCAAGTGAATTAGGAAAAGCATATATACGATCTAAAGTAAAAATAAGCCATATACTAGAAGAAGACAATCTTGTTTCTGTGCGCTATTCACATTATGTAAAAACAGTTGAAAATCCGCGTGAAGAAATGCTTTTGGCCCATTTTATTGTCATCTGGGAATTAAAAGACAACAAACTTTTTAGAGGATATCAAATGAGTCAATTGTCATAAATTAAATAGAATAAAAACTTTAAAAGTAATTTTCAAAACCTTACTTTTGCAACACAAAAATAAAAAACAACCAAAAAAATATAATATGAGTGTTTTAGTTAATAAAGATTCAAAAATAATTGTTCAAGGATTTACAGGAAGCGAAGGAACTTTTCACGCATCTCAAATGATTGAATACGGAACAAATGTTGTAGGTGGTGTAACTCCAGGAAAAGGTGGTTCAACTCATTTAGATAGACCTGTATTTAATACAGTTAAAGATGCAGTAGAACAAGCTGGAGCAGATACAACCATTATTTTTGTACCACCAGCTTTTGCTGCGGATGCAATTATGGAAGCTGCAGACGCAGGAATTAAAGTAATTATTACCATTACAGAAGGAATTCCTGTTGCTGATATGATCAAAGCAAACGAATATATAAAAACTAGAAATTGTACATTGATTGGGCCAAACTGTCCTGGAATTATCACTCCTGGAGAAGCAAAAGTTGGTATTATGCCAGGATTTGTTTTCAAAAAAGGGAATGTTGGTATCGTTTCGAAATCAGGAACTCTAACTTATGAAGCTGCAGATCAAGTAGTAAAACAAGGTATGGGTATTACAACTGCAATTGGTATTGGTGGAGATCCAATTATTGGAACGACTACAAAAGCAGCTGTAGAGTTATTGATGAATGATCCAGAAACCAAATGTATTGTTATGATTGGTGAAATTGGAGGTCAGCTAGAAGCTGATGCTGCAAAATGGATTAAAGCTGACGGAAATAGAAAACCAGTTATAGGATTTATTGCTGGTGAAACTGCTCCAAAAGGGAGAACTATGGGTCACGCTGGTGCAATTGTTGGAGGTTCTGATGATACTGCTGAGGCAAAAAAACGTATCATGAGAGAATGTGGCATTCACGTTGTAGATTCTCCAGCAGAAATTGGAAAAAAAGTAAAAGAAATAATGGGATAATATTTAAAACGTACTTAGATTTTTATGAATCCTTTTTCGTTTAAATTGAGTTTGTTTTAAATTATGTTCCCCCGTTACAATACTAATAGAGCCATCAACTTCTAGCATAGAGAGCTTTACATCCTTATAATGTTCAACGCCATGCTCACGCATAGCTTCTCTTAACTCGTCTGAGGTAATATTTAATCTACTTAATGTTTTAAAATCTAAATTGCCATTATGAATTAAAATAACAGGCTTATCCTGAATTAATTTATTAAGCAATTTAGATTTAATCATTATTTTTTTTAGAATAAAATTCAATACAAACAATACGCTAGCTGCAGCTAATCCTCCTAATAAACTAGTGTTTGCTCCAACCATTGCATTCTGTACAGAATTACTGATTAGTAATATTAAAATAATATCTGCAGGATTAAGTTGCGATAATTCTTTTTTTCCAAAAATCCGTAACGCAATAATCATAAATATATAAACCGAAATACTTCTTAAAATAATATCTAAATAAGGGTTCATAATTTATAAATTTTAAATTTTATCCAATTTTAATTACTTTTTCAATTTTATATTTTTTTCAATTGCACGAATCATTTCTCCAGCAATATCTTTGTTAGTAGCACCTTCAATACCTTCAAGGCCAGGAGAAGAATTTACTTCAAGTAATAAAGGCCCTTTTGCTGATCTAATAATATCAACACCAGCAACTCTCAAATCCATTGCCTTTGCTGCTCTTATTGCAATTTTCTTTTCCTCTGAAGTAATTTTGACAATAGAAGCTGTTCCTCCTAAATGAATATTGGCTCTAAATTCTCCAGGCAATGCTTCTCTTTGTATAGCAGCAACAACTTTTCCGTCAATTACAAAACATCGGATATCTTTTCCATTGGCTTCTTTTATAAATTCTTGGACTAATATATTGGCATTCAAACTTTTGAAAGCGTTAATTACACTTTCAGCAGCTTTTTTAGTTTCGGCCAAAACAACTCCTTTACCTTGTGTTCCTTCTAATAATTTTACTATTAAAGGAGAACCACCTACCATTTTTATTAAATCATCAGTATCTAAAGGCGAATTTGCAAATCCTGTTGTCGGAATTTCAATGCCGTGATTCAGCAATAGTTGTAATGAATATAATTTATCACGAGATTGTGTTATTGCAGTAGAAGAATTCAAACAATAGACTTTCATGGCTTCAAATTGTCGTGTCAATGCGCAACCATAAAAGGTAATACTTGGTCTAATTCTTGGAATTATCGCATCAAAATCATCTAGAATTTTTCCACCACGGTAATGTATTTCTGGTTTTGCAGCATCCAATTTCATATAACATTCTTTAATGTTTAGAAAATGCATTTCGTGACCACGAGCTTCTCCAGACTCCATAATTCTTTTGTTACTATACAATTCTGGATTACTGGCCAAAAGCCCAATACGCAAACCTGTTGATGATTGAACAGCATTTTTATAAATTTCTTTTATATTATCAACAGTTGCTTGACCAAGTAAATAATTTTGTTCAGGATCAACTAATATTCTTCCGCTCATTGCTTCACGACCTAATAGCATTCTAAAACCCATTGAATCTCTATTGGTCAAAGTCATTTCGATTGGCCAACTAGAGTTTCCAATTCCTAAAGTTGTTTGTATAACATAACGTTGTTCACGAAAACCACTAGAACTTTTTACAATTCTTTTATCTACCAAAGGAGCTTCGCAATGAATTATAGTTTTTAGATTTTTCTGAATCGGATTGATATCAAATTTTACCCAATTGTTTCCGTCTTTTAGAAAAGGAGAAATATTAATGGCGTGTAAAGCCGAAGTTTTTGCCCCAGAATCCACACGAGCTTTGATTGTAGGTATTTTTAAATCAGGAAAAGAAAACCATTCTTCACTACCAAGTATTATTTTGTTTTGTAACATTTTATAAAATTTAAGCCACCAAATTCAATAATTTACATCATATTTGATGTGATTACTAATGAATTTAGTGGCTAATATTATTTAAATTAATTTTTTACTTTGTTGGCTTTTGTGCTTTTTTAACTTGTACTGTTAACTCTTGAGCACCTTCTTCAATGTCCATAAAAATTTCATCTCCAGCACTAATTTTTGAAGTAATTATTTCTTCTGCTAAGGCATCTTCAACATATTTTTGAATGGCTCTTTTTAATGGTCTTGCTCCAAATTGTCTGTCAAAACCTTTTTCTGCTATATATGCTTTTGCTTTGTCTGATAGGTTCAAATTATATCCTAATTCATTGATACGCGCATAAAGTTTCTTCAATTCAATTTCAATAATTAAATCTATATCGTGTTTTTCTAATGCATTAAACACAATTACATCATCAATACGATTCAAAAATTCTGGAGCAAAAGTTTTTTTCAATGCGTTTTCGATAATACTTTTCGAATTATCATCGGCTTGAGCCACTTTTGCAGCAGTCCCAAATCCTACACCTTGACCAAAATCTTTTAGTTGACGAGCACCAACATTAGAGGTCATAATGATAATTGTATTTTTAAAATCGATTTTTCTTCCCAAACTATCCGTTAGATATCCATCATCTAAAACTTGCAATAACATATTGAAAACATCTGGATGTGCTTTTTCTATTTCGTCCAAAAGCACTACACAATAAGGTTTTCTTCTTACTTTTTCGGTCAACTGTCCACCTTCTTCATAACCAACATATCCTGGAGGCGCACCAACTAGACGAGAGATAGAGAATTTCTCCATATATTCACTCATATCAATACGAATCAAAGCATCTTCAGAATCAAATAATTCTTTTGCTAGTACTTTAGCCAATTGTGTTTTACCAACACCAGTTTGACCTAAGAAAATAAAAGAACCAATTGGTCGGTTTGGATCCTTCAATCCAGCACGATTTCTTTGAATAGAACGAGCTATTTTTAAAACAGCTTCATTTTGTCCAATTACTTTTCCTTGAATAAGTTCTGGAAGGTTGGCCAATTTGTTGCTTTCAGTTTGTGCAATACGGTTTACAGGAATTCCTGTCATCATAGAGACTACATCTGCAACATTATCTTCAGTAACTAAAATACGATTGCTTTTAGAATCTTCTTCCCATTGTTCTTGAGCGATTGCTAAATCTTTTTCGATTCGTTTTTCATCATCACGAAGTTTGGCAGCTTCTTCATATTTTTGTTTTTTAACCACAGAATTTTTCAATTCACGTACTTCTTCCAACTGTCGTTCTAAATCAAGAATTTGTTTTGGAACTTCAATATTAGTAATGTGTACTCTAGAACCAGCTTCATCCATAGCATCAATTGCTTTGTCTGGTAAAAAACGCTCAGACATATATCTGTTGGTCAATTTTACACAAGCTTCAACAGCTTCATCAGTATAGGTTACATTGTGGTGATCTTCGTATTTGTTTTTGATATTATTCAAAATAGTAATTGTTTCAGCTACAGAG
Source organism: Flavobacterium sp. (assembly GCA_043731625.1). Classification (GTDB taxonomy): domain Bacteria; phylum Bacteroidota; class Bacteroidia; order Flavobacteriales; family Flavobacteriaceae; genus Flavobacterium. The sequence continues at coordinate 5,640 of JAYTIV010000040.1, read as the reverse complement.
GTAGGTTCAACAATAATTTTTTGAAAACGTCTTTCTAAAGCACCATCTTTTTCTATATATTGACGGTATTCATCAAGTGTAGTTGCCCCAATACATTGAATTTCTCCTCTTGCTAGAGCAGGTTTAAACATATTTGAAGCATCTAATGAACCTGTTGCTCCACCAGCACCAACAATAGTGTGAATTTCGTCTATAAACAGAATGATATCGTCATTTTTTTCTAACTCATTCATAACTGCTTTCATTCGTTCTTCAAATTGTCCGCGGTATTTTGTACCAGCTACTAACGAAGCTAAGTCAAGCGTTACTACTCTTTTGTTGAAAAGAATTCGAGAAACTTTTTTCTGAATGATACGTAAAGCTAATCCTTCTGCAATAGCAGATTTACCAACTCCAGGTTCACCAATTAATAGCGGATTATTTTTCTTTCTTCTGCTTAAAATTTGAGAAACACGTTCTATTTCTTTTTCACGACCCACAACAGGATCGAGTTTTCCTTCTTCGGCCATTTCTGTTAAGTCACGACCAAAATTATCTAAAACTGGAGTTTTTGATTTTTTGTTTGACTTATTTGCAGGGTTATTAAAATTACCTTCTTTTAAATTGTCATCTTGATTTGAATCGTCATTAAACGACTCATTACGTGGCAAATTTTCTAAAAATTGTTCTTCGTTTGGTGTCATATTCAAATATTGTTCTTTAGCTAAATCATAATCAATTTTTAATTTATTCAATAGCTTGGTTGTAGGATCGTTTTCGTTTCTCAAAATACACAACAATAAATGCGCCGTACTTATCGAAGTGCTTTGAAAAACTTTTGCTTCAAGAAAAGTCGTTTTTAAAGCACGCTCTGCTTGGCGAGTTAAGTGTAGATTTTTCTTTTCGTTATTGGTCAAAACATTTGGATTTGCTGGACTTAAGATTTCAACTTTTCGTCTCAAATGGTCTAAGTCAACAGATAAATTGTTAAGAATAGTAATTGCTTTGCCATTTCCATCTCTCAAAATACCTAACATTAAATGCTCTGTTCCAATAAAGTCATGACCTAGTCGCAAAGCTTCTTCTTTACTGTAGGTTATAACATCTTTTACTCTTGGTGAAAAATTATCATCCATAATTATAGGTTTGGTAATGTAAATTTAGTGATTATTACGATGCAATTACAAAAACTATTCCGCTCTAAATCTACTGTCAGCTAATTGACAAAAAAATATTTAATAATAAAAGCCATCATACTACTAACTTATTAACCGAAAAACAGCTTGATTTTGTTAATAAATCTCTTAAATTTCTCGTTGTATTTACTCGAAAAATAATCGAGAAAGTGTATATTAGCAGGATTTTTAATTTAAAATAAATTTTAATATAATTATATAATATGTCTGACGGAGAAAAGTTAATTCCAATTAACATTGAAGATGAAATGAAATCAGCATACATCGATTATTCGATGTCTGTTATTGTCTCAAGAGCATTACCTGACGTGCGTGATGGTTTGAAACCAGTGCATAGAAGAGTGTTATACGGAATGTATGATTTAGGAGTTTTTTCAAATAAAGCTCATAAGAAATCCGCTAGAATTGTCGGAGAAGTTCTTGGAAAATATCACCCACACGGAGATACATCAGTATATGATGCTATGGTACGTATGGCACAAGAATGGAGTTTGCGTTACCTATTGATTGATGGTCAAGGTAACTTTGGTTCTGTAGATGGTGATAGTCCAGCTGCAATGCGTTATACTGAAGCCAGAATGAAAAAAATGTCAGAAGACATTATGGCAGATATTGACAAAGAAACAGTTGATTTTAAACTCAATTTTGATGATACGCTATACGAACCAACCGTAATGCCAACACGTGTTCCAAATTTATTAATAAACGGAGCATCAGGTATTGCAGTAGGAATGGCAACCAATATGGCACCTCATAATATTACTGAAGTTATTGATGGTACATTGGCCTATATTGATAACAATGACATCGAAATAGATGAATTAATAAATTATGTAAAAGCACCAGATTTCCCAACAGGCGGTGTGATTTATGGTTATGATGGTGTACGTGAAGCTTTCAAAACTGGTCGTGGTAGAATTGTAATGCGTGCTAAAGTTAACTTTGAAGAAGTTGAAGGAAGAGAATCAATAATCGTAACCGAAATTCCTTATCAGGTGAATAAGGCAGAAATGATTAAAAAAACTGCCGATTTAGTTAATGATAAGAAAATTGATGGAATAGCCAATATTCGAGATGAATCGGATAGAAATGGTATGCGTATTGTTTATATTCTAAAACGCGATGCTGTACCAAATGTAGTTTTGAATACTTTATACAAATTTACACAACTACAATCTTCTTTTAGTGTCAATAATATTGCTTTAGTAAAAGGGCGTCCACAAATGTTGAATCTAAAAGATTTGATTCATTATTTTGTTGAACATAGACACGAGGTAGTTGTTCGAAGAACACAATTTGAATTACGAAAAGCAGAAGAAAGAGCACATATTCTTGAAGGATTAATTATTGCATCTGATAATATAGATGAGGTAATTGCTTTAATAAGAAGTTCAAAAAACACAGAAGAAGCAAGAGAAAAATTGATGGAACGTTTTAAACTTTCTGACATACAATCTCGTGCTATTGTTGAAATGCGTTTGCGCCAATTAACAGGTCTTGAACAAGACAAACTTCGTGCTGAATATGAAGAAATAATGAAATTAATTGAAGAATTAAAAGCATTATTGGCTAGCAAAGAATTGCGTATGGAATTAATCAAAACAGAATTAATCGAAATACGCGATAAATATGGTGATGCACGTCGTTCAACTATTGAATATGCTGGAGGAGATGTAAGTATAGAAGATTTAATTGCCGATGAAAATGTAGTTATTACTATTTCTCATGCAGGTTATATCAAACGTACAAATCTTACCGAATATAAAACTCAAAATAGAGGTGGAGTAGGACAAAAAAGTGCAGGAACAAGAGATCAAGATTTCTTAGAGCACATGTATGTGGCTACCAATCATCAATATATGATGTTCTTTACTCAAAAAGGAAAATGTTTCTGGATGCGTGTTTATGAAATTCCAGAAGGAAGCAAAACAGCAAAAGGTAGAGCTTTACAAAATCTTATCAATATTGAAAGTGATGATAAAGTAAAAGCATTTATTTGTACACAAGACTTAAAGGACAAAGAATATACCCTAAGTCATAACCTTATTATGGTTACTAAAAAAGGTCAGGTTAAGAAAACATCATTAGATAAATATTCTAAACCAAGAGTTAATGGTGTTGCAGCCATTACCATAAAAGACGGTGACGAATTATTAGAAGCACAATTAACCAACGGAGAAAGTCAGATAATTTTGGCAGTAAAATCGGGTAAATTAGTTCGTTTTGAAGAAACTAAAACACGACCAATGGGAAGAACAGCATCTGGAGTTCGTGGAATTACATTAAAAGACGATTCTGATGAGGTTATCGGAATGGTTACTGTAAATGATATGAATAGCGAAATTCTAGTAGTTGCAGAAAACGGTTACGGAAAACGTTCTAGTCTTGATGAATATAGAATCACAAATCGTGGTGGAAAAGGAGTAAAAACTTTGAATATTACTGAAAAAACTGGAAAATTAATTTCTATCAATGCGGTTACCGATGCTGATGATTTAATGATAATCAACAAATCTGGATTAACTATCAGAATGGCAGTAGAAGATTTGAGAGTTATGGGTAGAGCTACTCAAGGTGTGAAATTAATAAACATCAAAGGAAACGATTCTATTGCTGCTGTTACAAAAGTTATGAAAGATGATGTAGCAGAAGTTTTAGTTGATGAAGACGGTAACGTAATCGAAACTGAAGCAATCGAAAGAGTAAAACCAGTATTAGAAATTCTAGAAGACGAAGGTGGTGACGATGATGATGACGATGATGATGAAGTTGTAGAAGATGATGATGCTGAAGATGCTGACGAAGATGATTCAGACGATGAATAATAAATTCTTTTTCTATACCTGAATCTATTTTAAATTTAGGTATAGTATTTGAATAAGATTAAAAAAAATAAATTAATTAAAACTAAAGTAAATGAAAAGTAACTATTTAATCCTTGCCTCAGCAGTATTGATTTCTGTATCTGCTTTTGCACAAAAAGATCAAATAAAAGCAGCTGAAAAAGCACTAAAGGGAGGAAACGCTGCCGAAGCAAAAACAATTTTGATGCAAGCAGAATCTGTTATGGCAAATGCTACAGATGCAGAAAAAGCGCAATATTATTTTGTAAAAGGAAATACATTATTGGATTTATCTAATAAAAATATTGATGCATCAAAAAATCAAACGGATGCTGCCAATGCTTATTTAGATTTACTTGCTGTTGAAAAAACAAGTGGAAAATCTAAGTATTCTGAGCAAGCAAAAACCGCAATTGCTGACATCAAAAGCAAGTTAATCAACGGTGCAATTCAGGAAGGAACCAACAAAAATTTCTCAGCCGCTTCAGCAAAATTAAAAGCAGTTTATGATTTGGACAAAACCGACATGGAAAAACTGTATTATGCAGCAAATTATTCTGTAAATGCAAAAGATTATGACACTGCATTAGACTATTATGGTGAATTAAAGAAACTTAATTTTTCCGGCGAAAGCACCTCGTATTATGCTAAAAGTGCTGTTTCAGAACAAGAAGAATTTTTTGGATCAGATGCTGCTGCAAAAACAGATAGAGACCAAAAAGTGAGATTGAAATTATATTCAAACCCAAGAGACGAAAAAGTGCCTTCAAAAAGAGGTGAAATATATAAAAACATTGCCTTAATTCTTGTTGAAAAAGGAAAAACTGAAGAAGCTAAAGCAGCTTTGAAAGAAGCAAGAGAAGCCAATCCAGATGATACTGCTTTAGCAATTTCTGAAGCTGATTTATATTTGAATTTAGAAGATTATAAAACGTATAAAACATTAATCACTCAGGTTTTAGAAAAAAATCCTAATGATGCTGATTTGTTATACAATTTAGGAGTAATTTCTTCAAAAACAGATGCTGCAAGTGCAGAAAATTATTATAAAAAAGCCATTGCAATCAAACCTGATTATGTAAATGCTTATTTAAATTTAGCTATCTTGAAATTGGATGCTGATAAAAAACTTATTGAGGAAATCAATAAATTGGGAACTTCTGAGAAAGACAATAAACGATATGAAGTGCTAAAAAAACAAAGAGATGTTGTATTTACCGATGCGCTTCCTTATTTGGAAAAAGCATATGAATTGTCTCCAAAAAACGAAGACGTTGCAACTACTTTGTTAAACGTTTATGGTGCTTTGGAAATGACAGACAAGAAAAAAGCATTAAAAGCAAAAATGGGGAAATAATCTTCATTTAGTATGATAAAAAAAATCTCGTCTTGATAGACGGGATTTTTTTTATTTATTTTCTTCAGAATTTGAAGAGCCAGAATTGAATTTTTTTAATATTTCTTTCAATTTTTCGGCACGCTCGATTTTACCATTTTTTACTTTATTCTGTTTTTTATGAAGCTTATCGTTATGGATTTTAATGTTCTTTTCGTTATTTCTTCCCATAATTATTGAATTTTATCTAATTTCAAATAACCAATATGCAAAACATCTTCAGGAA
>JAYTIV010000039.1:0-5251 GCA_043731625.1 Flavobacterium sp. | reverse complement strand
ACGTTTTTACGACGACCAAAGAAACCTTTGGCTTGCTTCATTATCTTTTTTCTTCTTGCTCTTTTAGCAACTGAATTTACTGATCTTGGCATAATTTTTTGTGTTTTTTGTAGCAGGCGTCCTGAATTGAATCAAAGGAACTTAATGGCCATACTCCAAGGTTATTAAATAATTTTTAACCTAAAGAATGTTTTAGTCAAAAGTTTTAAGTCAAATGTCGAAAGTCAATGACTTTATAACCTTAAGACTTTTATACTTTCAGACTAATTATATAATTCTTAATTGTTGTTTGATGCTTTTCATATCTGTAGAGTGAACTAGCGCTGAATGTGTCAAAGCTAATTTACGTTTCTTAGATTTTTTAGTCAAGATATGACTTTTGAAAGCATGCTTTCTTTTAATTTTTCCAGAACCAGTAACTTTGAATCGTTTCTTGGCGCTAGATTTGGTTTTCATTTTAGGCATTTTTTCCTAGTGTTTTAATTTATTCTTACTTACTTATTTTTGATCTAAAGTTAGATTGTTTAAAGTTATTAAGTCAATTTAGGACTTTAGGCTTTAAGACTTTCAACTTTAAGACTTATTTCTTTTTCTTAGGAGCAATAAACATGATCATTCTTTTTCCTTCAAGAACGGGCATTGCTTCTACTTTTCCGTATTCTTCAAGATCAGTTGCTAGTCTTAACAATAAGATTTGCCCTTGATCTTTATAAATTATAGAACGACCTTTGAAGAAAACAAATGCTTTTAATTTTGAACCTTCTTTAAGGAATTTCTCAGCATTTTTTCTTTTAAATTCATAATCGTGCTCATCAGTTTGTGGTCCGAAACGAATTTCTTTCACAACAATTTGAGTAGATTTTGCTTTGAGTTCCTTTTCACGCTTTTTCTGCATATAAACAAACTTTTTATAGTCCATTATTTTACATACTGGCGGTTCAGCATTTGGAGAAATCTCAACTAAATCCAACTCAAGTTGGTCAGCAAGTTTCATAGCTTCAGAAGTCTTGATTACTCCTGGTTCTACATTATCTCCTACAAGGCGTACTTCTGGAACACGAATAAAATTATTTATTCTATGTTCATCTTTTTTTTCTACTCGAGGCTGGTAACCTCTATTGTTTCTAATTGCTATGGCTTATGTATTTTAGTTAAACTTCAAATGTTTTTAATGTTTTGCTTATTTCATCGTTTACAATTTTAGCAAATTCTTCTATTGTAACCGTAATATTACCTTTTCCTTCTTGTCCGTGACGACGAACAGAAATAGTATTATTTTTCTCTTCTTCCTCGCCAACAATCAGCATAAATGGCATTTTTTGAACTTCAGCTTCTCTAATTTTCTTCCCGATTGTTTCATTTCGGTTGTCAATTAGGGCGCGAATTTCGTGATTTTCTAGCAATTCTAAAACTTTTTTAGCATAATTTTCATATTTCTCACTCAAAGACAAGATTATAGCTTGTTCTGGCATGAGCCAAAGTGGGAAATTTCCGGCTGTATGTTCTAGTAAAATAGCTATAAATCGTTCCATTGAACCAAATGGCGCACGATGTATCATTACTGGTCTATGCAATTCGTTATCAAAACCTTTGTAAGTCAAATCAAATCGTTCTGGTAAGTTATAATCTACTTGTATGGTTCCTAATTGCCATTGTCTACCCAAAGCATCTTTGACCATAAAATCTAATTTTGGTCCGTAAAAAGCTGCTTCACCATATTCAACTACAGTATTAAGGCCCTTATCTCGAGCTGCATTGATAATAGCATTTTCTGCTTTTTCCCAATTTTCATCAGAACCAATATATTTATCTCTATTTTCTTGATCTCTCAATGAAATCTGCGCTGTAAAATTTTCAAATCCTAAAGAACTAAAAACATACAACACTAAATCGATTACTTTTTTGAACTCAGAATCTAGTTGATCTGGTGTACAAAAAATATGAGCATCGTCTTGAGTAAATCCTCTTACGCGAGTTAATCCATGTAATTCTCCACTTTGTTCGTAACGGTAAACGGTTCCGAATTCAGCATATCGCTTTGGTAAATCTTTGTACGACCAAGGTTTGGTGTTATAAATTTCGCAATGATGCGGACAATTCATTGGTTTCAATAAAAACTCTTCCCCTTCTGCTGGTGTATGTATGGGTTGAAAACTATCGGCACCGTATTTTGCATAATGTCCAGAAGTAACATATAATTCTTTCTGACCAATATGAGGAGTCACTACTTGTTCGTAACCCGCTTTTTTCTGTGCTTTTTTCAAAAATTGTTCTAAACGATCACGTAAGGCAGCGCCTCTTGGCAACCACAAAGGTAATCCTTGACCAACTTTTTGAGAAAACGCAAATAAGTCTAATTCTTTTCCTAGTTTTCTGTGATCACGACGTTTTGCTTCTTCAAGTAATTCAAGATACTCTGTTAAATCTTTTTGTTTTGGAAATGAAATTCCATATACACGAGTTAATTGTTTGTTTTTTTCATCTCCACGCCAGTAGGCACCAGCAACACTCATAATTTTCATGGCTTTGATAATTCCGGTATTCGGAATATGCCCACCACGACACAAATCGGTAAAAGTAGCATGTTCACAAAAAGTGATTGTACCATCTTCTAGATTTGAAATTAATTCGGTTTTATATTCATTTCCTTTATAAACTTCTAATGCTTCCGCTTTTGAAACTGCACGCATTTTGAACTCATATTTTTCTCTTGATATTTCTAAAACACGATCTTCAATTGCTTTAAAATCTGAATCGGTAATTTTTTGATCTCCAAAATCTACATCATAATAAAAACCATTCTCAATTGCTGGACCAAGTGTAAGTTTTATTCCTGGAAATAATTCTTCTAAAACTTGTGCCATCACGTGAGAAGTAGAATGCCAAAAGGCTTTTTTACCATCTTTGTCATTCCAAGTAAACAATACAAGAGAACCATCGGTGGCTAATTGGGTGCTGGTTTCTATAGTTGTACCATTAAAAGCAGCAGAAATCACGTTTCTAGCCAAACCTTCACTTATACTTTTAGCAACATCCATAGGAGTAATTTCTTTTTCAAACTCCTTAACCGAACCATCAGGTAATGTAATCTTAATCATCATTATAAATTTGTGACCGCAAATATAGTCCATTCGCGATACACTTACAATAGGTTTAACTAGTATTTCAACTTATATTTTACATTCCTTTCTAGTTTTAAATTTACTTCTTCGATGAAATAAGGTTTTAAAAACACATTTCTAAATACTATCTTTACCACAATTACAATTTACTTAAAATGAATAAAGTAGTTCTTATTACTGGCGGTTCATCAGGAATTGGGAAATCTATTGGAGAATTTTTATTTCACAAAGGATTTACCGTTTATGGTACTAGTAGAAATCCAGATAAAGTTATTAATTCTATTTTCCCTTTAATAGAACTTGATGTTAGAAATTCTTCTAGTATTGAAAAAGCGGTTGCAAAAATCATAGCCATTACCGGAAAAATTGATGTTGTAATTAATAATGCTGGAGTTGGAATAACTGGACCACTAGAAGAAATCCCAACTGAAGAAATTAAAAATAATTTTGAAACTAATTTTTTTGGCCCAATTGAAGTAATGAAAGCAGTTTTGCCTCAAATGAGAAAACAAAATTCTGGTTTAATTATCAACATAACATCGATTGCAGGTTATATGGGATTGCCTTATCGCAGTATTTATTCAGCTTCAAAAGGAGCATTAGAGATTATTACTGAATCCTTGCGAATGGAAGTTGCACCTTTTGGCATTCAAATCACCAATGTAGCACCAGGTGATTTTGCAACTAATATTGCTTCAGGCAGATATCATGCGCCAATTATCAAAGGTTCTGCCTATGAAATTCCTTATAGTCAAACATTAAAAACGATGGATGAACACGTTGATTCTGGTAGCAATCCAAACCAAATGGCCGAAGCAATTTATCATATTATACAAACACCAAATCCAAAAATTCACTATAAAGTGGGTGCATTTATTCAGAAATTTTCAATAGTATTAAAAAGAATTTTGCCTGATAAAGTTTATGAAAGAATGCTAATAAATCATTATAAGTTGTAATTTTGCAACACTTAAAAAAAAACACATTTAAACACTTATAAATTATAATTTATGAAATTTTTTATAGACACAGCCAACCTCAACGATATTAAAGAAGCACAGTCACTTGGAGTTCTTGATGGTGTAACCACAAACCCTTCCTTGATGGCAAAAGAAGGCATCTCGGGAAAAAATAACATCTTAAAACATTATGTAGACATTTGTAATATAGTTGATGGAGATGTAAGTGCAGAAGTAATTGCAACCGATTATGAAGGAATGATTCGCGAAGGTGAAGAATTGAGTGAATTACATGATCAAATTGTGGTAAAATTACCAATGACAAAAGAAGGTGTAAAAGCGTGTAAATATTTTTCAGACAAAGGTATTCGTACCAATGTAACGTTGGTTTTTTCAGCAGGACAAGCATTGTTAGCAGCAAAAGCTGGTGCAACTTATGTCTCACCTTTTATTGGTCGTTTAGACGATATATCTACTGATGGTTTGGTTTTGATTGAAGAAATCAGATTGATTTATGATAATTATGGTTTTGAAACTGAAATTCTTGCTGCATCAGTCCGAAATACCATGCATATTATTAATTGTGCAAAATTAGGTGCTGATGTAATGACCGGACCACTTTCTGCCATTTTAGGATTGTTAAAGCACCCTTTGACTGATATTGGTTTGGCACAATTTTTAGCGGATTATGCTAAAGGAAATAAATAATTTTTTTTAGATTTTATTTCAACTTATAATATAAAAAAAACCTCTTCGTTTCCGAAGAGGTTTTTTATTTGATAAATAATCGATGATTATCTTTTAATTACTCTCAATGTTTTCACTTTAGCTCCTTGAGTCACAACAATGTTGTAAACTCCAGATGTGAATTTGCTTCCCACTTCTTGAGATCCTAGTTCAGTAAGTGAAATATTTTTACGTTCCACTAGTTTTCCAATCATATCATATACTTTTACTTCAACAGTATCATCACTTGATGTGTTGATATCTAATTTGAATGTTTCAGCAAATGGGTTTGGATAAGCACTCGCTTCGAAGATAGCTAAATCTGTAGCTGTTCCTCTTAAAGCAGTTGGCGAGGTAGTAATAGTACATGGTGTTCCGAAAGCTTGATAAATTCCTCCGAAGAAAATAGCTACTCTAACAGTATAAACTGTATTTGCTACTGCT
>JAYTIV010000038.1:0-2122 GCA_043731625.1 Flavobacterium sp. | reverse complement strand
CTAAAAATCAATTAAAAAGCGAAATTGTAACAGAAATTGCAGCAACAATGGCATTTTCGGCAACTCAAAACAATGATAAAATTGGATTAATTTTATTTTCTGATGCAATTGAATTGTACATTCCGCCTAAAAAAGGAAAATCGCACGTACTGAGAATTATTCGCGAATTGATAGAATTTAAACCAAAAAGTAATAAAACTAATTTATCGCAAGCATTAAAATTTTTATCTGGAACACAAAAAAAGAAAGCTATTGTATTTCTTATTTCCGATTTTATTGTAGAAGATGATTACGAGAAAACATTAAAAATTGCAAGCAAAAAACACGATATTACTGGCGTTAGAGTATATGATATTCGTGAAGAAAAAATGCCAAATATTGGAATTGTAGAAATGGAAGATGCCGAAAGTGGCGAAATTTTAGTTGTTGATACAACATCCAAAATTGCAAGATTAAACTACGAAAAACATTATCAAGAAAAAGTAAATCTGTTTAAAGAATTGTTTTCTAAATGTGGATCTGGAACAATAAACACAAGAGTTGACGAAAGTTATGTAACCAAATTATTAGGATATTTTAAATCGCGTTGATAAAATATCCTAACAGGTTTTTTTTAACCTGTTAGGTATAAATTAAAAAAATGAAATTCAAATTATATATATATTTCTTTCTTATTCCATCATCCCTTTTTGCTCAAAAAGTAACAACCTCTATTGATACAACTAGAAACAAAATTGGTGCCGAATTTAAACTTACTATAAAAGCATCTATTTCTAATAAAGACAAAGTTATTTTTCCAAAAGATAAAAATTTTGGTGCTTTAGAAGTTATAGAATCCTATAAAATTGATACCATAAAAAGTAACGATTCTTATGAATTGATTAAAAAATATGGACTAACACAATTCGATTCTGGTAGATATACAATTCCAAAAATTCCTATTTTAATAAACGGTAAATCAATATTTTCTGACAGCATAAATATTGAAGTTTCTAATGTAAAAGTTGATACTTTAAAACAGAAAATGTTTGATATAAAAACTATCGAAAAAGTAAAAATAGAAACTAATTATTGGGTTTATATTATTCCAATAATTATTCTTCTTGCTTTACTATTATTAGTATTTTGGTTATTTAAAAAATACAAAAACAGACCAAAAAAAGAACTAGAAATTGTATATAAAACACCAATAGAAAAAGCAACTTCTTTGTTACAATCGTTAGAGAAAAAAGAATTGTGGCAAAATGGTGAAGTAAAAGAATATTATTCTCAATTAACTGATATTGTTAGAACCTATATAGAAGAAGAAATCCAAATTCCAGCAATGGAAAGCACAACATCTGAACTAATTTTTAGTTTAAAAAAAGTGGCTTCACAAAAGAAAATGAAGTTGAATTCTGAAACATTAAAAAATTTAGAAAAAGTTTTAAAACAAGCCGATTTAGTAAAATTTGCAAAAGTAAAACCGTTAGATTTTGAAATTGAAGAAGACAAAAAACGTATAACAAACGCTGTTGTAAAAATTCACGATGCTGTACCACAAATAGTTGAAGAAACTGATGAATTACAAATTTGGAACGAAGAACAAAAACAAAAATCGATTGCAAAAAAATATTTAGAAAGAAAAGTAAGAAGAATTAAAGCTGCAATTTTAATTGGATTGATAGTCATTGTTTTTAGTATATTATTTACAATTGCTGCCAAAGGATTTGACTATGTAAAAGATTTTGTTTTAGGAAATCCTACCAAAGAATTGGTTGAAAAAGAATGGTTGTTTAGCGAATATGGAAATCCAGGAATTTTAATAGAAACACCAGAAATTTTAAAAAGAATGGATGCCGAAAAAACGCTTCCTAAAAATGCAATGGCTTTAATAAAAGAAATGCAATTGTTTGATTATGGAACATTATCGTCTGATTTTTATATATCTATTGCGACTAAAAAATTTAAAAAACCAACAGATGTTAAACTAGATGATTTAGCAGAAGAAAGTTCCAAAATTATGGAATCTCAAGGCGCATCAAATATTATTTTTAAACAAGAAGATTTTAAAACCAATCAAGGTGTTGAAGGTAAAAAAGCTTTTGGAACATTAATTATTATTGATAAAAAACAAAGTGAA
>JAYTIV010000037.1:0-5350 GCA_043731625.1 Flavobacterium sp. | reverse complement strand
CAATTGGCAAGAAACAATTAGAAAAAATTGTTGAGGGTTATACTCGTGAATCTGGTGTTCGTGGTTTAGAAACCAAAATTGCTCAAGTGATTAGAAATGCAGCTAAATCGGTTGCAATGGAAGAAGAATATAATAAAAAAATAACAGACGAAGATATTATTAAAGTACTCGGAGTTCCAAGACTAGAACGCGATAAATCTGAAAGTAATGATGTTGCTGGTGTAGTTACAGGTTTGGCTTGGACAGTAGTTGGTGGTGATATTTTATTTATAGAATCGCTTATTTCTCCAGGAAAAGGTGCTCTAACTATAACTGGAAATTTAGGTACTGTAATGAAAGAATCTGCAACAATTGCTTTAGAATATATTAAAGCCAATGCTGAACTATTAGGATTTAATTCAGAAATGTTAGGAAAATACAATATTCACCTTCACGTTCCAGAAGGAGCAACACCAAAAGATGGACCAAGTGCCGGAATTGCAATGCTTACCTCAATGGTTTCTCTTTTAACTCAGAAAAAAGTGAAGAAAAATATTGCAATGACTGGTGAGATTACCTTACGTGGAAAAGTATTGCCTGTTGGTGGAATTAAAGAAAAAATATTGGCTGCAAAACGTGCCAATATTAAAGAAATAATAATGTGTTACGAAAACAAGCAAGATATTGATGAAATAAAACCTGAATATATTGAAGGATTGACTTTTCATTATGTAAAAGAAATGAGTGAAGTACTTAAATTTGCCATAACAGATCAAAAAGTAAAACACGCAAAGATTTTATAACCAGTAAACTCAACACTATTGGTGGCCTCAAAGATTCAAACCCTTTGAGGCCTTTTTTTATAAAAAAAATCAATAAATCAAAATTGGAAATTGTATTTATAATTTTATCTTCGCATTTGCGTTATACTTCTCAGAAATAGCGATACCAAATGATTCGAAAATTCCTTTTATATCTAATAATTTTTAGCAGTACTGTAACTTACAGTCAAGTTGGAGGAAAAACTATTTATCGTTTTCTGAACTTAGTTACATCTCCTAGACAAGCAGCATTGGGAGGAAAAACGATTACTATTTATGATCACGATGTAAATCAAGCCAATTTTAATCCGGCTACCATAAATCCAGAAATGGACAATCATTTAGCACTAAATTATGGTAATTATTTTGGCGAAGTTACTTACGGAACGGCTTCGTATGCTTATACTTATGACAGACATGTGCAAACATTACAAGTTGGTGTCAATTATATCAATTACGGAAAATTTAACGGTTATGACGAAATTGGTAATGCAACAACAGACTTTACTGGTAGCGAAATTGCCCTTTCGGTAGGATATTCGTATAATGTTCCCTACACCGATTTGCATCTTGGAGCAAGTGGGAAATTAATCAATTCTACTCTTGAAAGTTACAACTCTTTTGGAGGTGCCATTGATCTTGGCGCTTTGTATATTGATGAATATAATGAAGTAAATTATGCTTTGGTCCTAAGAAATATTGGAATGCAGTTTACCCAATATGCTGATACTAAAGAAAAATTGCCTTTTGAAATAATGGCAGGAATATCGCAACAAGTAGAAAATGTTCCTATTCGTTGGCATCTTACTTTTGAAAATTTACAACAATGGAAAGTGGCTTTTGCCAACCCAAATCGGGCACAAAATTCTATTGATGGTTCCTCAACTCCAGAGAAAACTTCTTTTTTTAATAATGCTCTGCGTCACGTAATTATTGGCGCTGAACTTTTTCCGAAAAAAGGATTTAATTTTAGAGTGGGATATAATTTTAGACGTGGACAAGAATTGAAATTACTTGAACAACGAAATTTTTCTGGAATTTCTGTAGGTTTTGGATTGAAAATGGGACGAATGAAATTTGATTACTCCTATTCTAGATATTCACTTGCAGCCAACACAAGTTTATTTGGATTAACCATCAATTTCCAAGAACAATAAAAACAATTATTTTGAAGAAAATTACTATTGCCATCGACGGATATTCATCAACAGGAAAAAGCACATTAGCCAAACAACTTGCAAAACATTTGGGATATGTGTATGTTGATACTGGTGCAATGTATCGTGCGGTAACATTATTTGCTATGCAAAATGGTTATATTCAAGCGGATACTTTTGACAAACAATCGCTGATTAATAGTTTACCTTTTATAAAACTTCGTTTTCAATTTAATCCAGAATTGGGTTTTGCCGAAATGTATTTGAATGATTTAAATGTTGAAAATGAAATTAGAACTCTTGATGTTTCTAATTTTGTAAGTAAGATTGCAGAAGTATCTGAAGTTCGCACCAAACTTGTAGAGCAACAACAAGCAATGGGAAATAAAAAAGGCATTGTAATGGATGGTCGAGATATTGGTACAGTGGTTTTTACTGATGCCGAACTCAAAATATTTATGACTGCAAGTCCTGATACTCGTGCGCAACGTCGTTATGATGAGTTACAAAGTAAAGGTCAAAATGTTTCTTTTGAAGAAGTACTTAAAAATGTTCAAGAACGCGATTATATTGATACTCATAGAAATGATTCTCCATTAATAAAAGCAGAAGATGCTATAGAAATTGACAATTCTCACCTTACTCGTGAGGAACAATTTGATATGGTTTTGGAGTTGGTAAATGACGTCACTAAAACGTAATAATTTTTGCATATCTCAATTTTAATAGTAGATTTACAATCTATTTACAACAAAAAACTATTAATAATATGAGTATAAAATTCAGGTTGACGGTAATGAGTTTTCTCCAATTCTTTGTTTGGGGTGCATGGTTAATAACAGTAGGAAATTATTGGTTTGGTACCAAACAATGGAGTGGCGAACAATTTGGCGCCATATTTTCAACTTTAGGATTATCATCCATTATAATGCCCGCCATTACTGGAATTATTGCCGACAAATGGATCAATGCCGAAAAACTATATGGTGTTTTACACATTCTTGGAGGTTTGTCCTTAATGTATATTCCGCAAGTTGAAGATCCTACTACGTTTTATTATGTGATTTTTGCAGCAATGTTGTGTTATATGCCTACCATTTCATTATCAAATTCTGTGGCATATAATATTCTAAAAAACAATAATTATGATGTTGTAAAAGTGTTTCCACCTATTAGAGTTTGGGGAACAATAGGATTTATTGTTGCCATGTGGATTACCAATCTTACCGGAAATAAAGCTTCCTATAATATGTTTTATTTATCTGGTATTGCGGCTTTTGCTTTAGGATTTTATTCATTTAGTTTACCAAAATGTCCTCCACAAAAGTTAATTTCTGATGATGCTTCAACAATAGAAAAATTGGGTTTAAACGCATTCAAATTATTCGGAACTTATAAAATGGCTTTGTTTTTTATCTTTTCTATGTTTCTTGGTGGCGCTTTGCAATTGACCAATATGTATGGAGATGTTTATTTGTCTGAATTTGCAAAAGTTCCTGAATATGCAGATTCGTTTGTTGTAAAATATTCTACTATAATCATGTCGATTTCTCAAATATCCGAAACCTTATTTATATTGGCAATACCTTTCTTTTTAAGACGATTTGGTATCAAACAAGTCATGCTTATTTCGATGTTGGCTTGGGTTTTACGTTTTGGATTATTTGCTTACGGAAATCCAGTTGATGGTTTATGGATGATAATTATGTCGTGTGTTGTGTACGGAATGGCATTTGATTTCTTTAATATTTCTGGTTCTCTATTTGTAGAAACCACCACCGATTCTAAAATTAGATCTTCAGCTCAAGGATTGTTTATGATGATGTCTAATGGTTTTGGTGCTTTCTTTGGTGGACTAATTAGCGGTTTTGTTATTGATAAATTCTTTACACACGATGGCGTTAGAGATTGGCACAATATCTGGTTATCCTTTGCTTGTTATGCATTGGTAATTGCTGTTTTGTTTGCGGTATTCTTCAAACACAAACACAATCCTGAAGAAGTGGCAAATGTGAGTCATTAAAAATAAATCGATTTTATATTATAACCCTTTCAGAATAAGTTATTTTGAAAGGGTTTTTTATGTAAATATTTTTGTAATTAAGAAAAAAGAATTACTTTTGCACACCTTTTGGCGAAGAAGTGTTTCCATTGGGTATCAACTATTTATTATAAAACCACTTCTGTAATTTTCAACGCTTTAAGAAACACAGGAAATACAGAATACAAATTTTTTATCAGAACATATGTCTGAATTATTAAAATCACAAGAAGAGTTTTTAACTAACTTTAACTGGCACAACTTTCAAGAAGGTATTGATGCTGTAGATGAGAAAAACTTATTAGAATTTGAAGAGTTAGTTTCAAAAACTTTTATTGACACAGATCAAGAAGAAGTTGTTGAAGGTGTTGTTGTTAGAATTACTGACAGAGACGCAATCGTTGACATCAATGCAAAGTCAGAAGGTGTTATTTCTTTAAATGAATTCCGTTACAACCCAAACTTAAAAGTGGGTGACAAAGTAGAAGTATTAATTGACATCCGTGAGGACAAAACTGGTCAGTTGGTATTATCTCACAGAAAAGCAAGAACAATTAAATCTTGGGATAGAGTTATTTCTGCAAACGAAACTGGAGAAATCGTTAATGGTTTCGTGAAATGTAGAACTAAAGGTGGTATGATCGTAGACGTTTTCGGAATTGAAGCGTTCTTACCAGGTTCACAAATTGATGTGAAACCTATCCGTGATTACGATGTATACGTAAACAAAATGATGGAATTTAAGGTTGTGAAAATCAACCACGAATTCAAAAATGTTGTTGTTTCGCACAAAGCACTTATCGAAGCAGATATCGAAGTTCAGAAAAAAGAAATTATCGGTCAATTACAAAAAGGTCAAGTACTAGAAGGTGTTGTTAAAAACATTACTTCTTATGGTGTATTTATTGACTTAGGTGGAGTTGATGGATTGATTCACATAACTGATCTTTCTTGGTCAAGAATCAATCACCCAAGTGAAGTTCTTGAATTAGACCAAAAATTAAACGTTGTAATTCTTGATTTCGATGACGAAAAAACTAGAATTCAATTAGGATTGAAACAATTGAATGCTCACCCATGGGAAGCACTTTCTGCTGACTTGAACATTGGCGACAAAGTGAAAGGTAAAGTAGTTGTTATTGCTGATTACGGAGCTTTTATTGAAGTTGCTGAAGGTGTAGAAGGTTTAATCCACGTTTCTGAAATGTCATGGTCAACACACTTACGTTCGGCTCAAGATTTCGTGAAAGTTGGAGATATGGTTGACGCTGTTATTTTGACTTTGGACCGTGAAGACCGTAAAATGTCTCTTGGTGTGAAACAATTATCACAAGATCCATGGACTGATATTA
>JAYTIV010000036.1:0-5350 GCA_043731625.1 Flavobacterium sp. | reverse complement strand
TGAATTTGAACGTCATAATTTTGAATTTGAACTTTATACTTATCTGTATTTTCAGCAACAGCTTTGTAAATCAATTCAAAACTTTTTATTCTTAATTCGCAATACAATTTTATTTTAGAATTTCTTTGATGTATCTCTGAAGGAAGATTTAATTTATCAACTTCATTTATTAGGTTAATATTCTCTGTCCAGTAGTAGATTCCTCTGTCTTTGATATCATATAATAAATCTTCTTTTGGTTCATAATTTACTCTACTATAAATTTCAAGAGCCATTTTTTCCATTTCATTAAAATCATTCATTTTTGCATCATAAATTGCTATATCATTTGTTAAACCACTACATACAATTGCTGAAAGAAATGAAAAAACTAACGTTAAAGCTCCTATAATTTTATATTTTAAATGTGCTTCATTTTCTTCATTCAAATTAAAAGTATAGGCATAACCAATAATAAATCCTGAAATCAAGCCACCTATATGTGCGGCATTATCAATACCTCCTTTTAAACCAGTTATCAAATTATATCCCACAAAAATGGCAATACTTGCAAGTAATGTTTTTCGAGCATTATCTTCTATAATATCAGTAGTTAATAAAATTAGAAAAACACCATACATACCAAATATTGCTCCAGAAGCACCTGCACTTACGGTTAAATCATGCCACCATAAACTAGTAACACTTGCCACAAAACCAGCAAGTATATAGGCGGATAGGAATTTAAATTTTCCTAAATGGGGTTCTAACAAAATACCAATATACATTAAGGCATACATATTCATCAATAAATGAAATAGCCCAATGTGCAAAAAACAATTGGTTAATAAGCGCCACCATGCTCCTTCTAAAGTAATAGGTCGGAAATTTGCACCCCACAATATTAAGTCATCTGTTGTTGGAGCAATAAAATCGACACCAAAAAGGACCATAATAAGGTATATGAGTATATTTATATTTATAAGTATTGGTGTGATAAAATATCCTTCTACTGGGATAAAAATAGAAAAAATATTAATGATTTTTGTTGTTGTAGTTGGTGGAGGTAAAATCAAAACATCTTGATTTTCTGGGACCAGTTTTCCTTCAATTTCTGTGAATTTGGCATTAAGATCATCAGAAGAAAATTGTTCCTTTATATCTTTAAATATTGAGATAAAAGAATCAACATTTCTTTTGTTTTTACCCCAATCAAACATTTCATTTCCAGCAGAGGCACTATTTATTTTAATAGTGTTGTTGACAATTGTTATTTTTATCTCAGCATTCCACGAAAACATGCCTTTATTTGTATGGGCAATAATTCCGTTTTGACTAAAATAGTTTGTTTCCCAACCCAATTTTTTAATAGTTTCAATTATTAAAATCAGTATTTCGTTTTGCGATAAGTTATCTTGATCTATTATTTGAGTATGATTGGGTGTAAATCCTATTGCCATTGTATAAGTTTAATTTTTTATCATTAATTTAATATCTGATTCTGTTTGGAACTACTTAGGTATTTATATTAGTTTTATTGTTTTTAAGTTGGTATAGAGTCTAAATTTGTGTCATTTTTTAATAATTAGCACAAAGTTTGGATATTTTATGCAGTTGATTTAAATACAATTCTTAGTCTACTATTATTACTTTATTATTTGAAATCACTTTGTTGTTTTCAATTAATTGAGCAAAATAAATCCCACTATTTAGATTTTCTCTTTTAAAAATAATATTTTTCCCATTTATATTATTAATAACTCTAACTATTTGACCAATTGAATTTAGTATTTTTAATGTTCCATTTTCAAAATCACTTTTAGATGAGATTGAAAGTTCTGATTTAAAGGGATTAGGAGATAATATTATTTCTTTTTTTACATAATTCAAATCATCTACACTTAATAGCATTGAACAATCTGTTGGAGTTGGTTGCCCATTTGCAATTCCATCATTGTAAATATTTATTCCGTTTTGAGCACTACATGTTAGATAAATATATGGGTCAGAAGGTAATTCATAAGTTGGTTTTAATGGATGTCTTCTACTTCCAACACTTTCAATCCAAGCTTCATTAGAAAATCCATTACTTAAATTAATTACCCTTCTTGTACCTCCATTTACATCTAAATTTGTTATAGAAACTACATTGTAATTACTTCCGTTGCTTAATAATATCGTGTTTCCAACTTGTAGGCTAAAATCGTATAATATTTGATCATTTCCTTCAATGTTTCTATAAACTCTCTAGGTACTAATATCTTCACGCAGAAAAACACTTTCATTATTTGTGGGGTCAATAAATTTTTTATAAGTATATGAACCTATCAAAACATCAACAGCTGGGTTTATGACTAAATTTTGAGCACCTCCAAAATTTGCAATTGTTATATACCAAGAAACATTATTTAACATTGGAATATAAGTTTGTGATTTTGAGTTTTGAACTAAAAATAAAAAGGCAAATGCGAATAATAATTTTGGTTTCATATTTATTTATTTTAAAATTTCTTATCATTTTATATATTAAAAAATTTAAACTATTATAAAATTGTTTCATTGAATCATCCTACAAATATGAACTAATAAAACTACAAAAAAAATACCTACACATAGGGATTTTTACATTAATTACTCATTTGCTTTAATTTTTATCAAATTGCTGATGATATAATTGGTAAAACGTTTCGCTTGTACTCAAATTTTTAATGCCCTCAGAAAAATAGTTAATTGTAGCTTGTTGTTCCGGACTATTAGAAGAGAGGCAGTCATTATTATCAGCATCATAGACCATTACAGCAGCATATAGGTTATCATCACTTTCTATTCCGTTTGCTGCTACGGTATAGTATTTGTTTTGATTGTCATATAATTTTACATTTTCCCACAATAAGGTTGGGTTTTTATAGGGCTCTTGTTTGATTTCCTTTGTCCATTTTCCAAAACGGTCGTACATTAATTTTTGGGTATACATTGCAGATTCTACTGCATTAAATCGCAATTCGGTAATGTATATTGAATCATTATTATCAATGGTTAATAATGATTTTAAGGTATAGTCTTTAAAACCATTTGTATACACTATCGGTAGGTTGGGGTTTTCTGTTTTTCGTATACTTGGTTTTCCAACATTAGTAGTTGAACAACTAATTAGTAGAAAAGCAATAATCCCAAAAACTGTTTTTATTTTCCTCATATGCTTTTATTTGTATTGGCTACCCAAGTTCCGTTTAGAATAACTTCTCTAAAACGATAGGCGGCTTGTTGGTTGTTTTTCATCTGTTTTACTATTTTATTGGTATACAATGAACTGCACTTGTTGTTACCTTTTTTCTTTTTTGATATGGGGTTTTAGTACTAAAAACAAAGGATAGGAGAGTAGTAGGATGATTCCTATCACTATAAAACTTTTTTGATCACTATAGGCAAACCCAACAAAAAGTACAATCGAAAACAAGAGCATCAGTATAGAAGTATACGGATAACCCCACGATTTATGCGGTCTTGGCAAATCGGGTTCTGTTATTCGGAGTTTGATTAAAGCACAATACACCAATCCCCAAACAATAACCGTCATAAAAGTTCCTAATAAAAAAAGTACCTCAAACGAACCTATATAAATCAATATTAAGGTAAAAGAGGCCGAAATTAAAAGCGACACAATTGGTGTTCCGCCTTTGTTTACGATAGTTCCTTTTTGAATAAAAAAACCATCTCTGCTCATACCATACAAAACTCTTGCAGGAATCATCATATAGGCATTGAGAATACTTATAATTGAAAATAGAGCAATAATTGTGACAATGACAGCTCCATTTTCTCCAAAAATAACTTTGGCAACTTCAGAAGCGGCTAATGGTGCATTGGCTAGTGATGCCACTGGTAGAACATAAAAGAAGGCCATATTTACGATTAAATAAATCAAGATAATGATAATGGCTCCTGTATATAAGGATTTCGAAATGTTTTTACTCGGATTTTCATCTTCTTCGGCAAAAAAAGAACCCGCATACCAACCATCATAAGTGCCTAAAACCAATTGTAGTGATTTAAAAAAACCAAGAATTACACCAATTTTAAGCACTGATGACTCATTTGTAATTGGATTTATTTATACGCCTGTGTAGCTAAAACAAGCTACGATTAACGCTATAAATAAAACTATTTTTATGACACTTGTAATTTGTTGTACACTACTTCCGTTTTTTACTCCACTCGCGTGAAGCATTGTGAAGGCAACTAAAAAAGCAATAGCAATGGTAGTCGTTTGATTTTTTAAATTAGGAAAAAGGATGGCAATATATTCACTTATCACAATACAAAAAAAGGCCGGTGCAATAGCACTTGTGATATAATCAAACCAACCCGTTACAAAACCTGCATAATCACCAAAAGCACGTTTAACATAATTATAGGAACCTCCAGCTTTAGGTAACATAGTGGCCAACTCTGCATAGGAGCCAACACCTATCAAAACATAAATTCCACCCAGTAGCCAACAGGCAAGAATGAGCCAATAATTATCTAACATTCCTGCTATGGCACCAGGAGTTCGAAGGATTCCCACACCAATTGTACTTCCTACCATTATGGCTATTCCAAAACTATAGCCAAGTGTTTTTTTTAATTGGTTGGGTTTTACTTTTTTCATAATCGAATGATTGTTTATATTCTTATGATTATTTTGGCTAAAGTTAAAACTTTTTTAGAATTATCTAAGACATTAAAAACCAATCTGTTTGCAAATACCCACTACAAATCATGCTAATTATATTCTTTTTTTAGGTATCGTTGTTCAATTGCCTAGTCCAAAGACTTTGCGCAATACCTTATTTATTATTAAATACTTTTTTCATTTCGTTCCAACTTTTCAATTCTTTACTTTCAATGCGATGGGATTGAATTTTGGAGGAAAATTTCTTTGATTGTTTCATTGCTTCAAGATGTATCCCATTGCGATAAAAATCATGGAGGTCATTTTCAGAATTCCATAACGTCATTGTGTACCAAACTTTCCCATTCCAATTGCCTGTTACTTTGTAGGCTTTGCATTTTGACTCTTTCAACTCTTTGATAATTTGACCATTAAACTTAATAAACGGAATAAGTTTAGCATAAGAAATCAACTCAATTTTTGTAATGGAAACGATCATTTAAATAAATGTTTTTTGTGATGTTTTTGTTACTGAGGCTATATAATGCTTGGACTAAAGTAGTATTCTAATTTGGATTTGACAAATTATAAACATTCGATATGAATACTGTCGCACTCTTTTGTCATTCTGAGGCACGAAGAATCTCACTAGTTGCTCACATTTGTTTTTCTTTTTCTATTTTTTGTGTTCAAGACTTGTGAGATTCCTCCTTTGTC
>JAYTIV010000035.1:0-5381 GCA_043731625.1 Flavobacterium sp. | reverse complement strand
GAAGCAAGTCGAATTTAAACAAAATGAGCCCGATAAAATATCGAACTCATTATTATCAAAATTAATTATAAATTTGTCTAAACTTTTGGGTTCAGTCTACGAATCGGGATTTTTTTATATTTCAAATTTCAATATCTTAATAATTAAATTTTGATCTATTGTCTTCAATATCAGCATTGTCTTTTAACGCTGGTATAACTCTACCTGCATATCCTGCAACTTGAGATTTTACTTTTGCAATATAATCTTTATGATTTGCCAATACTGGTGATTTAGAAATAACTGTTGGTTTAACAACATAAACTCCAGAATTCCCTTCTATTGGAGCTGAAATTTTATTTACTCCTAGACTAAAAGCAGTTCCTACAACTTTCTTCTCAGGACCAGCATTTGGAATATTAGCATTTTCAATAGTTACATCAACAGCTTGTTGTACAGTAGATCCAGATGCTGTTGCAATTGCTTCCAATGAAGTTCCTTTCATTTTAGCAATAATTTTTTCTGCTTTTTTCTTATTTTTTAAGATTGGTTCCACCATTGGTTTTGCATCATCAACAGCCATTAACCCTTTTTCGCTAACTTTTTTAAGTTTTGCAATAACATTTCCAACATTTCCAACTTCAAAACGTTTTACATTACCAACTTTTGTATCTTTTTCAAAAGCCCAACGAACAATTTGTCTTTGTGGTCCAACACCTCCAAACATTTCGTCCATTGCTTTTACTTTCACAGCTGGATTAACAGTTAATCCTTCCGCTTTAGCAGTTTTTTCGAAATCTTTATCATTAGCATCCATTTCAAATTTTACTGCTTTAGTGTATAATTTGTCGGTAGTTGCTTCTGAAGCTTCAATTTTTTGAGCAATTGTTGCTAAACGAACAGCGTCTTGCTTATCTGTAATTTTAATAATGTGGAAACCAAAATCAGTTTCTACCAAACCAACTTTTCCGATTGAGTTGTTGAATACGAAATCATTAAACGGTTTCACCATTTGATTAGGACCAAAATATCCTAAATCTCCACCCTGTTGAGCAGATGAATCATCAGAATTTGAAAAAGCTAACATCAAGAAACTGTTTGGGTTTGCTTGAACTTGAGCCAATAACATTTCAGCTTTAGCTTTAGCTTGTTCTTTTGTTCTTTTTTCTTTTTTGTTTGGAACTTGTGTTCCTTCGTAGCTAATCAAAATATGACTTGCTTTTGCACTCGAACCAGCTTTTCTTCCCATTGATTTAGAAATACAATAGTAATTTCCTTTCATATAAGGTCCAAAAACTTCTCCTTGTGGCAAGTTAAATAATTGCTCTGCAGATTCAGCTGGCAAATCTTTCTTAGCCACATAAGTTGAATCATAAGGCACATCAGAATTTTCATTTACAAATTCTACCGTATTTACAGCGTTTCTAAAACCTGGCAAAGTATCATTTTTTGCAGTAGCTTGGTTATATACCACTCTTCCTGAAAGTAACGCGTTTACAGTTGTTTTTACTTCGTTTTCATCTTCTGGAGATGCTTTATCTTCTACAAGAACATATTCAACTTCACGAGTTTCTTCTGCTTTGAATTTTTTCTCGTGTTTTTTCATATAATCTAAAATCTCAGCATCAGTAACTTTTACATCACTATCTTTTACTGTAGAATATAAAACAGCAACATAATCAAAGTTTACTTTGTTAGTTTCCATTTCATATTTCAGTTTTCCTTCGCTTTCAGTAGTATACATACCACCTTTTACCATGGTATTGTATATCTGATATTTAGCATTCAATTCTGCTTCTTTTTCTCTGTCTTTTATATATTGAGCTTGCTCAGGATTTGATTTGAAATATTCTTTAAATTTAGCAACATCAAAAGTTCCGTTGGTTTGAAACATTGGATTTTGGCCAATATTTTGATCGTTTTTAAAAACTTCCATAATATGCTTTTCTCCAGCACGAATTCCTAATTTATCGAATTCTGCAGACAATAAAGCTATAGAAACTTCTTGATCCCAAACACGACTTACAGCTTGAGTAGCTGTCATTCCTTGTTGTCCACTTTTTTCAACGTTACTAACTTTTACTCTAAATTCTTCAAAAGAAATATCTTTTCCGTTTACACTTCCAACATATTTTGAAGTTTGATTAAAACCACCATTACTAAAAAGGTCTCCAATGATAAATGCGAATAAACAAAAGCCTATTACTAGTATTAAAAGTAGTGAACGTTGTCTAATTTTTTGTAAAACTGCCATTTTTATTGTTGTTAATTTTTAAATTCAGTTTGCGAAAATACAATTATCTATTTAATAACCATAGTTGTAAACTTATAATTTGCAAGATTTTTTAATTTTTTTTAAAAAAATATCAAACAAGTTTCATTTTTTACAACTCCATCTATAGAAAAATGTTGAATTCGAAACAAATAGGTAAGAAATTCTTTATTGTTTTTGATTGGGATTGTTGTTTCTGTTTTCGAATTTTTTTGCAAAATTGCGTCTAAAAAAGAACATAAATATTGCTAAACCTGCGATGATGAAACTCAACCAAGGTTTTTCTGGATTATTCCATTTCATGATTCCATCATAAATAAAATAGATTCCGAAAACCAAGTATACGTATTGGGTGTATTTTAAATAATTCATATTTTTTTGTGTTTTTTATTCTGCTTCGTCTATTGCGCCATTTATTCTTTGCGAATTGACTATTTTAAAATCTTTACTAAAATCGATTCCTTCTCCAAAAGAAACACCTTTTGGGTCTGTAAATTTGAATTTTTTTTCTGTAAAAAACCATTCGTTCTTTTGGTCAAAATAGAGTTGTTCTGTTTCTAGAAATTGCCCCATTTCATTTGAAATTTTTACGTTTTGTTGCAAATCTATAATATCTGTACCTTTGAAAGTCACAGCATATTTTGAGGAAATAAAAGTTTTTTTTCCTTTTTGATCATACATAGTCACGTTGATGCCTTTTGGAAATTCGGTATAAGGAAATTCTACATTGGAATAATCCAACATTTTTGGACTTACCAAAATCGATTTGATTTTACCTGAATCAGTATATTTCAAATTAAAATTATCGGCTTCGCCACTTGGCACAAACTCAGAATAATTAATTTTCTGAACATCTTTAAAATTGCTTTCACAAGAAGTTAGTGACAGTATAAAAAGTACTGAAACAATTAGGACGAACTGGAATTGATTTTTGAAAGTCATTCCTTTTTTTGGATTTAACTATAAGTATTAGTCGTATTTTCTTTTCACAAACCATTTGTCATTTAAAGATAAACTTATAATGACATTGGTATAATTTTCTTGAACTAGGTTGGCTTTTGCAGTACCTCTTTTTCCAAATTCTAAACCTAAATTCAAGTTTGAAAATGTTCCGCTCATAGGTAAACCAAAACCTAACGTATAAGCATAATCTTTTATAGATTCGTTACGAATTACTAAACCAGTATTTTCATATCTAAATCCAGCACGGTAAGTAACTTTCTTGAAATAATTCGAAAATGAAGTATAATTTGGCACATAATAACCTCCAAAACTATATTTTACTGCATTTTCAAATGTTGTATTATTCACATCACTGAAACGATTTTTCATACCACTACTTTGTTGCAATGTAATTTCTGAACCTATCAACCATTTTTTGGCTTGACCAAAACCTAAACCAACTGCAAAAGTACTTGGCAATTTTAAAGTAGTTTTACTCGTTTCACTATCATTGCTATCATAAATGGTTGGGTCAAAATCTTCTGAATATAATATATTGCTAAGTGTTCTAACATTGGTCGATTTTAAATCACTTTCTGGCGTGTATGTTAAACTTCCGTATAGTTCAGTGTTATTAGATATTTTATGTTGATACATGGCACCAAAATTAAAATTGAAACCTGACATCTGAGAAGTATTAGATTCTAAAGCACCATATTGAACATCTGGAATATATTTGATATCTGTAGTTTCAACATTCCCAAAATTGTAGTTGACACTTGCTCCAAGACTAAAATGTGTAGTAAATTGATAACTATAACCAGCGTATACTTTGTTTAGCCCACCTTTACCTTCATATCTTCTAATAGTTCCTATAGGACTTGATACACCTGTATCATCAGTTGTTCTAATTCTATACCCAACAGCTGAATAGGGAATTAATCCAAAACCCAAACCTGCCTTTTTCCCTAAAGGAACACCAACTGCAAGATAATCTAAAGTGGTACGTTGTGCTTTTTCGTCTCCTTTATACGAATTGAATTTTGTTGCTTGAAAACCACCACCAACAGTAAAAGAAGTCAATTTTAGATACGATAGCGATGCTGGATTTTGAATATTAATGTGAATACTATCTGGAAAAATAGAAATTCCTCCCATCAATCGGTTTTCTACCGTTCCTTTAAAACGAACATCTCCAATTCCGTAAAACGAATAAGGCGATGAAGTAGCTTGTTGGGCCATTGAAACTATAGAGAACAGCAGAAAAATAGGAATTATAAATTTTTTAATCATTTTTGATTTTATATTGAAAAGTTTGGTTCAAACTCTCGAGTAGAAAATTTGAATTGGCAAATATGGTATTTTTTAATCGTTTAGCCAAAAATTCTGCATCGCCACCAGTTAAAATTATTATAAAGTTTTCATATTTATCTTGATACTGGTCAATAAAGCCATCTATTTCGTTAGTCAAACCTTGAATTACTCCAGAATGAATGGACTCTTTTGTAGAATTTCCGATAAAATATTCAGGATTGGTTTTGGTCAACAAAGGTAATTTTGCAGTATACTGATGCAATGATTCATAACGAAGTCTGATGCCTGGCGAAATTGCTCCACCAAGATAATTGTTGTTATCATCAATAAAATCATAGGTTACACAAGTACCAGCATCAATCACCAACCGGTTTTGATTGGGAAATTGCAAAACAGCACCAGTAGCCAAGACTAATCGATCAATTCCTAGAGTTTCGGGTGTTTCGTATGTATTCTGAAACGGAAAAACATCTTTATGTGTTACAAAATGTGTTTTCAGATTCTTTTTTTCTATCAAAAAAGCATCTTTTTCGATATTTCCTACAGAAGCAACAATCAAATCGGTACAATTTGGGTATTGATTTAAAATATTTGACACATTTGTTTGCAGCGTTTCTTTATTAAAAAAAAACGATTCCAAAAGGGTATTGTGTTCAAAAACAGCGGCTTTAATTCTGGTATTCCCGACATCGATGGCTAAAAGCATAATTACTTATTTAGTTTGGCAAAGTTACAAATAGATTTTTTTTAATAATTGTTTTGTATAAATTAAAAATCATTCTATATTTGCACCTCTTAAAAGAAAGGTACCTTAGCTCAGATGGTAGAGCAATGGACTGAAAATCCATGTGTCCCTGGTTCGATCCCTGGAGGT
>JAYTIV010000034.1:0-13606 GCA_043731625.1 Flavobacterium sp. | reverse complement strand
ACAACCCAAGACTAAACAAATAGAAGCCTTCAATTATTTGTTGTTTGGTAGGTTTAAAATTATTTTGCAATTGCGGGTATAAATCATTTTTTCGTTCGATTGGACCAGCAATTATTTGAGGAAAAAAACTTAAAAACAACCCAAAATCAACTATGTTTTTTATGGGTTCTGTTTTTTGATGATAAACATCAATTAAATAAGAAATTGCTTGGAAAGTGTAAAATGAAATTCCAATTGGAAGAATTATGTTAAGTTTTAAGGTATTAAATTTAAAATTAAAGATATCAAATAATTGAGAAATTGAACCTTGAAAAAAATAGAAATATTTAAAGAAAAGGAGTAACGCAAGATTCAATAAAAGACCTATATAAAAATATTTTTTTCTGTGTTTTGAATGTAAACTAAAAAGTTGAGAAAAATAAAAATTTACTGTAATACTTAATAACAATACACTCAAAAAACGCCAATCCCAATAGGCGTAAAAAAACAAACTTGAAAAAAAAAGGATGTGTTTTTGAATCAAATATTGCCTTCTAAATAAATTTACAAGGATTACTATAAAAAACAATAAAAAAATAAATTCTAAACTATTAAATAACATAGCGTTTGTGTATTTATTTTTTTGAATTTATACTAGAAATAACACCACTCAACAACCCATTAAAATCAAATTTAGGATCTTCTACCAATCCCATTCTCACAATGACCAAATCTTGACTTGGGAAAATGGCAACCATTTGTCCTTGAAAACCACTAGCATAATACATATCTCGAGGAACATCAGGAAACCTTCCGCCAGCATTAAGCCAAAATTGCGCGCCATATTTTCCGTTGGATGTATTTGTTGGAGTTGCTACATATTTTGCCCAACTTTTGTTAAACAATTGTTCGCCATTCCAGTTGCCATTGTGCAAATACAGCAAACCAAATTTTGCCCAATCTCTCGTGGTTGCCCAACCATAGGACGATCCTACAAAATTTCCCGCCATATCAGTTTCTACAATAGCAGAATTCATCCCAATTTTGTCAAGCAAAGCGCTGTACCAAAAATCTAAATAGTCTTGATGAGATTTGAACTGTTTTCTCAAAATTCCTGACAATAAATTGGTGGTTCCAGAAGAATAATTCCAATGTGTGTTGGGTTTGAAACTTGCTGGTTTATCTAGTTGTGATTTACTCATATCTTCTGCCTGAAAAAGCATAGTAGTAGCATCAGAAATTTTTTCATAATTCTCTTCCCATTCCAAACCAGAATTCATATGAAGCAAATCGTTTATGGTTATGTTTTTGCGCTCATCATTTTTCCAATCATCAATTGGTGCTGGTTTCATGATATCTATTTTGCCTTGTTTTTGCAAAATCCCATAAATGGTACCCGTTATACTTTTGGTCATTGACCAACCCAAAATTCTTGAGTTTTTGTTGAAACCATCAGCATATTTTTCGGCAATAATTTTATCTTTAAAAATCACAATAACCGATCTTGTACGTTTGTCTTTCTTGTCTTTTTCGTCAAATGCATTTGCAACAGCAGCATTCAGTTTTTGATAGTTTATTGTAGAAAAAACAGAATCTTTGGGTTCCTTATTTCCATAAGGAAAAGGTAAATTATTGTTGAGTTTGTTTCGTTTTGGCGCTTCATAAGGTTTTGTAACATCAAAATCTTCATTGATTAATGTTGCACCTAAATCTTCCCGATAAATAGCTTCACGGTTTTTTAATCCAAATACATTAGAATTTACCAAATGTTTAGAATCATCAATTTCATTAGTTGCCCAATCAATTTTATCAATATCATTGTCTCCTTTTTGAATCACATCTAGATTCCGATTATCTAAAAAATGTCCTGATGCAACACTTTTTGCACTAAATCCTGAAATCAAATCTAGCTGCGGATAAATTGCTATTCGAAGATAAATTAAAACCAATAATACAATTACAACAAAGATTTTAAGGAATTTTTTCATTTTGAAATTTATTTTGATGCAATTTATAAATAAAAACCAATTAGTTAAATTCACCTTATAATTATTAACAACTGTTTGCCAAAAAACCACTTGATTTTTTACTACTTTTGTATTTAGAAAAATTCTAAATAAAGAAATGTTAGACATCAATAAAATCAGAGCCGACTTTCCTATTCTTTCTCAAAAAGTTAATGGCAAACCGCTTGTTTATTTCGATAACGGAGCAACATCTCAAAAACCTCAGGTTGTAATTGATGCAATTTCAAAATACTATGAGACCATTAATGCTAATATTCATCGTGGCGTGCACACTTTGAGTCAGTTGGCGACAGACGCTTATGAAGAATCTCGTAGAAAAATACAAAATCATATAAACGCTCAGTTTTCTCACGAAGTAATTTTTACATCAGGTACAACTCATGCTATAAATATAATTGCTAACGGTTTTGCAACTTTTTTGAAATCTGGTGATGAGGTTTTGGTTTCTGCACTCGAACATCATAGTAACATTGTGCCTTGGCAAATGGCTTGTGAGCGTTCTGGAGCAACGTTGAAAGTAATTCCGATGAATGAAAAGGGAGAATTAATCCTATCAGAATATGAAAAACTACTTTCTAATAAAACAAAAATTGTAGCAGTTAATCATATTTCTAATGCTTTGGGAACCATCAACCCAGTTCAGGATATGATACAAAAAGCACATCAAGTTGGTGCTGCAGTATTAATTGATGGTGCTCAAGCTGTGCCGCATTTAAAACCTAATGTTCAAGAACTTGATTGTGATTTTTATGTTTTTTCTGGACATAAAATATGTGGACCAACCGGAACAGGAATCCTTTACGGAAAAGAAGATTGGCTTAACAAATTACCACCATTTCAAGGTGGCGGTGAAATGATAAAAGAAGTTACTTTTGCCAAAACCACTTATGCTGAATTGCCTCATAAACTAGAAGCCGGAACACCTAATATTGCTGGCGGAATTGTCCTTGGTGTTGCTATTGATTATCTAAATAATATTGGATTTGAAAACATCCAACTACAAGAAAAGGACTTATTAGTATATGGTACTCAAAAATTATTAGAAATCGAAGGTTTGAAAATAATAGGCACAGCAATTGAAAAAACTTCCGTAATTTCGTTTAATATTGATGGGATTCATCCGTATGATATTGGTACAATTATTGACAAGAAAGGTATAGCAGTCAGAACAGGACACCACTGCGCGCAACCTATTATGGATTTTTTCAAAATACCTGGTACAATTAGAGCTAGTTTTGCTTTTTATAACACCAAAGAAGAAATTGATATTTTGGTAGATGCAGTCAAAAAAGCAAAACAAATGTTATCCTAAAAACACAGAATATGAAAGTAATTACAATGATTTTTTTAACTTTTTTCTTAGGAAAAGGATGTAGCGACGAAAACAAACAAGACATGGAAAATTCTGTCATAGAATATGTTGCCAATACAAGAGGTTTTTATCAAAAAGTTGAAATTAAAAACAATATTTTTACTGTTTCTAAAGACAGAAGTGGTAACGAAAAACCTTTAGAAAAAAAGATTTCTGATGCAGATTGGAAAGAATTGGTTGCAGATTTTAAAGAAATTAAACTCAGCGAAATGGATTCATTAAAAGCACCATCTGAAAAACGATTTTATGATGGCGCAGCAATTGCAAATTTAAAGATTACTTATAAAGATAGTGTTTATGAGTCTCAAAATTTTGACCACGGAAATCCGCCAATAGGTATTGATAAATTGGTCAATAAAATAAACGAATTAGCCAAAAAAGAGTAATGACTATTAAAGAAATACAAGCAGAAATTATTGACGAATTCTCTATGTTTGAAGATTGGGACGAACGTTTTCAATACATAATAGATCTTGGAAAAGGCTTACCTCTCATAGAAGAAAAATATAAAATAGACGAAAACACCATCAAAGGTTGTCAGTCTAAAGTTTGGTTACAAGGTGAAGAAATAAATGGTAATATAGTTTTTACTGCAGATAGCGATGCCATTATCACAAAAGGAATTATTGCAATTCTAATTCGTGCATTTTCAAACCAAAAACCTTTAGCTATATTAGATGCAGACACTAAATTTATTGACGAAATAGGCTTGAAAGAACAATTATCGCCAACGAGAGCAAACGGTTTGGTTTCGATGATTAAACAAATAAAAATGTATGCTTTGGCATTCAATTCAAAAAACACAATACAATGACACAAGAAATAGATACTAACTTACTAGGAGAACAAATCGTAAAGAAACTAAAAACCATTTATGATCCAGAAATTCCAGTAGATATATATGAACTCGGATTGATATATGATGTAATGGTCAATGAAGATTATGAAGTAAAAATCTTAATGACTCTTACTTCGCCAAATTGTCCTGTTGCAGAAAGTTTACCAAGAGAAGTTGAAGAAAAAGTAAAAGGAATCGAAAATATAAAATCGGCCGAAGTAGAAATTACATTTGATCCACCTTGGAGTAAAGATTTAATGAGCGAAGAAGCAAAACTCGAACTAGGAATGCTTTAAAAATGCAAGACGAAATTGTAAATAAAGTCACCAATTCTGTACTCGAAGTTTTCGATTTGGAGGATTATTATCCTGTAGGCACTCGTAACCAAATCGATATTTCGCAATGGCTTTTAGAAGGATTTCTATTAAAAGAAAAAGATTTTAGAGAACAACTAAAGCAACATGATTGGGCTCAATATCAAAATCAATTCGTGGCTATAGCTTGTAGTACAGATGCAATTGTACCTGCTTGGGCAACAATTCTAGTTGCAGTTTATCTTTCTCCTTATGCCAAAAAAGTGGTTTCTGGAGGCTTAACAGATTTAGAAACAGCGCTTTATCAAGAAGTTTTATCAACAATAGATTATTCAAAATACCAAGACAAACCCATTATTCTAAAGGGTTGTTCAAAAAAACCAGTTCCAGAATCAGCTTATATTATTGCTATTCAAAACCTTCAACCCTTTGCTAAAAGCATTATGTATGGTGAAGCTTGTTCTGCTGTGCCGTTGTACAAATCTCAAAAAAACAATGAAAAGTATTGATTTTAAAGGTTTTTACTATATTTGCCGCTCAAAATTTAAAAACTAAAAGAAAATGAAAAATTTTTTACTTATTGTAGCAACATTATTTATAATAAATAGTGGTTTTGCACAAGTAAATGAAAAAGTATTGCTTGAGAAATCTGCAAAAGCGGCCGAAAAAGCAGTTGACACTGCAAATTTAGGATGGAAAAGAGGCGGAAACATTATTTTATTGTTCAACCAATCGGCTTTTAATAATGAATGGTTAGCAGGTGGAACTTCTAGTATGGCTGGAAATCTAGGAATCAACTATGATTTTAATAAAAACACCAAAAATTCAATTTGGGATAACAAAATTATTCTTGCTTATGGTTTGACTAAATTAAAAGGTCAAGATGTTACAAAAACAGATGACAGAGTTGAATTCACCTCTCTTTATGGGAAAAAAGTAGGAACAGGAAATTGGTATTATTCTGGATTTTTAAATTTTAAAACTCAAATGGATTCTGGATTTTTGCCCTTTAAATATACCGATGACAACGGTACTCCACTTATCCTTACAGATGATGTTGTTAGAACAAGAAATGTAAAAACATCTCATTTCTTCTCACCAGCATATCTTCAAGCTGGACCAGGTATGTTATGGAAAAAAAGTGCTAATTTGAAAGTAAATATTGCTCCTGCAACTTCAAGATTAATATTTGTTCACAAGGAATTTACAGAATTTGGTTCTGCTTTTGGTGTTGAAAAAGGAAAAACAACTCGTTTTGAATTTGGTGCTGCATTAAACGCCTACTACAAATTAAACTTGATGACCAATGTTTCTATGGAAAACATTTTGAATTTATATTCAAACTATTTAGATAATCCACAAAATGTTGATGTTGATTACCAAATGAACTTGGTGATGAAAGTAAACAGATATATGTCTGCAAACATTGCATTACAAACAATATATGATGACAATGCTATTTCTAAAGTACAAGTAAGACAAGTTTTTGGATTCGGAATAAACTATGGTTTCTAATAACGAAACCTATAAAATAAAAAGACCTTTAGTAATTCTAAAGGTCTTTTTTTTAGTCTTCTTTTTCAACCGCATCATGATAATCGGGATACAAAAACTTATTATAAGGAAATCGAGTAATGTGTATTTGTCTTACAGCTTCATATATTCGCGCTCTAAATTCTTCAAAATTTTCTTTGTTGGTTGCTGATATAAACAAAGCATTTTCTTCGCCAACATTGCTCATCCAAGTTTGTTTCCATTCTTCAAGTGTATAATGTCTTTTGGTTTTTTCGGTTATTAAATCATCCTCATCAATGGTCAAATGTTTATAAGCATCAATTTTATTAAAAACCATTATTGTGGGTTTGTTGTTGCTTTTTATATCCAATAAGGTTTGATTTACCGATGCAATATGATCTTCAAAATCAGGATGAGAAATATCCACAACGTGCAATAACAAATCGGCTTCACGAACTTCGTCTAGTGTACTTTTGAAAGAATCTACCAATTGTGTTGGCAGTTTTCTAATAAAACCAACCGTGTCTGATAATAAAAAAGGGAGGTTTTTTATAACCACTTTTCGAACTGTAGTATCTAAAGTTGCAAACAATTTGTTTTCTACAAAAACTTCACTTTTGCTAATGACATTCATTAATGTCGATTTTCCTACATTGGTATAACCGACTAATGCTACACGAACCATAGCACCACGATTGCTTCGTTGCACCGACATTTGTTTGTCGATAATTTTAATTTTATCTTTCAACAACGCAATACGATCACGAACAATACGTCTGTCTGTTTCTATTTCGGTTTCTCCAGGACCACGCATACCAATACCTCCTTTTTGACGTTCAAGGTGTGTCCACATTCCAGAAAGGCGAGGTAATAAATATTGACATTGCGCCAACTCAACTTGTGTTCTTGCATAAGATGTTTCGGCTCTTTGTGCAAAAATGTCAAGGATTAGATTGGTTCTATCCAAAACTTTACAATCAAGAAGTTTGGTAATGTTTTTTTGTTGTGATGGCGACAATTCATCATCAAAAATAACAGTTGTGATTTCGTTTTCTTTGACATAATGATGAATTTCATCCATTTTTCCTGTTCCAAGAAAAGTTTTAGGATTTGGGCGTTCCATTTTCTGAAAAAAACGTTTTACCACTTCTCCACCAGCTGTAAAAGTTAGAAATTCTAACTCGTCAAGATACTCTGTTAGTTTTTCTTCTGATTGATTTTGAGTAATAATACCAACAATTACCGTTTTTTCGAAATTTGTATTTTGTTTTTCTAACATAGCTTCTAATATAATACAAAGCTAGTGATTTACTACAGATTTACACTTATGTTTTTTGGTTATAAAACACTTTATTTTGCATTAATTCGTTAAAAAGTAATTTTTTATTAAAGGTTTCATAATTTTTGTTAAATTTGGAACTCAAAAATTACAATACATTCTATTAAACCAATTAAATTTTCATTTTATGAAAAAAATTATTTTTATTATTTTAATGTCATTTGTTTCGTTTCTTGGGCATTCCCAAATTAATGAAAATTTTGACGCTGGTATTCCTACAACATGGACTGTTCTAGACAATGGTGTAGGTACTATTCAAAGCTGGGGAACTACAACAACGGTTGCCAATGTTTATGGCGGAGTTGGTGCTTCAGCTGAAATTCTTCGAGAAAATATTGGAGCGGGAAATACTTCAGAAGACTGGTTGATTACTCCACTTCAAGTTATACCAGCCAATCACCAATTAAAGTTTTTTACCAGAAAACAATTAGCAGGGAATCGTGGTGCTATTTATCAGATTAGAGTATCGTCGACTACTGCAACTGGTGCTGGGGATTTTGCTAGTTATACAATTGTAAAATCATATACAGAGGATGAAATTGCCGCTATTGCAAATGTTTATGAAGAAAAAACAGTAAGTCTTTCTGCTTATGCAGGAAGCAGATATGTTGCCTTCGTTAGAGTAAATACCCAACCAGCTGATTCAACATCTGGAGATAAATGGCTTATTGACAATGCAAAAATAGTACAAGAATGTGTTGCACCTACTATTTTAGTAACGTCATTAGTAACTTCCTCTACATCTAGTATTGGTTTTACAGGAAATGTAGTTGCTACAAATTTTGATTATGAATTTGGGCAAACCGGTTTTGTTTTAGGAACTGGAACTCAAATTTTGAATTCAACTTTAAATCCTCAACCTATTATTGGATTATTACCGTCTACAGGATATCAGTTTTATGTTAGAAATAAATGTTCTACAGGAGAAGACAGTCCTTGGGCTGGACCATTTAACTGGAACACCAAACCAAAAGGAACTATTTGTGCTGATCCACTTATTGTAAGTGCATTACCTTATCAAGTAGCAGCAGATAATACCAATAATTATTTTACAGAAACCTATACTACACAAGCAACATCTTGTGGAGCAACTCCTGCAGGTACTAATTACTTGGCAGGAAATTCTGTTTTTTATAGCTACACAGCAACAACATCAGGTTTAATAAGTATTACAATGACACCACTTGGTGCTACCAATACAAATTCATCTGTATTTGTGTTTAGTGGCTGTCCAGTTGGTGGTGCAGGCGCACCTTGTGTTGCTGGTCTTGCCAATACCAATGCAAATGTTAGAGTTGTAAACTTAACTGTTACATCGGGTCAAACCTATATAATAGCAATTTCTTCTAGTGCAACAACTCCAGCTATTGCTTATAGCTTAGTTATACAACAAGAAAATTGTTTACCTAAACCTACAGCTTTAGGAGTTACTGCTGCAAGTATTAATCAAACTTCTGCCGAATTATTTTGGACAGATGGTGGTTATTCTAATTGGGATATTGCTGTACAACCTTTAGGTTCTGCTATTCCTGCTTCAGGTGGAAATTATCAAACCGACCAAAATCCTTATCAATTAACTGGTTTAACAGCTGGTACACAATATCAATATTGGGTAAGAGCAGAATGTTCTACTGGTTCTGGTATTTTTACCGCTTGGGCTGGACCATATGCATTTAACACACAAATTTGTGATGCCTTGGACACTTGTAATTTTAAATTTAGATTGTCAAGCTCTAACAATGCTGGTTGGCAAACTACTAGAATGCAAGTAAGACAAAACGGAATTGTTGTTGCAACAATAGGATCAACATATCCTACTGGTCCTGGGCCAGTAGATGTTATAGTGCCGTTGTGTAAAAACGTTCCTTTTGATTTATATTGGAGTGTTGCTGGAGCACAACTTCAACGAGCTATTGTTAAAATTTATAATGGATTTGACCAATTAATATTTACAAAAGCAGCTGGCGTTGGCGCAGCAGGAGATATTGTATATTCAGAAACTGCAGTAAATTGTGATACACCTCGTTGTAATATTGCTCCTGTAAGTTTGGTTTGTAATAATCTGACTACTACTACAGCACAATTGACTTGGTCTGCAACAGCAACCACAACTTGGGACGTTTATTATGTGCCAACTGGTACTGCACCACCAAATCTAGCAACTGTACCAACAGTATCTGGAGTTACATCAAACCCATATACTGTAACTGGATTAACGCCAGACACAACTTATGATTTTTATGTAAGAGTTCAATGTTCACCTGATCCTTCAGCTTGGTCTGCAGTAAGTACATGTACAACAATTGCAACGTGTCCTAAACCAACACCTTTAGTAGTTACAGTAGGTACAATTACACAAACACAAGCAGTTCTTAACTGGACAACAGGTACACCAGCAACTGATAATAATTGGGAAATATTATTAATACCAAGCTCAACCTATACATTACCAACAGCTCTTCCACCTTTAAATGGACCTTATCCTACAGGAACTTTACAATATACAGCGAATGGTATTGGTACAACTTCATTTTTAGCAACTGGTTTAACGCCTGCAACCATCTATTTTTATTACATCAGAACCATTTGTCCTGGACCAGATAATAGTACATGGGGAACTGCAGCAGCAACAACAAATCCAATAGCATTTAATACAGTAACTTGTGCAACAGCTGACAAATGTGGTTACAAATTTGTATTAACCAATACAACTGGAAACACTTGGAATGGTGGACGTATGCAAGTAAGACAAAATGGAATTGTAATTGCAACATTAGGAGTAAATTCTATTAATGCCGCAGCTGGAGTAACTGTTCAGCTTTGTAACAATGTACCTTTCGACTTATATTGGAGTCTTGCTGGAACAGCACCTGGACAAATAGGAATTTTGATTCAAAATCCTTTTACTGATGTAATTTATACAAAAGCACCTGGAACAGGAAATGAGTTTGATATTTTGTATACTTCAACTGTAGTTTGTACTCCACCAGCATGTCCTAAACCAACTACATTAACCGCAATCAATAACACTACAGATGGCGCCACGCTTGGTTGGACAGAAGTAGGAACAGCAACCCAATGGGAAGTTTATGCTGTGCCAGTAGGAAGTCCTTTACCAGTAAATGGGCAACCACTTAGTGCTGGAACTGGAGACTATAGAATAGTAACCGGTACAGGTACAGTTGTGACCTATAATATTACAGGTTTATTGTCAGGAACAGCTTATATATATTATGTTAGAGCAATATGCTCACAAACAAATTTTAGTACTTGGACTATTTTGAATCCTAAAACATTCAATACCAAATCAGGAAATGACGAATGTACAACTGCAGTTCCAGTAGCAGTTAATTCAGGTGATGCTTGTATACAACAAGTAGCTGGAAACACATTAGGTTCTACAAACTCTGGATTAACCATTACGGGTGCAGGTTGCGGAACTACAGATGATGATGTTTGGTTTTCTTTTGTTGCTGGAAACAGTAGTCAAATTATAAATTTAAATTCTATCGTACCTACACCAAGTACTGCAACAGTAGCATTGAGTCATACGGTGTTTTCTGGTGATTGTACAACTTTAGTAAAAATATATTGTAGTACCGCGCTTACAAGTGTTGCAACAGGATTAACTCAAGGACAAACCTATTATATAAGAGTGTATACCGCAGGAAGTGTTGCCGCAAATTCTGCTTCATTTAATATTTGTATTACTACACCACCAGCACCAAATGAAAATGACGAGTGTTTATTTGCTTCGATGCACCCTATTCAAATAAATACATTGTCAGAATGTAATATTGTGTTTCCAACATATATTAGTGGAGCTACAGGTTCTACGCAACCATTAGGTGCTAATACAGCTACCAACAATACATGTTTTGGTAATCCTAATGATGATGTATGGTATTCTTTTGTGGCCAACTCAGGAACAGAAATTGTTTCGTTATTGAATGTAACAGGAACAACTACAGATTTGAATCACGCGATATATTCAGGAGATTGTAATTCATTAGTTCGATTAAATTGTAGTGATGATAATACAACAAATAATCCAGAACAAACAGTTACTAAAAACTTAGTAGTTGGTAACACCTATTATATAAGAGTTTGGTCTAATGAAGCAACAAGTCAAGTAGCCTATTTTGATATATGTGTTAAACCAGTATCTAGTTGTCAGAATGCTGCGCCATTTTGCGGATCATCAGTACAAGACCCATATATTTATCCAAACACAACAGGATTACCTGATACTTCTCAAGTAGCTTGTTTAGGAAGTATTCCAAACCCAACGTATTACACTTTACACGTAGATACAAATGGTTTATTAGCCTTTAATATTCTTCAATATGATGGTTTTGATGTTGATGGAAATCCAGTTGGAGCTACACATGATGTCGATTTTGTTGCTTGGGGACCATTTACCTCTACACAGAGTTGCGATCAAATAGCATTTTCAGATTGTCCTACTTGTCCATTTAGTAATACTCCTTCAACAGGGTTTTATCCTTTCGGAAACATTATTGATTGTAGTTATTCTGCAAGTTTTACAGAAACACTAACAATTCCTAATGCAGTTGCTGGTCAGTTTTATATTATTTTAGTAACTAATTTTAGTAACCAACCAGGCTTTATTAGATTGGTTCAAACAAATTTTGGAGAACCAGCAGCAGGGACAACTATTTGTTGTAATGTAGGTTTGGGAGATGATATCAATATTTGTGCAAACGATGTTGTATTAGATGCATTAGCAAATGTTCAAGATTTAAATAACGTTCCTTCTACATTTGAATGGTATAATGGAACTGATTTAATTCCAAATGAAACAGGAGCAACATATACCGCTACAGCTTCTGGAACCTATACTGTAAAAGGAGCTTGTGGTTTGAACCCAGTAGAAGATACAATAGTTGTAACTTTATCTCCACCAATAGTTGCAACAACTCCAGCTGATTATGTATTATGTGATGTTTTACCTAACGATGGTTTAGCTCAGTTTGATTTAACTACTTTAACTCCACAAGTTTTAGGAACTTTAGATCCAGCATCATATAATGTGACGTATCATACTTCAAATGCAGATGCTAGTGCAACACCAGCAGTTGGGGCAATAGATACAGCAGGTTTATTTACAAATACAACACCAGGAACTCAAATTATTCATATTAGAGTAGAAAGTATAGCATTGGCTACTTGCTTCTCTGTAGTTCCAGTAAATTTAATAGTTAAAGAAATTGGTGACGCAAGTTTCCAATATGATATAGTACCTTCAGATTATTGTAAAGTACCAGGAGCTGCAAATCCTACTGTTGTGATTACAGGAACAACTACTGGCGGAACAACAGGAGTAACAGGAACTTTTTCATATACTGCTACACCAACAACTGCGGTTTTAGATATAAACACAACAACAGGAGAAATTAATTTAGCAAATAGCGACCCAGGAAGTTATGTAATTACATATAGTATTTCCGGAACAAGTTTATGTGCTGATGTTTCTAGTTCAGTAACAGTAAATATATCTTCTCCACCAACTGGAACCTTTAGTTATCCACTTCCAGTATATTGTAGTAATGGAGTAAATCCTTCACCAATTTTATCAGGTGCAGCCGGAATATTCTCTGCTTTACCAGCAGGATTAATTGTTGATGCAACAACTGGAGTTATTGATTTAGCAACAAGTACAGCTGGAACGTATACGGTTTACAACCAAATACCTGCTGCTGGACCTTGTGGAGTTATTGTAGAACAAACAACAATTACAATTACTGCTTTACCAGACGCATCGTTTAGTTATTCAGCTGCGCAATATTGCAAAGACGAAGCAAATCCTTCTCCAATATTTGGTGCTGGAGTTGCAGGAGTTTTCTCTGCAACACCCACAGATTTAATAATAAATCCTGCAACAGGAGAAATAGATTTAGTTGCAAGTCCAGTTGGAAACTATTCAGTTATTAATACTATTGCTGCAGCAAATGGTTGCGAAGAAGTAGTTTCTATACCAGTTGCAGTAACAATTATTGCTCCACCAATCGGAACATTTGCTTATAGTCAACCATTATACTGCAGTAATGGAGCAAATCCATCACCAGTTTTAGATGGAGTTGCAGGTGGGTTTTCTGCAAGTCCAGCAGGATTAGTATTTGTTAATACATCAACTGGAGAAGTAGATTTAGCAGCAAGTACAGCAGGAACATATACTATTACCAATACAATTGCACCAGC
>JAYTIV010000033.1:0-2166 GCA_043731625.1 Flavobacterium sp. | reverse complement strand
GGTCTTGACTTTACACATTGTTTTGTACTTTTGTGTTTAGTGATTAATCGAAGTTTAAGCTAACCAAATCCCCAACTTCTGCAAGCCACGAGACGTTAACTGATAGCCATTCTCAACGAACCTGAAATAGAGACTTTAACCAATAAATAACTGATTTGAGAAAAGTGAATGTGGAGCAGAAACCAAATTAATATCGAATTTCAATGAAGGTTCAATTCGTGAACTTGCGTTGTGAATTCTGAAAGAAATTTGCCAACCTTCATTCAAAGTAACTAAAAGCGTAGTTTTTGAATTTTCTTGATAAACAACTTCAATTAATCTGTTTGGTAATTTCAATTTCTGAATTTTGGCTTTAGGTTTTATATTTTCAAAAGGTAAATTTAAAGTTCCGTGCAAATTATATGCTTGAATTTCAACTTTATTTTTTCCCTTAATTACTTTGTAAAAATCTTGTCGACCTATTAAATACTCAATTAATCTTTCGGCTACAATTCCAATATTATTTGCATCTAAACATAATAGTTCTTTTCTAAAAGCATTTAAAACAGGAACATAAACTGACGAATGATAATCGCCTAAAGTATCCCATTTTTGAGTTGATTTACTTGCGGTTCTCAACTTCGCTAAATTATCGAAAATTGGCTTTATTTCTTCGAAATAACCAACAGAACAAGGAACATTTAACCATTTCAAACCAAAATCAATATCGTTTGACAAACGAGAATGTTTAACGGCACGATGATTGTTTTTGGCAGAAATACCAATTTCCCATTTCTGCAAAGACCTAATTGCTAAGACATCACGAACATCGCCACTTTGACCCATTTTATCAGAAACAATTTCAAGTTGCAAAATATCACTTTCATTAATTCCGTTTCCTAAACGTGGCTCAATATCAAGAAGAAAATTAACCGCAAAACTTGCTACTAATTTATAATGACTTTGTTCTTTTTCATCAAAACCAGAAAAACATTTTTTCGCAGTTTTATATGGCTCGTTATCCACAACAGAAACTGAAGTAATTGTTTTTAGCCGTTCTAAAAATTCATTCAAAAGTGCATATTCAAATGCTTTTCCGTTTATTGTTTGAGTTGATATTTTTGCCATTATGCTGATATAGAATTTAACATTTCATTCATTTTTTCTCGAACAATATTACCATTGTTAACTAACGAAACTTTCTGAAACATTTCTCTTTTGTTCGTTTTATTTTTAATCAAATCTTTAAGTATTTTTTCGCCTAAAACTTTTGCCATATCAACAGGAACAGCATTTCCAATCATTTTATATCCAGCAACAACACTTTTATAATAAAATATAAAATCATCAGGAAAAGTTTGAACTCTTGCACATTCACGAACACTTAAACGTCTGTATAAATGTTCTTTTCCTCGAACAAATTCTCGAACATTTTGCTCTATAAAATTCATTTTTGGCGCTTGTGGGTGGATTGGTGCGTGTCTTCCACCTGCTTGAATTGTAAAGGAAACTTCATCCCAAGAACGAACTCTATTCCTAGACATAAACATTGACGAAAAACCGCCAATCATATATTCGTGATTATTAATT
This sequence comes from Flavobacterium sp., assembly GCA_043731625.1. Lineage (GTDB taxonomy): Bacteria > Bacteroidota > Bacteroidia > Flavobacteriales > Flavobacteriaceae > Flavobacterium. Next base: position 597 of record JAYTIV010000033.1, on the reverse strand, counting down.
TTGCAATTTTCACCGTTAGTATAATTGCCTTCTTTTGCAGGCAGAACTGTATCTTTTAAATCGCTTATTGCATCTTCTAAAGTAATTTTATTTCCAATTGTTTCGCCTTTAGGAAATTGAAATTTAATTTCTAAATCGTTTCTATAACCAATAAAAAAAACACGTTTCCTATCCTGTGGAACACCGAAATCTGAAACATTTAATAATTGAAATGATAAATCGTAACCAATATCGGTAAACATTTGTTTAATATTTGCAAGTGCATCTTTATGAGCAGGAAGCAACATTCCAGAAACATTTTCTGCAAGAAAAAATTTAGGTTTTTTATCCGCAAGAATTCTCATAAATTCGTAAAAAAGTTGTCCTCTTTTATCTGTAATTCCTCTTTTAGAACCTGCTTCCGACCAACTTTGGCAAGGCGGACCGCCAATTATTCCATCACAATCAGGAACTTCATTTGAGGGAATATCAACAATGCTTCGCTTGTCTAAAATAGTATTTTTATGATTTTTTTCGTAAGTTTCCCAAATATCTTTGTCATATTCATTTGCCCAAACTACATCAAAACCAGCCTTTTGAAAACCTAAATCAAGACCG
>JAYTIV010000032.1:0-13779 GCA_043731625.1 Flavobacterium sp. | reverse complement strand
TTGGGGTGCAAATTATTATGGACAAGTTGGTCAAGGTACAAGTGGAATTCAATTTGCAAGTGTTAGTACACCAACACAAGTAGGTTCTGATACTAATTGGCAATCTGTTTCAATAGGTGTTGATTATACATTAGCAATAAAGAATGATGGAACTTTGTGGGGAATTGGTTTAAATACTTCAGGTCAATTAGGAATTGGTAATACATCCAATGTAAGTTTGCCTATTCAAATAGGTACAAGCAATATTTGGAAAAAAGTTTCTGGTAATTCTGGTTATTCAATTGGTCTGAAAACAGATGGAACACTTTGGTCTTGGGGCAGTGGATATTTGGGAAACGTAGGATATGGAACTTCAAATATACCTATTCAAATTGGAAATGAAACTAATTGGTTTGAAATCTCATCAAGTGGAACTTTTGCAATTAAAAATGATAATTCTCTTTGGACTTGGGGTGTTAATTCTTCAGGACAGTTAGGTGATGGTACGTATATAACTAGAGAAACACCTATTCAAGTTGGAACTGATACAAACTGGTTGAAAGTGAGTAGTTATTATGACCATACTTTAGGTATAAAAACAAATAACACTTTATGGGTATGGGGTATAAATAATTATGGTCAACTAGGCGATGGTACTTTCATAAGCAAAATTAGTCCAATTCAAATTGAAACAGAAACAAATTGGATTTCTACTACAACTGGAGAATATTTTAGTATTGCAATCAAATCTGATGGAAAGCTTTTTTCTTGGGGTCGAAATTATGATGGACGTTTAGGAAATGGCACTACAATAGATTTAAATATTCCAACTCAAGTAATTTGTACAGCATTAAACTCAAACAGTTTTATAGATAAATCATTTAGTATTTATCCAAATCCTACAAATGAAATTTTATTTATTGAGAATAATTTATATATTCCTATTGATAAAATTGTATTAACAGATTTATCTGGTAAAATAATATTGGAAGAAAAAGGCAATTTTTCTGAAATAAATATAGGGAATATTGAAAGTGGAATTTATATCTTAAACATAAATTCTGAAAACAAGGTATACAACTACAAAATCGTAAAGAAATAGAGTATACCCTTTAAATTACAAAACACTTCCAAAATTTTAGTAGTCATACTATGAATAAATTTTTTAACTTTACATCAAAGTTATTAATTGGTATCTCATGAGAATTCTAAAATATATATTCCTAATACTACTTTTGGCTTTGTTTGCTACAGCTGTTTTTATCGCTACCCAAAAAGGCAATTATGATGTGACTCGAAGTGCTGTAATCAAATCGCCTAGATCTACTGTTTTTAATTATGTAAACGATTTGAGAAATTGGGAGACCTTTGGTTCTTGGAAAAAAGATGATCCTACAATGCAGTTTTTATATCCAGGAAATACTATTGGTATTGGAGGTTCTTATTCTTGGAAAGGCAGTGATGGAGATGGTGATGTAAAAACAATTTCGGTAATAGATAATCAAAGCATTTCTCAAAAAATGAATTATAGTGGTTCGCTTTCGGATGTGTTTTGGACTTTCAAAGACACCTTGGGCGGAACCAAAGTTACTTGGCGCTCAAAAGGAACAATGAGTTTTGGATTCAAAATATACAGCGCTTTTCAAGGTGGTGCTGATAATGTGATTGGAACAATGTATGAAAAAAGTTTGGCCAATCTTGATAAAACATTGGTGTATGAATTAAAAACCTATTCCATCAAAGTCAATGGTGTGATTCAAAAATTGGGTTGCTATTATATGAAGCAAACCATAACAAGCAAGATTTCGAATGTGACCAAGAACTTGCGAATTATGATCCCGAATATGATTCATTTTTTTGAAAAAAATAAGTTGGCGATGTACGGAAAACCTTTTGTTTTGTATCATACGTATGATGTTGCAAAAGGATTGACTCGTTTTTCTGTTGGAATTCCTATCAAAGAACAGGTTTTTATCAGTGAAGGAAGCGATATTACTTCGGGACAGTTGTTTCCATTTCAAGCTGTCAAAACCACTTTAACAGGAGATTATTCGCACAGTAAAGAAGCTTGGGACAAAACGTTTGCCTATATTGACAAGAACCAATTGACTCAAAAAACCGATGGTGCCTATTTAGAAATTTATACTAAAAACAGTGATGAAATTGCAAATCCATCGCAATGGGTTACAGAAATTTATATTCCGATTCAATCCAAAGTAGCGGCACCAATTTATAAACCAAAACCTGCTGCAACTGCTACTACAGAAGTGCAACCTGCTGCAACTCCTGTTGAAACAAAACCTGAGGAAGCACCAACAACTCCTTAAGTATTACTTTATATTAGCAAAAATAGGATTCAGTTATTATATTATTAACTGTAAATCGGTACTATATCACTATGACACTTACAAAATTATTCACTCATTTTTTTGATAACGAAAAAACTTCAGGATTAGTTTTAATAGGGTGTACTGTACTTTCATTATTAATTACAAATTCAAGTTTTGGTACACAGTATCATCATTTTTGGCAAATGCAATGGTCAGGAAATAGTATAGAATATTGGATAAATGATGGGTTAATGACCATTTTCTTTTTGCTTATTGGGTTAGAACTTGAGCGCGAAATTTATCAAGGAGAATTATCAAATATCAAAGATGCAATGTTGCCTATTTTTGGTGCAATAGGAGGAATGCTTGTTCCAGCAGGAATTTATTTGTTGTTCAATTTTGGATTAGAAACGCATTCAGGAGCAGGAATACCAATGGCAACCGATATTGCATTTGCTCTAGGGATTCTATCTTTATTAGGTAATAGAGTTCCTGTTTCTTTAAAAATATTTTTAACAGCATTGGCGGTTATTGACGATTTGGGTGCAATAATTATTATTGCTTTGTTTTATACCAAAACTGTTTTATTAGTCAATTTAGGAATCGCCTTAAGTATTTTTGCATTATTATTAGTTTTGAATCGGTTGAAAGTGCGAAATCTAATTCCGTATGTAATTGGAGGTATTTTGATGTGGTATTTTATGCTTCATTCTGGCGTACATGCCACCATTACAGGAGTATTATTAGCATTTGCTATTCCGTTTGGAAACGGAGATGAAAAATCAACTTCTTATATTTTGCAACATTTTTTACACAAACCAGTTGCATTTATTATTCTTCCTGTTTTCGCTTTGGCTAATACTGCCATCGTTTTGAGTTCAAATATTGGTGCAACCTTGGTGCAACCTTATAGTATAGGAATTGCTTTAGGATTAATTGTGGGTAAGCCTATTGGTATTTTTCTTTTGACTCTTTTTGCGGTTAAAATAGGATGGTGTCAATTGCCTTCTGACCTAAATTGGAAAACTATTATAGGTGTAGGATTTTTAGGAGGTATTGGGTTTACGATGTCTATATTTATTACCCTTTTGGCTTTTAATGATGAAACCATTATTAACAATGCCAAATTTGTAATTTTAATATCTTCTATGATTGCGGCTATTATTGGTTTTTTGTTTCTGAAAAAAGTATTAAAAAATCAAGTTCCTTTAGAACAATAAAATTAAGATTAAACCTTTTGATATAATTGTATTCTAATAGTAAATATTTCTTTGGACGAAAAGCAATTCATAGCACAGTTATTGAATCCAAAAACGCAAAACGAAGCGTTTCAAAAGCTCTTGTCTGAATATCAGAAACCCTTATACAACCATATACGAAATATAGTTTTGAATCACGATGATACTGATGATGTTTTGCAAAATACCTTTGTAAAAGTTTTTCAGCATTTAAAAAATTTTAAAGGAGATAGTAAATTGTTTTCTTGGATGTATCGAATAGCGACCAATGAAGCCATTACATTTATCAATAGTAAAGCCAAACGAAACGGTATGACGAGTGAAGCATTGCAGAGCAAAATTGTAGATAATCTCAAAGCAGATGATTATTTTGATGGCAATGAGATTCAAATCAAACTTCAAAAAGCAATTGTACTTTTACCAGAGAAGCAACAATTGGTTTTTAAAATGCGCTATTTTGAAGAAATAAAATACGAAGACATGTCTGAAATTTTAGGAACATCAGTCGGTTCTTTAAAAGCATCTTATCATCATGCAGCCAAAAAAATTGAAGAATTTATGACTCGCAATTAAACCTTTATTCGTTAATTTTGTCTTACACCTATTATGAAAGCATTCAAATTAGATAATGAACCCAAAATCACCACTGGATTTAAAACTCCAGAAGGCTATTTTGATGGTTTTTCTGAAAAAGTATTGCATAAAATCGAACCAAAAGAACCCAAAGTAATTTCGATTTTTGCAAGACGAAAAACTTGGATAATTGCGGTAGCAGCAGTATTTGTAGTAGCATTTTCTATACCAATGATGCAACAGTTTCAATCTGAATCGTCAGATATTGATCAAGATGTATTAGAAAATTATATTACTCAACAATCCACTTTAAACGAAGATGATATTGCATCTCTTCTTGATGAAAATGATATTCAAAAAATGAAAGTCACCACTTCTATCGAAAATACTTCTATAGAAGATGAATTGTCAACCGATACCGATTTAGAAAATTACATTATCAATTAAGATACATCATTTATACTTATGAAAATTATAAAAATCATTCCCATTCTTCTTTTCTTATTTGCAATCAATACTTTTGCACAACCTAGATTGAAGGAAAAAAAAGAACAAATAAAAGCATTAAAAGTAGCTTATATTACTGAAGAATTGCAACTTACCTCTGAAGAAGCTATAAAGTTTTGGCCTGTATTTAATGCTTATGAAGACAAACAAAAAGAATTGCGACAAGAAAAAATGCGCTCTTATAAGAATCGTCTTGATGCTGGAGAAGTTGATGCAATGAGCGAGAAAGAAGCAACTAATTTATTGAACCAAATGGAAAGTACCGAAGATGATTTGTATCAACTTCGTAAAAAATTTATTGCGAGTTTAAAAGGAATACTACCTGCTAAAAAAATTATTAAACTCAAACGATCTGAAGAAGGATTCAATAGAAAATTGTTGAAACAATATCGTGAGAAAATAATGAAAGAATAGTTTATTATTTAAAATTAATTTTTAACATACAATTTCTTCCAGCTGCAATAGCACTATGGGTATTGATAAATCGGATGGTATATAACTCTTTATTATCCGAAAATTTTATCCAAGTATTACCATAATCAGCAGAATAAAACAACCCTAATGCACCTACACAAACCAGTTGTTTTTTGTTGCTATTAGGAACAAATTGAATACAAGAAGCATAACCAAATCCTTGATTTTCGGCAAGTAATTGCCACGTTTTTCCTCCGTCATTTGTTATCGCTTTGTTGCTATAATTTTGATTAGGAATTTCATAGTTACCACCAGCTAGAATTCCGGTTTTATCATCATAGAAATCTGCAGTAAAAGCACCACTCATTTCTAATCCTTGTACAATGGGAGTTTCAAAAACTTCCCAATTCTTGCCTTTGTCAGGAGAAAAGAAAATACGAGATTTTTTTCCGCCAGTAATAATCCAAGTAGTAGCACCTTTTATGCAAATATTGGTATTGCTTGAGGCAAAAGCCGCTTCACCTTCAACAATTTTAGGTAGATTTTCGCAAGGTATTTTTTGCCACGATTTTCCTGCATCACGAGTAGTAATTATCGATAAACAATTGGTAATAGGATCTCCTATAGCAATGCCTTCTTGATCGTTCCAGAATTGCATACTATCATAAAAAACTTTTTCATTTTTTTCTTGATATACCAATTTAGGTTGTAATGTTTTTTTTGATATTTGATACAATAATGCAGGATTTCCAACATTTAAAATAAAAACATCTTTGTTAGTTTTTGCAATACTCCTAAATTCAATTCGTAAACTATCTTTTAAAATTTTGTGTTCTGTTTTTTGCTTCGCTTTTAAATCATAAAATCCAAATCTATTATTATCTGCTGCATACCAAATTTTATCATTATCAATTTCAATTGCTCTAATACTAATTTTATCTTTGATTAAAGTATCAATAGTAATAGATTGAAAATCAGAAGAATTTATAATTTTATTTTTTACTGAACAGTTAGCAAATAATAATCCTGAAATGAGTAATAGAGCAATATTTTTCATTTAAAATCCTTTTAAAAGTAGGCTAATTTACAATTTATTCTTTAGGAAAAACAAGAAGAGGAAGGGATATAAAATTACTGGCACAGTAATTGGATAATATATAAAAGTATTAATCAAACCCGTGCATTATGAAAACGAAATTATTTACATCGGCCTTATTGATTGCCCTTTTTGCCAACCCAATTTTTGCTCAAGATAGAACTATAGTCAATGCCACTAATTCAGAAATTAGTGATAATTTAGACTTGAGAGCAGTAGCGTCTTTGTTTGGAGACGCCAAAGATTTAGAAGATTTTGAAAGACAATTGAATGATCCTACCATTCAAATTTCGAATTTAGATTTGAATGATGACAATCAAGTAGACTATTTGAGAGTCATAGAATCTGTAGAAGGAAACACCCATTTGATTATTGTGCAATCAGTTTTAGGAAGAGATTCTTACCAAGATGTTGCTACTATTGAAGTAGAGAGAGATCGTCATAATAATGTACAAGTTCAAGTTGTAGGTGATGTTTATATGTACGGGCAAAATTATATTTATGAGCCAGTCTATGTGCATACCCCTATTATTTATACTTCGTTTTGGGTAACAAGTTATCGTCCGTATTGTTCATCTTGGTATTGGAATTATTATCCAACATACTATTATGCTTGGAATCCTTGCCCTATTTTTAGATATAGAAGCAATATAAATATTCATATCAATTTTAATCACCATTACAATTATGTAAATGTGAGACGTTGCGAAAGAGCTGTTGCCATGCATACCTATAGAAGAGGAAATTATTGTGAACGTAATTATCCCACACGTTCTTTTACTTATAGAAATACCAATTATAGCAATCGTCACGATTTAGATCAAACCAGAACCTTCAAAAATGTTTCTACAAGAAATGAATTGGCTTATTCCAATCCAAGAACTAATACAAGAGAAAATCAACCAATAAGAAATAGTACAAATGCTTCAACTAGAAATTATGGGTCAACTAGAGAAAATCAACCTGTGAGAAACAGTTCAAATGCTTCAACTAGAGATTATGGGTCTACTAGAGAAAATCAACCTGTGAGAAACAGCTCAAATGCTTCAACTAGAGATTATGGTTCAACTAGAGATAATCAACCTGTGAGAAGCAGTTCAAATGCTTCAACTAGAGATTATGGTTCAACTAGAGAAAATCAACCTGTGAGAAGCAGTTCAAATACTTCAACTAGAGATTATGGGTCTACAAGAGAAAATCAATCTGTGAGAAGCAGTTCAAATACTTCAACTAGAGATAATTCTTCATCACGTTCAGAGTCTCCACGAAGTAATTCAGATAATAAAAATGCATCTTCATCAAGAAATTCTTCAAACAATTCAGAAAGAGGCGGAAGAAGATAATCAATCCTATTTATCAATAAGAAGGAAATATAGCTACTGCAATATTTCCTTTTTTTATGGAATAATTTAAGCTGTATTAAAAAAAATATAGGAATATTGATTTAACTATCTTTTTAATAGTAAATTTGTAGACTTTTTTTAACTTTTTTTTATGAACTCTCAGCATCACGGTCTTCACAGTAAATTATCAATTGGAGGATTACTCGTTACTTTAGGAATTATTTATGGAGATATTGGTACTTCTCCATTATATGTAATGAAAGCCATTATTGGAGTTTATGCCATAAATAGACATATTGTTTTAGGTGGAATTTCTTGTATTTTTTGGACTTTAACTTTACAAACAACATTAAAATATGTAATCATAACTCTAAGTGCTGATAATCATGGAGAAGGAGGAATTTTTGCTCTTTTTGCATTAGTCAAACGAACAAAGATTAGATGGTTGATTGTGCCTGCTATTATTGGTGGTAGTGCACTTTTGGCTGATGGAATTATTACACCACCCATATCCGTTTCGTCTGCTGTTGAAGGACTACGTCTTTTTAAACCAGACATACAAACAATTCCCATAGTTATTACCATATTAATAATTCTTTTTACAATACAGCAATTCGGGACTAAATTAGTAGGTAAGTTTTTTGCTCCAATGATGCTGATTTGGTTTGTAATGTTAGGTGTTATCGGTGCTTCACAAATTATTACAGATTTTTCAGTATTTAAAGCTATAAATCCTTATTATGCCTACGAATTATTAATGATTCATCCCGAAGGTTTTTATGTTTTAGGAGCTGTTTTTCTTTGTACCACTGGAGCAGAAGCCTTGTACTCTGATATGGGACATTGTGGACGAAAAAACATCAGAATTAGTTGGATTTTTGTAAAAGCTATGTTGTTGCTAAACTATTTTGGGCAAGGTGCATATTTAATAGCACATGAAGGAAAAACATTAACTCAATTAAGCAGTAGCGCAGGAAATCCGTTCTATTTAATGATGCCAGTTTGGTTTCAGCCTATAGGAGTCGTTATCTCAACATTAGCAGCAGTAATTGCTTCTCAAGCTTTAATTAGCGGTTCGTTTACTTTGATTAACGAAGCTATGCGATTGAATTTATGGCCAAAAGTAAAAATAAAATATCCAACAGAATTAAAAGGACAATTGTATATTCCTTCAATAAATTGGCTATTATTACTTGGTTGTATTGGTATAGTTCTTTATTTTAGAGAATCAAGCAATATGGAGCATGCTTATGGTTTAGCAATTATATTATGTATGATTATGACCACTATTTTGCTTAATTTTTATTTGATAATGAAAAGAGTAAAATGGTTTTTCATCGTACCACTTATCACCATTTATCTTGTTATTGAATTTAGCTTTTTGGCAGCAAATATTGTAAAGTTTTTTCATGGTGGTTTTGTGACATTATTTATAGCTATAGTTCTAATAGGAGTTATGGCAACTTGGTATTTAGCAAAACAAATTAGTAAAAACTACACCAAAATTGTTAAAATTGATACTTATAAAAAAGTATTAGCAGAGTTAAGTGTTGATTTATCTATCCCGAAATATGCAACCCATTTGGTTTATATGACCAATTCTACTAGAAGTGATGAAATAGAAGAAAAAGTAATGTATTCTATTTTACAAAAGCGTCCAAAACGTGCTGATTTATATTGGTTTATACATGTAAATGTTTTGAATGAACCCTACAAAAAAGAATATAAAGTTACCGAAATCATACAAGATGATATTTATAGAGTAGATTTTTATCTAGGTTTTAGAGAACCAACCAAAATCAATCTTATGTTTAAAGAAGTAATTAAAGATATGGTAAAAAATGGTGAAGTTGACATCACGAGTCGTTATGAATCTTTGAATAAAAACAACATTATTGGTGACTTTAAATTTGTACTTTCAGAAAAATTCCTTTCAAACGATAGTGATTTATCTTTTTATGAAAAAGTAGTAATGAATGTATATTTCTTTATGAAAAAACTTAGTTTGTCTGAAGAAAAAGGATTCGGTTTGGATAGTAGTTCAGTGAAAGTTGAGCAATTTCCTATGGTACTACATGCTCCAGAAATCATCAATATGAAACGAATAGAAAGTAATCATCATTAAAGAAAAGTTAATTAATTTATAAAAGAAAGAGTATTATTAATCCAATTAATAATACTCTTTCTCATTCTATTTAAAAGCAATACCTTTGCCACCTTATTAAAAATTAAAATGAGATTACACAGAAATTTAGTTTACACTACAATTGATTCATTGAATGCCATTTTCAACGAAGGGGAATATGCTGATAAAGTGGTTGCAAGAGCCTTAAAAAAAGACAAACGATGGGGTAGTTCAGACAGAAAGTTTGTCGCCGAAACCATATATGAAATTGTACGTTGGAAACGTTTATATGCTGAAATAGCAGAAGTAAAAGAACCTTTTGACAGAGATAATCTTTGGAGAATGTTTGCATCTTGGGCTGTTTTGAGAGGTTATCCAATTCCTGATTGGAAACAATTAGAAGGTACTCCAATCCGTAAAATAAAAGGACGTTTTGATGAACTTTCTAAAATAAGAGTTTTCAAAGAATCTATTCCTGATTGGATGGATGAATTAGGAGTCAAAGAACTGGGTGAAAAATTATGGTCTACCGAAATTGCAGCTCAAAACCAACCAGCCAAAGTTATTTTGAGAGTAAATACCCTAAAAACTACAAAAGAAAAACTGCGTGCTATATTGATGGATTTGAACATTGAAACTGATTTTCTGAAAGATCAACCCGATGCACTTGTCCTTAAAGAAAGAGCCAATGTTTTTTTGTCAGATGCTTTCAAAGAAGGTTTTTTTGAAGTACAAGATGCCAATTCTCAATTAGTTGCAGCTTTTCTAGATGTAAAACCAGGAATGCGTGTAGTTGATACTTGTGCTGGTGCAGGAGGAAAAACATTGCATATAGCTTCTTTGATGGAGAATAAAGGACAGTTAATTGCAATGGATTTATACGAAAGTAAACTCAAACAATTAAAACTTCGTGCCAAAAGAAATGGTGCTTTTAATATTGAATATCGCATTATTGATACTACAAAAGTCATTAAAAAATTACACGAAAAAGCAGATAGAGTTTTGATTGACGCACCGTGTAGCGGTCTAGGAGTATTAAAAAGAAATCCAGATGCAAAATGGAAATTGCAACCAGAATTTATTGATAATATCAGAAAAGTTCAAGCTGAAGTATTAGAGAATTATTCTAAAATCGTTAAACCTGGTGGAAAACTAGTTTATGCAACTTGTTCTATCTTACCTTCTGAAAATCAGGAACAAATAAAACATTTTTTAACAACAGATATTGGTAAAAGTTTTACCTTTGTAAAAGATTCTAAAATACTTGCTTCAGAGTCAGGATTTGATGGCTTTTATATGGCCCTTTTAGAACGAAAATCAGAAACCCCAAATTAATTAATTACCAATAGAATGAAAAAAAATTATACATTTATTGTTTTACTTTTTATCATTTTTGGATATGCTCAACCGCCAACTAATTATTATAATAATGCAACTGGGTTAGGCTATACTTTAAAAACTCAATTAAAAACTATTATTACAAATGGTCATTCAGATCAAGGATATGGTAGTTTGTGGAGTGCGTATGCAACAACCGATAGAGATTTTGGAATAGGTTATGAAAATGATAACTCAATTGTAGATATGTATTCTGAAAATCCCTCTGGAACTGATCCTTATATTTTTATTTACGATACAAATCAATGTGGTTCCTATGCTTCAGAAGGTGATTGTTATAATCGAGAACACCTTGTACCTCAAGCTTATTGGGAAAATGTAAATGTGAATCCAATGAAAAATGATCCTCATCATGTAATTCCAACTGACGGAAAAGTAAATGGTGTTAGAGATAATTTTCCTTTTGGTAAAGTAAATATTGCCTCTTTTACTTCTCAAAACGGTTCTAAAAAAGGAAGTAATTTAAACTCAGGTTATTCTGCTGGTTATACAGGAATTGTATTTGAACCTATAGATGAATTTAAAGGAGATATTGCACGATGTTTATTTTACTTTGCAACTCGTTATGAAAATCAGATGGCTCAATTTTATTCTTCTGCAAGTGTTCAATCTAAGGATATGTTTGATGGAAGTATAAACCAAGTTTTTTCTGCTACATTCCTAAATATTCTTTTGCAATGGAATAATGATGATCCAGTAAGTATAAAAGAAGTAAAAAGAAATAATGCTATCTATGCCTATCAAGGTAACAGAAACCCTTATATTGATAACAATACTTATGTTACAAAAATTTGGGGTTCACCACTTGCAACTACTACTTTTGATATTTTAGCAAATGTTACTATTTATCCAAATCCTGCAAATGATCATAAAATTTCTATTGAAAGCGAACTTCCATTAGATGAAATTCAATTAATCAATATCAATGGTCAAATATTACAAGAAATAAAAAAACCAATTGCTCAGTATCATACATATACTTTAGAGAATTTGCAAAAAGGGTTTTATTTTGTAAAATTATCAGCCGATAATCAAAATACTTTTAGAAAAGTGATTGTAAACTAAATCAAATTTAAATACTAAAAAAAACCTTCAGATTTCAGAAGGTTTTTTTTTATACAAATTTGAAAAAAAGTTAAATAAATTTGAAAATCAAATAAAGAAATTACATTTGTGTTCGAAAAAATTAGATATATGAAAAAATTATACTTCATTATTGTTCTATTAAATTTTTGTTTAGGATTTTCACAAGATGGAGCTCCAGCAACTCCATATTATAATGGTTTTAACTGGAATTTGTCAGGAATAGCATTAAAAAATGCACTTGCAACAAAAATAATAACAACACATACCAACTTACTAAGTTACCAAGATGCAGAAAACGGAATAAAAATAATTGATTTAGATCCAGATGATGTTTCTAATTCAAAGGTATTATTGGTTTATGGTTTTAGTGATAATATTTGTCCATTAAATTCTTCTGATGAAATTGATCATAGACGTAGAGATAAAAATAGTGATGGCACAGGAAGTTGCGAGTGGAATAGAGAACATACTTACGCAAAATCATTAGGAAATCCTGATTTGGGTACTTTAGGTCCAGGCTCTGATATTCATCATTTGCGCGCATCAGATGTGAATAGAAATTCTAATCGAGGTAGTGATAAATTTGCTGCTGGTTCTGGAAACTCAGGTTCTGTAGGCTCAAATTGGTATCCTGGCGACGAATGGAAAGGTGATATTGCTAGAATGATGATGTATATGTATTTAAGATATGGTAATCAATGTTTACCCAAAAATGTTGGAGTAGGTGCAACAGTTGCTAATGATAGTAATATGATTGATTTGTTTTTGAATTGGAATGCCGAAGATCCTGTTTCTGAAGTTGAACGAAAAAGAAATACTTATTTAGGAAATGCAAATAATAATTATGGTCAAGGCAATAGAAATCCATTTATTGATAATCCTTTTTTGGCAACTGCAATTTGGGGTGGAACAGTTGCTCAAAATAATTGGCCATCGTTGTTTCTTTCAACACCTACTTTTGATCTAATGTCTGATGTAGCCATTTATCCAAATCCTACAAATGATAATAGAGTCAACATTGATAGTGTTTCTGTATTAGAAGAAATACAACTAATCAATATTAATGGTCAATTGATGCAGGTTGTTAAAAATCCAAAATCAGACAACCATATTTATAGTTTAGAGAATTTGCCAAAAGGATTTTATTTTGTAAAACTTTGGTCAGACAATCAATCAATTACTAGAAAAATAATTGTGAATTAATATTTCATAAATAAGCAAAAAAAAACCTCGAACTTTCGAGGTTTTTTTTATACTTAAAAACTAGAGTTTAGTCATTCATAGAAATTAAAAACTCATCATTGTTTCTTGTTTTCTTGATCTTATCATTGATAGTATCCATAGCTTCAACTGGATTCATATCGGCAAGAAATTTTCTTAAAATCCACATACGTTGTAATGTTTTCTCGTCTAGTAATAAATCATCTCTTCTGGTACTAGATGAAGTCAAATCTATTGCAGGGAAAATACGTCTATTAGCAATTTTTCTATCTAATTGAAGTTCCATATTTCCAGTTCCTTTGAATTCCTCAAAAATAACTTCATCCATTTTTGAACCTGTTTCGGTTAAGGCAGTAGCAATAATACTCAACGAACCACCATTTTCTACATTTCTTGCAGCTCCAAAAAAGCGTTTTGGTTTTTGTAATGCATTAGCATCAACACCACCACTCAATACTTTTCCAGATGC
>JAYTIV010000031.1:0-13861 GCA_043731625.1 Flavobacterium sp. | reverse complement strand
GATACAATATCTTCAGTAATTCTTTCGCCTAGACGGTGATCAAAAACAAAGTTCTTCCCGATAAATTTACTTTCAAGATTTTCGTCCTTAATTTGTTTGGCATAATTGATAATTCCGCCTTCTAATTGAAACACATTTTTAAAACCTTGATGTTTGAAGTAAGCAGAAGCTTTCTCACATCGAATTCCTCCTGTGCAATACATCACAAGGTTTTTATCTTCTTTACAATCTTTTAATTGTTCATTAATAATTGGTAAACTTTCTCTAAAAGTTTCCACATCTGGCGTAATAGCACCTTTGAAGTGGCCAATTTCACTTTCATAATGATTTCTAAAATCGACTACAATTGTATTTGGGTTTTCTAAAATTTTATTGAATTCATTTGCTTTTAGATGCACACCAATATTAGTAACATCAAACGTTTCATCATTCAATCCGTCAGCAACAATTTTATCACGAACTTTTATAGTTAGTTTCAAAAACGAATGGTCATCTTGATCTACAGCAACATTCAGGCGAATGTTTTTCATAAAATCATATGCTTCTAATGTTTCACGAAAAGCTTCGATATTTTCTGCCGGAACAGACATTTGGGCATTAATACCTTCTTTGGCAACATAAGTTCGGCCAAGCGCATCAAGTGCATTCCAAGCTATAAATAACTCGTCGCGAAATTTTTTAGGGTCTTTAATTTTGGCATACGCATAGAAAGACAAAGTAAGTCTTTGTTTTCCGGCTAGATCAATTAGCACAGCTCTTTCTTCTGCGCTTAAGGTGTTATACAGTTGCATGCTATAAACGTTTAAGTGAGAAATATTTTTTGAATTGGCTTCGCCCTGTTCGACTTTGCCTCGAGTCTAAATGGAAGAATTCGTGTTCAAAGATATTATTTTAACGATTATAATACAATTTATTATTAATTGATCATTTTGCAATCACCGTTTTGACATTCTACAAGATTTGGCGGAGATACTAGTGCACAATCTGATATAGCATTTGTTAATATATTATATTGTTGGTCTAACAAGTTATATTCATTCACCATTTCTTGTAGTAGAGATTCATTGACAGTACTAGAAAAAAGCAAATATTCTCTAGGCCCGCCGCAAGGTTTTGAACCGAATGCCATATAATTACATCCACCAGAACAATCAAATGAGTTGATATACTTTAAGATATTCTGTTTTTTTTCTTGAAGAATTTCTTTTTTTCTTACACTATTTGAATTTCCATCAGAACACGAAAGTGACAAAAAAGAAATATAAAATGACAACAATAACATTTTTTTCATAATACAGAATTTAAAATCTACTTGTTAAAAGATGCTCAAATAAAAAATAGGTTGCGTTGTTTTAAAAAAAAATCCTATCGGTTAGAAAGGATTTTATTTTTTTAGCAGAATTCTGTGTAAGCGTCTTTCAAATTTTCTGCAATTAGTTCTGCAGGTCGACCTTCGATATGGTGACGTTCTAGCATATGCACTAATTCTCCGTTTTTAAACAAAGCAATGCTTGGTGATGATGGAGGAAAAGGAAACATAAATTCTCTTGCTGATGTAACCGCTTCAGAGTCAACTCCTGCAAAAACCGTTACTAAATGATCGGGTTTTTTAGTATTGTCTAAACTCATTTTTGCTCCTGGACGTGCATTTCTAGCAGCACAACCACAAACCGAGTTTACTACAACTAGTGTTGTTCCGTCAGCTTTCATTGCATTTTCAACTGCAGCTGCTGTATGTAATTCTTGAAAACCTGCATCAGCCAATTCTGCTCGCATCGGTTTTACCATTTCTTCTGGATACATAATATATATTTATTAGATGAATGATTTTAATTTAAAAAAATCTTTTGCAAAGATAATGAGAAATACGATTTTTAAAATTAAAGAAATCATAAAGATTTGTTATTGTTAAATAGATAAAGGATTTTTTTATTTGGATTTCATTCTTTTCTTCAAAATAGTTTCAACATTTTGTAAACTAAACCCCTTTGCTTTTAGTAAAATTAAATAATGAAATAACAAATCAGCAGCTTCACCAATAAACAAATCATGATTGTCGTCTTTGGCTTCAATTACTAATTCAATGGCTTCTTCTCCTACTTTTTGAGCTATTTTATTGATTCCTTTTTGAAAAAGTGACGCAACATATGATTCTGAACTTGGGTTTGAAATACGATTTTCGATTACGTTTTCCAATTCACTTAAAAAAGAAATTTGAGATTCAGTTGCAAAACAAGAAGTCGTTCCGCTGTGACAAGTTGGTCCGTTTGGAATGACTTGAATCAACAACGCATCTAAATCGCAATCTTCTTTTATGGAAACTACTTTTAAATAATTTCCAGAAGTTTCACCTTTAGTCCACAAACGATTTTTACTTCTACTGAAGAACGTTACCACATTTTCAGTTTGTGTTTTTTGCAATGCTTCTTCATTCATATAACCCAACATTAAAACCTGTTGCGTTTCGTTATTTTGGATAATTACTGGAATTAATCCATTGTTTTTTGAGAAATCTACATTCATCTGATGGGAATATTTTTGGTTTTTAAAACGTTTTTTAATTCGGAAATCGGCACTTCGTTAAAATGGAAAATACTCGCTGCTAATCCGGCGCTGACTTCGGTTTTTGTAAATAAATCTATAAAATGCTGCGAATTTCCTGCGCCTCCGGAAGCAATTACTGGGATTGAAACGGCTTCGCTAATGGCGTTTGTAATTTCTAATGCAAATCCGTTTTTGGAACCATCGTTGTTCATAGACGTAACTACTAATTCTCCAGCGCCTAATTTTTCAACTTTTTTTGCCCAATCGATTGCTAAAATTCCAGTAGATTCGGTTCCGCCTTTGATAAAAACGTACCAGTCATTTTCTACTTTTTTGATGTCGATGGCAACTACTAAACTCTGACTTCCAAAAGCATCAGAAATTTGCGTAATCAATTCTGGATTCAAAACGGCAGCCGAATTGATACTTACTTTATCAGCACCTGATTGCAATAATAATCGCGCATCATCAACCGATTGAATGCCACCACCAACTGTAAACGGAATGTTGATTTCTTTAGACAATTTCGTGACCATTTCGGCTAGAGTTTTACGTTTTTCTAAAGTTGCACTAATGTCTAAAAATACCAATTCATCGGCTCCATTTTTAGAATAAAACGAAGCTAATTCCACTGGATTTCCAGCGTCTTTTAGTTCCAAAAATTGAACGCCTTTTACAACGCGTCCGTCTTTAATATCCAAACACGGAATGATTCTTTTCTTTAACATAATTCGCGTAGATTTTCGATTTTAATTCTTCCTTCATAAAAGGCTTTTCCGATGATTGCACCTTCGCATCCGATGGTTTTTAAAAGTTCTAAATCGGAAATAGTTGTAACGCCGCCACTTGCAATTAAGTTGACTTTTGTCTTTTCTAAAATGTTCTGATACAATTCATTAGAAGTTCCTTGGAGCATTCCGTCTTTTGCAATATCGGTACAAATGACGGTTGAAATTCCTTTTGAAACGTAATTAGAAATATATTCAATAACATCCAATTCTGATGTTTCCAACCAACCGTGAATCGCAATTTTTCGGTTCAAACAATCGGCACCCAAAATAATTTTGTCGCTTCCAAATTCAGTCAACCATTCTAAAAATTCAATTGGATTTTTGGCTGCAATGCTTCCACCAGTAATTTGATTGGCACCGTTTTCAAAAGCAATTTCGAGGTCTTTTCGTTGTTTCAATCCACCACCAAAATCGATTTTCAAATTAGTTTTTGTGGCAATTTGATATAGTACTTTATGGTTGACAATTTGGTTAGATTTTGCGCCATCCAAATCGACTAAATGCAAATACTGAATACTGTTATCTTCAAAATATTTAGCGACTTCCAACGGATTTTCGTTGTAGATTTTTTGCGTGGAATAATCGCCTTTGGTCAATCGGACGCATTTTCCGTTGATGAGGTCTATAGCTGGAATGATTCTCATAATTTTATTTTTTACAATTGAATAAATGGAGTTTAATTTTAAACCATTAAGAAAATGAAGAAAGTTAAGTTTTAAGCTTAATGCAACTTAATATCTTAATGGTTTAAACCTTTTGATTTATAACTTCAAAAAGTTTAGTAATAATTGTTCGCCAACATTAGATGATTTTTCTGGATGAAATTGAGTGGCATAGAAATTATCTTTTTGCATCGAAGCACTAAACGGAACGATATAATCACAAATAGCGGTCGTTTCTTTACTGATTTCAGCATAATAACTGTGCACAAAATAGAAATCATCTTCATCTGAAATTTCTTTGTATAGTTCATATTTTAAATCAGATAAACTATTCCAACCCATATGAGGCACTTTTAATTTGGGCTCAAATTTTTTTACTATTGCATCAAAAATCCCTAAACATTTTGTGTTTCCTTCTTCCGAAAATTGACATAATAATTGTTGACCAAGGCAAATTCCTAAAACCGGTTGTGTGAGGTTTTTTATGACTTCATCCAAACCTTTTTCTTTAAGATAATTCATCGCCGAACTTGCTTCGCCGACACCTGGAAAAATTACTTTTTCGGCCAATTTCAAAATCGTTTCATCATCAGTTATGATGCACGAATATCCCAATCGTTCGACAGCGTTTTTTACTGAAGTGATGTTGCCTGCGTTATATTTTACTATTGCTATCATAGAATTCCTTTTGTGCTTGGTATGCCGTTAGTGCCGTCTTTTTGAACCGCCATTTTTATTGCTTTAGCGAAAGCTTTGAAAATCGATTCTATTTTGTGGTGTTCGTTTTCGCCTTCACTTTTGATGTTCAAATTGCATTTGGCTCCGTCACAGAACGATTTAAAAAAGTGAAAAAACATTTCAGTGGGCATTTCCCCGATTTTTTCTCTTCTGAATTTGGCATTCCAAACCAACCAGGAACGACCGCCGAAATCAAGTGCAACTTGCGTCAAACAATCGTCCATTGGCAATAAAAAGCCATAACGATTTATTCCTTTTTTAGAACCCAATGCTTGTGCAAAAACGTCGCCTAAAGCAATACCAACATCTTCAATGGTGTGGTGTTCATCCACATACAAATCGCCTTTAACATTGATGTTCAAGTCGATATTTCCGTGTTTGGCAATTTGGTCTAACATATGATCAAAAAATCCTAAACCGGTGTTGATGTTGCTTTTTCCGTTTCCATCCAAATTGATTTCGACTGCAATTTCGGTTTCTTTTGTTTTTCTAATTAATTCAGCTACTCGAGGTTGTTCTTTTAGAAATTGATAAATTGTTTCCCAAGACGTTGTTGATACAATCGCTCGTTTATTGGCTGTAGCCGAAATAAAAATCGCCTGACTTCCTAAGTTTTCTGCCAGTTGAATATCCGTTATTCTATCTCCAATTACGAACGAGTTTTTCAAATCGTAATTTCCTTTGATGTACAGTTGCAACAAAGCCGTTCCGGGTTTTCGTGTTGGTAAATTTTGTTCTGGAAACGAAACATCAATAATCACATCCGAAAATTGAATTCCTTCATTTTCGAATGCTTTCATCATTTTATTTTGTGCTGGCCAAAACGTTTTTTCCGGAAACGAATCGGTTCCCATGCCATCTTGATTGGTTACCATGACCAACTCATAATCGAGTTCTTTGGCAATACGCGACAGATAATGAAAAACTTGAGGATAAAATTCCAATTTTTCCAAACTATCTACTTGAAAATCGATTGGTGGTTCGATGATTAACGTGCCGTCTCTATCTATAAATAAAACTTTCTTCATGATAGTACTAAATTTAAAGCATACAATAATTGTTGGTTTTCTCTTGGTGTTCCGATGGTAATTCGAATGGTATTTTCAACTACTGAACTTCTGTTACGAGTGATGATTTGTTGCTCAATCAAATTGTTGTAAATGGAAGTTGCGTTTTCCATTTCTACTAATAAAAAATTAGCTTCTGAAGGATAAATTTTAGTAACAAAATCTAGAGCTAATAGGGATTGTTTGAGCAGTTCTCGTTCTGATTTTATCAGTTGAACATTCGATTTAAATTCGTCATCGCTAGCTAGAGCTTGTACTGCCGCTTCTTGATTCAATTGACTTATATTATAAGGCGGTTTTACCTTATTTATCACCGAAATTATTGTTTCATTTGCAAATGCAATTCCGACACGAACTGCGGCTAAACCTCGTGCTTTACTAAACGTTTGTGAAACAATTAAATTGGGAAATTGTTTGATTTTATAAACTAAGGAAGGTTGTTCACTAAAGTCAATATAAGCTTCGTCCAAAAACACAATTCCTTTGAAATTTTCGATAATATATTCCAAATTTTCTAATGAATTCCCTGTCGGATTATTAGGCGAACACAAGTATAAAATTTTAGCATTATGAGCTAAAATCGCTTCGGCATTCAACTGAAAATCTTCGGTTAACGGAATCGAAATGATTTTCACATTATTGATATTTGCATATACTTCATACATACCATAAGTTGGCGGACAAATGATAATTTTATCTTCATTGGGTTCGCAAAAAACACGTTGTACTAAATCAATAATTTCGTCGCTTCCATTTCCGATAAGAATGTTTTCAATTCCAACTTTTTTCTGACTGCTCAAAATTTGTTTCAAACGCCATTGGTACGGATCGGGATAGCGGTTTAAATTTCCAAACGGATTTTCATTGGCATCTAAAAAGATACCTTGATTACTTTTATACTCGTCACGCGCACTCGAGTAAGGTTTGAGCGAGAGAATGTTTTTTCGAATTAAATTTGTGATATTATCCATTTTGTAATTTTTTTAATCGGATAGAAACGGCGTTTTTGTGTGCGTCTAATTGTTCCGCGGCAGCCATAATTTCAATCGTTGGTCCAAGATTTAGAATACCTTGTGATGTTACTATTTGAATTGTAATTTTCTTTACAAAACTGTCTAACGAAACGCCACTGTAATTTTTAGCATAACCATTGGTTGGCAAAGTGTGATTAGTTCCGCTAGCGTAATCTCCAGCACTTTCGCAACTGTAATTTCCGATGAAAACCGAACCTGCATTTTCGATAGATTCAATTTTATTTTCAGCATTGTCAATAGCCAAAATTAAATGTTCTGGTGCATAAAAATTACTGAATTCAATTGCTGTTTGAATGTCTTCAAAAACCAAAGCTCGACTATTTTCTAATGCTTTTTCAACCGTTGCTTGTCTTGGTAAAATGGCTTTTTGCTTTTCGATTGCTAATACAACTTTCGCTACAATTTCTTCTGAATTTGTAACTAAAATTACCTGACTGTCATCACCGTGTTCCGCTTGCGAAAGTAAATCGGAAGCCACGAATTCGGGATCACAAGTTGCGTCAGCAATTACTAATAACTCACTTGGTCCAGCAGGCAAATCAATTGCCAATCCCAATTGTTGTGCATATTGTTTTGCTGCCGTTACGTATTGATTTCCTGGTCCGAATATTTTAGAAACTTTCGGAATTTCATCGGTTCCAAAAGTCATAGCTGCAATGGCTTGAATGCCGCCTACTTTATACAATTGAGTTACGCCTATCAATTGCGCGGCATACAAAATTGCTGGATTAATAGTGCCATTTTTATCTGGTGGCGAACATAAAACAATGTTCTTGCAACCTGCAATTTTAGCTGGAATTGCCAACATCAAAACCGTTGAAAAAAGAGGTGCTGTTCCGCCTGGAATGTAAATCCCGATGGTATCGATGGCACGACTTTCTCTCCAACAAAAAACACCAGAAGTGGTTTCAATTTTAGTTGGAATTTCTTTTTGTGAACTGTGAAATTTAGAAATATTATCAGCTGCAACTTGAATGGCATTTTTTAATTCGGTTGGAATTTGGGCAACCGCATTTTCAATTTCTGATTGAGTTACTGCGCAATTTTCTATGGATACGCCATCAAAATAACTGGTGTATTTTTTTACAGCTTTGCTTCCGTTTTTTTGAATGTCATTAAAAACAGCTTTCACGGTTTCGTTTAAATCGGCAGTTGCAACGGTTTTGCGTTTTGCCAATTCATTCCATTGTTCTAGGTTTGGATTTATGTAAGTTTTCATAATAAATTATAGTTTAGATTTTTTTGTCATTGCTTCGCCAGTTCGAGCAAAGCTCTCGGGTTCGACGAAGGAGAAATCACATAATGTGAGTAACTAGTGTGATTCTTCGTTCCTCAGAATGACAAAAAGCTGCTATTATCGAATCATTTTTTCTATCGGAATAATTAAAATTCCTTCAGCACCGAGATTTTTGAGTTGTTCAATAATTTCCCAATAATCGTCTTCTTTTATAACCGAATGCAAACTGCTCCAATCTTTATTTACTAGTGGTAAAATAGTTGGTGATTTCATTCCGGGCAACAACGAACAAATACGTTCGATAGCGGAATTTGGTGTATTTAATAAAATATATCTATTCTGTTTTCCTTCACGAACGGCTTGCATTCTGAACAATAATTTATCAAGAATTGCTTGATTTTCTGGTGTCAGATTTGGGTTTGAAATTAAAACGGCTTCGCTTTTAGTAACGGTTACCACTTCTTTCAATCCGTTCATTAAAAGTGTACTTCCGGTACTTACAATATCAAAAACGGCATCGGCTAGACCAATACTTGTGGCAATTTCAACGCTTCCGCTAATTTCTTCAATGAAAACATTGATGTTGTTTTTGGCAAAAACAG
Organism: Flavobacterium sp.; assembly: GCA_043731625.1. GTDB lineage: Bacteria > Bacteroidota > Bacteroidia > Flavobacteriales > Flavobacteriaceae > Flavobacterium. Next base: position 5,186 of record JAYTIV010000031.1, on the reverse strand, counting down.
CAACTAGAATTTTAGGATAACTAGTAGCAATTCGCTTTCCTTCAAAATAACTTAAATTGGTATAAATTTCATCTTTTGGAATGGCTAACGACATTCGGCAACTAGCAAAACCCAATTGTTGGATGACACTAACTTCTTTGTCTTTTTCCCACACTTCATTTTCACCAAGAATTCCGATATCGGCAACGCCTTGTTCTACATATTGCGGAATATCATCATCGCGCAGGAATAGAATTTCAATTGGAAAGTTTTGGGCAACCGCTTTTAGTTTTCGTTCGCCATTAGAAATTTTGATACCACATTCTTCTAGAAGTTGAAGTGATTTTTCACTCAGTCGGCCACTTTTTTGAACTGCAATTTTTAAAGTACTCATTTTTTAATTTAGAATAAAATCTGAGTATATCACGAAGTGTATAAATACAAAAAAACCCGTCTTGATATACTCAGACGGGTTTTTAATTATGTAGATTTGATTAGATACAATACATGATTAACTCGCCTGGTTGCAAGAATGATGATGATGTAATTGAGCAATAATCGTGTTCATTGTTTTATTTAATGATACAAAACTAGCCATAACTTTTGGATTGAAAAACTATATTTTATAAAATTTAACTTTTGTTGAAGGTTTATAATTTAAAACAATCGGCTAAATAATGCTTTTATAAATGGAATTTTTGGACATTTCAGCATAACTTGTAAATCTTCTAAAAAAGTAGTTTCATTATCAAGAAATTTTAAAATTAAAGTAGGATTGCCTTTTTTGAATAAAGAAGAAAATACGGTAGAACCTAAAGCATTATTTTTAAATAAAACATCAATAAATAACAAATCATAAAACCAATATTTATCAGTTTTATGAAATTTTCTAAAGTCGGTTTCACTTTGAAGAAATTGGACTAATGCTTTTGATTTTTTAATCGTGTTTTTGAAAGTAAATCCGGTACTTGCTTTTGTCCAACCACCAGCAGAACCAATGTTTACAATGCTTTTTGTGTTGAGTTTCCAAAATTGATAACTCGTCATCGGAATATTTCCTTGTTCTTTTTCGACGATTTCGTAGTCTGAAATTCCTAATTTTTTGATGTAATTCTGAATTTCAGATTCGTATTCTTCTCTTGCAAGCAGGTCTTTTGAAAACAATGTATATTCCAATAAAGCTTCGGTTGAAGAAGTGGGAAGAACATACATAAATCGAGTATTCCCTTTTTGTTTGACAGAAAAATCCATAAAAGTGGCAGCGTTTTTATCAAACACTTCTTCTGTCGATTTTATAAACCAACCTATAAAATGTTGTTGTAATAAAGGATATTTTGATTGATTTTTTAGCAGATTTGGATTAAAAATAGAGTTAAAAATTTTATTGCAAGTATAACTTTCTTCAGTTGTTTTTACCACACAATGATTTCCTAGTTCTTCAAAATTTATTACTTTTTGATTGGCAAAATGAATGTTTTCTTGTTTGGAAATTAAATCAAATACTAGATTATAAAAATCCAAACCTTTGATCATTTTATATTGATAAGGATTTAGATTTAAATCTCTTTGAAAGTTTTCATCTGCAAAAAGTGCAAAATTCCATTTTTTGGAAATTATTTCATCAAAAAGAGCAACATTATCCCAAAAACACCAAGTTCTATCATTGCTTTTCTTTGGATTTTCATCCAATAATAAAATTGTTTTATCATTAAATTTTTCAGATAAAATCAATTCATAAATCGTCATCAAAGCTGATAATCCCGAACCTGTAAAAATGTAATGATAGTGTTTCATTTATTAAAATCTGAAGGAAAATCCAAAAGCAACATAATGTTTTGGTGCATTGCTTGTAATTCCGTAACTGCCAGACAAATCTACCATAAAATTATTGTTTATCAAATAGGTAATTCCACCATCTAAGTTGTGATTGGTTTTGTCGTTTTGGGGAGCAAAACCAAACAATTCAATATAAGAACCTATTTTTTTTGTAATAGAATATCCAGTTGTTAAAGTGTAAATAAAAATTGGTTCTGCTGAAAATCCATCCCATTCTGCACCAAGGTTGTAACTTAAACTGAACTTTTCGAATATAGTATGTTGCATTACAAAACGAAATTCAGGAGCAAAATAATCGGTTTTATTACGAGTTGAAGCAGCATTTGGCAAAGAAATATGTGCAATAAAAGAAGTTTTTGGGATGATTCCTTTTTCTTCAGATAATTTTACTTTGAAACCTACATAAATTGGAAGTAAACCATTTGTGTTTTCATCATCATTTTTTTTAGTTACAAATTCGGTAATCAATCGTAATTCAAAATTTTCATTTACACCATATTTCCATAAAGTTGGTGGCAAACTAACCGACTTACTAAACGCATCGTTTTTCTGAAATGTAAATCCGGTTTCTACTTGAAACATTCCTTTTGGAACGATTGATGGTGTTTCTGTTTGATCTGGCCTGTCGGCTTGAATAGGTTCAGAAGTTTGTGCCACAATAATAGGAGATGTTACTATCAGAAATAAAAATAATAATTTTTTCATTACAATTAATTTTAGACAAATCTAAAAAATTATTTACCCATATCGAATTTATTTTTATATTTGTTTCAGAAAAAAAATAGTGTTATGAGTAAATCATTAGAAGAAGTAAACGAAAGCGTTGTTACGCAAGGCAAAACTACAGTTTTTAGAAAAATACTTGCTTTTTTTGGACCAGCATATTTAATTTCTGTAGGGTATATGGACCCAGGAAATTGGGCAACCGATATTGCAGGCGGAAGTCAGTTTGGGTATTCCTTACTTTGGGTTTTACTTATGAGTAACATTATGGCATTACTTTTGCAAAGTTTGAGTGCAAGATTAGGAATTGTTACGCAACGAGATTTGGCTCAGGCATCACGAGAAACCTATTCAAAATACATCAATTATATTCTTTATTTTCTTGCTGAAATTGCCATTGCAGCTTGCGACTTAGCCGAAGTTCTAGGAATGGCTATTGGGTTGAATTTACTCTTTGGCATTCCATTACTTCAAGGTGTTATTATTACCGTTTTAGATACATTTTTATTATTGTTTTTAATCAATAAAGGCATCCGAAAAATGGAAGCTTTTATCATTGCATTGGTCGCTATCATTGGGTTTTCATTTGTTTTTGAAATAATTTTTGCTCAACCTGAAGTTGGTAGTATTTTAAAAGGTTTAATACCTAGTCTTCCTACTGAAGAAGCACTTTATATTGCCATCGGAATTATTGGAGCAACTGTAATGCCACATAATTTATATTTACATTCATCATTAGTTCAAACCCGAAAATTTGATAGAAGCAATGCTGGAATTAAGCAAGCGTTGAAATATAACTTTATCGATTCTACTATAGCTTTAAACTTAGCTTTTTTTGTTAATGCAGCAATTTTAATTTTGGCAGCAGCCACTTTTTACAAAAATGGTTTGTTTGAAGTAGCAGAAATTCAAGATGCACATCAACTTTTAGCGCCAATGTTGGGTACGCAATGGGCACCTATATTATTTGCAGTAGCATTAATAGCTGCAGGACAAAGTTCTACAATTACAGGAACTTTGGCAGGACAAATTATTATGGAAGGGTATCTTAATTTAAGAATTCAACCTTGGGTTCGACGAATTATAACTCGGTTAATTGCAATTGTACCAGCAGTAATTGTCATCTCTATTTTTGGAGAAAGCGTTACAGGAAAAATGCTAATATTAAGTCAAGTAATTTTAAGTTTACAGCTTGGTTTTGCAATAATTCCGTTGATACATTTTGTTTCAGATAAATCCAAAATGAATGGTTTTCATATTTCCAAAACCACACAAATTGCAGCTTGGTTGATTGCAACAATAATAGTTTCGTTAAACGGAAAATTAGTTTTTAACGAAATTCAAGGTTGGTTAGAGACTTCTAACAATCCATTAATTCTATGGTTTACAGTTGTTCCGTTGGCAATAGGATTTTTAATTTTATTGCTATATATCGTTTTTAAACCTTTTATTACAAAGGCAAAACATAATATCGACAACCATTCGCCACACATAATGCCACTGAAATTAAATAGAAAAAACATTTTCAACAAAAAAAACATTGCAGTTTCAGTAGATTTTTCTGACGCCGACAGCAAAGCAATAGAACACGCCATAGATTTGGGCGGGAAAGATGCCAATTATACCCTTATTCACGTTGTAGAGAGTGTAGGAGCAATGATTTACGGTAACAAAATCAAAGACCACGAAACCACTATCGACGAGAAATTATTACTCGAATATTTCCAAATGCTAACCGATAAAGGATACTCTATAAACACCAAATTAGGATTCGGAAAACCAAGTAAAATAATACCAAAAATCATCAACGAAAACAATTTTGATGTACTTGTTATGGGTACACATGGGCATTCCGGAATCAAAGATTTAATATTAGGAACCACCGTAGACAATGTACGTCATCGTATAACAATACCATTATTAATAGTAAAAAATTAAATATTTAGGAGCCAATCCAGCTATTCGTTGCAATCTTTTGTGAGTGGCAAAAAAGCCACTAACAAAAGGATTTCCACTGCTATCTGGGCTAAAAACAAGTGATAATAAACCAATTGTAGAATGACATTTTCAGAAGAAAACTACCTAAAAACCATTTACCATCTTACATCAACATCAATGCAAGAAGTAAGCACCAATGCCATTGCAGAAAAAATAGAAACCAAAGCATCTTCGGTCACCGATATGTTGAAGAAACTAGCAGAAAAAGATTTGGTTTTTTATAAAAAATATAAAGGTGTTTCGCTTACAGAAAAAGGAATACTCTCAGCAAAAATGATTGTGAGAAAACACCGTCTTTGGGAAGTTTTTCTTGTAGAAAAACTAGATTTCACTTGGGACGAAGTACACGATGTGGCAGAACAATTAGAACACATCAAATCTGAAAAACTCATTAATAAACTCGATGATTTTCTAGGAAATCCAACCGAAGATCCACACGGAGACCCAATTCCAGATGCTGAAGGAAAAATTATAAAAGTCGAAAAACTACTACTATCAGAATTATCTGAAAACCAAACCGGAATTTGCGTGGGAGTAAAAGACACATCGTCAGAATTTTTAAAATATCTAGACAAAAATCAAATTGCATTAGGATCAAAAATAAAAGTATTGATAAAAGAAGAATTTGATTTATCTTTAAAAATCAAAAT
>JAYTIV010000030.1:0-5469 GCA_043731625.1 Flavobacterium sp. | reverse complement strand
AAATGAACTCTATATTGCTTTTCCATTGCCAATATATCTTTTAAAACAAATTGTTTATTCATCACTTATTCTTTATTTAAGATTGGTATTTTGTTTTTTGATTTAAATCTTATCTGTAAACTAGGAATATACCGAATTTTTTTGATTGAGATTTATCCATTTTTTTTCGCTGTTTAATTTAAAAGTACCAATATGTTCTTTATTCCACTCATCAGGACCAATTAATGACAAAAAATGAATTCCATCAAGACCAGCATACAAGTGATAAATCTCTCCAATAACAGGTTCGAATGAGAATTTTGAATTGTAAACCAATTCGTTCCATTCGAATTCCTCCATTAATTTTTGATATTCTATTTTGAGTTCATTGAACTTGTTTTCAAATTGTTTGTTTACATTCGTTATACCTCTACTTTTCCAAGAAACGATATCATCAATTTTTATTACAGGCGCTCCAACACTTGTTGAATAAGGCAATAAATTTGCGTGGTATCCTTTTTCTTCAGTGAAAACTACATTGTCAGGTTTATCTTTTTCCATTATTATTGTCATTAATCTTGTGTTATTATATTGTCAACACTTTTTAATTAGCGTTTTGATATTTTATTATTAGAAATTGCCCGTTGCATCTTGCATTTGAAACGATCAATACCAGAAACTCTTTTTGCAGTATGTTTGGTATTGCAGTTTTCTACACGTTTGCGCCATAGTTTGTAACTACTAAATTTCAATTCTTTTTTCATTAAAGCTTTAACATCAGCTTCTTTTAATCCAAACTGAAATTCAATAGCATCAAAGGGTGTTCTATCTTCCCAAGCCATTTCAATAATTCTATCGATAGCAACCTCATTTACTATTTTATTTTCTACTGGTGGAATAGGTGATTTCAAATTGTATTATATTTTTGTTTAACTTAATTCTATAAATATTAAACAAAAGTAATAATAATAAATGAATTACACCATAAAAAAGTATAAAAATGCATATCGATTTTCATTAAAACTTAGAAAAAAAAACACTTATTTTGTTCTTTCAATAAAAACATTTTATGCAATCTATTTCTGCCAATAATTATTCTATTTATTTTAGTAAAAAAGGATATCAAACTTTAAACTCATTATTAGAAAAAGCAAACTATTCCTTTATTTTCATAATAGTTGATACACATTCAAATGAGTATTGTTTGCCTCATTTTTTGCCAGAATTAGCTACCGAAATCCCGATAGAAATCATAGAATTTGAATCGGGCGAGAGTTCAAAAAATATTGAAACTTGTGTACAAATTTGGAATGTTCTTACAGAACTTGGTGCAGATAGAAAAAGCCTTATTATTAATCTTGGTGGTGGAGTTGTTACAGATTTGGGAGGATTTGTTGCATCAACCTTTAAGCGAGGTATAGATTTTATTAATATTCCAACAACACTTTTGGCAATGGTTGATGCATCTATTGGTGGGAAAAACGGAGTTGATTTGGGCACTTTAAAAAATCAAATTGGCGTTATAAATAATCCTGAATTAGTATTGATTGATACCATTTTTCTAGAAACATTACCACAAAACCAAATGCGTTCTGGGCTTGCAGAAATGTTAAAACATGGTTTGATTTATGACAAAAACTATTGGGAACAATTTCTAGATTTGACTGCATTGGATTTTGCAGATTTTGATACCTTAATCTACCGATCTATAGAAATTAAAAACGAAATCGTTACACAAGATCCTACAGAAAACGGAATTCGTAAAGCATTAAATTTCGGACATACTTTAGGACACGCAATAGAAAGTTATTTTCTAGAAAATGAAGACAAGAAAATCTTACTACACGGAGAAGCAATTGCTGTAGGAATGATTTTGGAAAGTTATCTTTCTATGAAAAAAAATCTAATAGCTGGAGCAGACTATTTGCAAATAAAAAAATCAATCAATGCCATATTTGACACAATAGTTTTTGAAGAATCAGACATCAATCCAATTTTGGAATTACTCATTCACGACAAAAAAAATGAGTATGGAACAATACAATTTGCATTACTTGATGGCATCGGAAAAATCAAGATTAATCAAACTGCTGAAAAAGAATTAATTATTCTTGCTTTTAACGATTATAAATCTTAAAATAAATTAATAATAACTTTACATTTCATTTATATTATTTTTTACATTTGTCAGGATGAATAAAAACAAAAATACTTTCTATATCAATTACTGCAACACTAAATGTGGTGGTTCTTTTTTGCGATTACTGAAAAGTAATTTTGCATTGAAAAGTATTTTGAATTTTGATGCACCCGATTTTACAAATACATATAACGAGAAACTACTTATTATTTTTGCCAATATTCGAGTTTGAACTTTAGTTTAATTTTTTTTCCAATTTTAAACTAAAAAATCAAAAACATTAGAATGAATACAAAATATTTCGATTTAATAAATCAGACTTACTATTTTCCTCAAGAAGAATTTACTTTAAACAAAGACAATGCTTTACAATTTCACAATATCGATTTGATGAAATTAGTTGAGCAATACGGTACACCATTAAAGTTTACTTACTTGCCTCAAATTTCTAATAACATCAACAGAGCCAAAAATTGGTTCCGTAAAGCGATGGAAAAAAACAAATATGAAGGGAAATATTATTATTGTTATTGTACTAAAAGCTCTCATTTTGAATACATTATGAATGAAGCTTTCAAAAACAATATTCATATAGAAACTTCATCTGCATTTGACATTAATATCGTTGAAAATCTATTAGCAAACGGAAAAATAAATAAAAGTACCTATATTATATGTAATGGTTTCAAAAGAGACCAATACATTAATAACATTGCTAGATTGATAAATAACGGTCATAAAAATGCAATTCCGATTATAGATAACTATGAAGAATTAGATTTGCTTCAAGCAGAAATTAAAGGAAAATTCAAAATTGGAATTAGAATTGCAGCCGAAGAAGAACCTAAATTTGAGTTTTATACTTCTCGATTAGGAATTGGATATAAAAATATAGTTGCTTTTTATAAAAAACAAATTCAGGAAAACGATAAACTAGAGTTGAAAATGCTTCACTTTTTTATCAATACCGGAATCAATGATAATGCGTATTATTGGAATGAATTAGTAAAATGTATTAAAGTATATATTGCACTTAAAAAAGAATGCCCATCTCTTGACGGATTGAATATTGGCGGAGGTTTTCCTATCAAAAACTCATTGGCTTTTGAATATGATTATCAATATATGATTGACGAAATTATCAATCAAATAAAAATTGCTTGTGAAGAAGCCGAAGTTGATGTGCCTAATATTTTTACCGAATTTGGTTCGTTTACAGTTGGCGAATCTGGAGGTGCAATTTATCAAGTATTGTATCAAAAACAACAAAATGATAGAGAAAAGTGGAATATGATTGATAGTTCATTTATTACCACATTACCAGATACTTGGGCTATAAATAAACGATTCATTTTATTAGCAATAAACCGTTGGAATGAATCTTATGAAAGAGTACTTCTTGGTGGTATGACGTGTGATAGTGATGATTATTACAATTCTGAGCAAAATATGAATGCCATTTATTTGCCAAAATACAATAAAGAGAAACCATTATACATTGGATTTTTTAATACTGGCGCCTATCAAGAGACAATTGGAGGATATGGAGGATTGCATCACTGCTTGATACCACAACCCAAACATATCTTAATAGATCGTGATGAAAATGGGATTTTGGCTACCGAAGTTTTTTCTGAACAACAAACATCTGAGCAAGTTTTAGAAATTTTAGGATATAATAAAAAATAGTTATTCAAAACTGTTTGCAGTTTATAGAAAAAAGTTTTTCTTTGACCTACAAACTACAACAACATAAAAACATAAACAGAATCTGATATAAATTCAGATTAAATCTAAAAAAATGAGTAAAGGACCAATAAGCCAGTTTATAGAAAAACATTATCTGCATTTTAATTCCGCTGCCTTAGTTGATGCTGCAAAAGGTTATGAACAACAATTAGCCAATGGAGCAAAAATGATGGTAACTCTAGCTGGAGCAATGAGTACTGCAGAAATTGGGAAAATCTTTGCTGAATTTATTCGTAAAGATAAAGTACAAATTATTTCTTGTACAGGTGCCAATCTTGAAGAAGATATCATGAATTTAGTAGCGCATTCTCATTATGAAAGAGTGCCAAATTATAGAGATTTGACTCCTCAAGATGAGTGGGATTTGTTAGAAAGAGGATTGAATCGAGTTACTGATACTTGTATTCCAGAACACGAAGCATTTAGAAGATTACAAAAACATATCTACAAAATCTGGAAAGATGCTGATGATAAAGGAGAACGATATTTCCCACATGAGTTTATGTATAAAATGCTACTATCTGGTGTTCTTGAAGAATATTATGAAATTGACTTAAAAGATAGCTGGATGTATGCTGCTGCAGAGAAAAATTTGCCTATTATTGTACCAGGTTGGGAAGATAGTACAATGGGAAATATATTTGCATCTTATGTCATAAAAGGAGATCTAAAAGCATCAACTATGAAATCTGGAATTGAGTATATGACTTTCCTTGCAGATTGGTATCCAAAAAACAGTAAAAATGGTGTTGGCTTTTTTCAAATTGGTGGAGGTATTGCTGGAGATTTTCCTATATGTGTGGTTCCAATGTTGTATCAAGATATGGAAATGCATGATGTGCCGTTTTGGAGTTATTTCTGTCAAATTTCAGACTCAACAACAAGTTATGGTTCCTATTCTGGAGCTGTTCCAAATGAAAAAATTACTTGGGGAAAATTAGATATCAAAACCCCAAAATTTATTATAGAATCTGATGCAACTATTGTTGCTCCATTAATATTTGCTTACCTACTTGATTTATAATTTTATGAAAAGAATTATTGTTGATTATTCAAAACTGACCAATGAAATTTTGAACCTTTTGGTTGAAAAATTTCCTGAAGGATATGATGATTCAAACATTGTCCGTTTTAGAAATGCTCAAAACGAACTTATCGAAGCCGTAGAAGTACGAACTGAAGAAACCATTTATTTGGTAAAAGTTAGTACAAAACTTGCTAGTCGTTTAGAAAAATTTGATGACGATGATATTGATGATATCGTCGAGCCAATTGATGCCATCAAAGGAATTGACCTTGATGATGACGATGCACCATCAGATGATGATGACGAAGAAGAAGATTTGTTAAAAGATAAAGGTGGCTCTGACGATGGTGATGATGATACAGATGATGAAGAAGATATAGAAGATACCGTTGACGATGACGATGACGACGAAGAATAAATAAAAAAAGGAACTCTAAATTGAGTTCCTTTTTTATAATAAATAACGTTCACTAAAAATTTGTTGATGATGATTTTGATGACCAATAATAATAAAACCAATTGCTCGAACCGATATAGGATTATTAGAAGCAATTCCTATTTGCATTAAATCATC
>JAYTIV010000029.1:0-2194 GCA_043731625.1 Flavobacterium sp. | reverse complement strand
ATTATTATTAGATATTTATCCAGCAAGAGAATTGCCAATGGAAGGAATAACTTCAAGTTGGTTGCTTTCTAAAATGGATAATAATCATAAAAAATTGGTAACTAAAAATGATTTAATTCCATCCATTTTAAAATCTGATGCTACAGTAATTGTTACTATTGGCGCAGGAGATATTGGCGAGTTAATTTCATCAATTAAAATAGCTTTAAATGAAAAATCTTAATTGGAAAAACATTTGGATAAATACAAGATTGATACTCATTTTTGGGTTGATACTTTTTTTGTATGCCTTTACATCAAATAGAAATTCGCACAGAAAATTAATCAAATCTGAAGTCATTTTTGTTGGAGATAACAACAATTTTGTTAAACAAGAAACGGTTAATAAATTGTTAATAGAAAATAAATTGGATGTAAAAACCATTGAAAAACTTGAAGTAGATTTGAATACGTTAGAAAAAACCATAAATCAACAAGAAATGATTCATAAATCTGAAGTATTTCTTAGCATTGATGGTGTTCTAAAAGCTCAGGTAGTTCAAAAAACACCTATTGCAAGATGCTTTAGCGAGCAAGGTTCTTTTTATGTTGATTATGAAGGAAATAGAATGCCATTATCAGAAAATTATACCGCTCGAGTTCTAATAGTTTCAGGTGAAATTAACAAAAAAAATAAAACAAAATTATCAGAATTATTCAAGATAATTTACAACGATGAGTTTTTAAAAAAAAACATCATTGGCATTCAAATTTTGCCTAATGACGACTTGATAATGACAAATAGAAATTTTAATTATCAAATAGAATTTGGAAAAAACATAAACGGCGAGAAAAAATTTAAAAATTACAAGGCGTTTTTTCAAAAAGCAATTTTAGACAGTACGCTTGCAAAGTATAAAAATATAAATCTGAAATTTACGCAACAAGTAGTTTGCACTAAATAAAAAGATGACAATGGAAAGAGAAAATATTGCAGTTGGATTAGACATAGGAACTACGAAAATCGTAGCCATGATTGGTAAGAAAAACGAATACGGAAAACTAGAAATTCTTGGTGTTGGTAAAGCTAAAAGTCTTGGTGTTGCTCGTGGTGTAGTGAATAATATTACACAAACCATTCAGTCTATTCAACAAGCTGTAATTGAGGCAGAAGAAAATTCTGGATACAAAATAAATGATTGTGTAGTTGGTATTGCTGGTCAACACATTCGAAGCATTCAACATACAGATTATATCAGTAGAAGCAATCCAGAAGAAGTTATTTCTGGAAAAGACATACAAATTTTAATTGATCAAGTTAATAAGTTGGCAATGCTTCCTGGAGAAGAAATTATTCACGTGTTGCCACAAGAATTTAAAATTGATGGTCAATCGGAAATAAAAGAACCAATCGGAATGTTTGGTGCACGACTAGAAGCAAGTTTTCACGTTGTAGTTGGGCAAGCATCATCTATTAGAAATGTGGGAAGATGTATTCAAAGTTCTGGAATTGAATTGTCAGGATTAACATTAGAACCACTAGCTTCTGCAGATGCAGTTTTAAGTCAAGAAGAAAAAGAAGCTGGAGTTGCATTGATAGATATTGGTGGAGGCACAACAGATTTAGCCATTTTTAAAGACGGAATTATTCGACATACAGCAGTAATTCCTTTTGGTGGAAATGTAATTACAGATGATATTAAAGAAGGTTGTTCTATTATAGAAAAACAAGCCGATTTATTAAAAGTAAAATTCGGTTCTGCTTGGCCAGGAGAAAATAAAGACAATGAAATAGTATCAATTCCAGGTTTAAGAGGTAGAGAACCAAAAGAAATTTCATTGAAGAATTTGTCTAAAATTATTCATGCACGAGTTGTAGAAATTATTGAGCAAGTTTTTACAGAAATAAAATTATACGGTCATGAAGATCCAAGAAAAAAATTAATTGCAGGTATTGTATTAACTGGCGGTGGAGCTCAATTAAAGCACATAAAACAATTAGTAGAATATATTACAGGAATGGATACTAGAATTGGTTATCCAAATGAACATCTTGCAGGAAATTCTAGCGAAGAAATTTCAAGTCCATTATACGCAACAGCGGTTGGATTAGTAATGAATAGCATTGCTAATAATACACAAAGTGCCTACAAACTAGAAATGACACAAGCAGGAACAATTCCAAAATATGTTACTCCGGTAGTAGAACAAAAAC
>JAYTIV010000028.1:0-5498 GCA_043731625.1 Flavobacterium sp. | reverse complement strand
CTTTGTCTTCCAAAACATTTTGATTGCCTTCTTTTTTGAAATTTTCTTCACCACTGGCATCAATAAAAATGATATTGTCATCAGCTTGTCGGCATTTTTTGAGCACCAAAATACACGTTGGTATAGAAGTTCCATAAAAAATATTAGCCGGCAAACCAATTACGGCATCCAAAACATTGAGCTCCTTGATTAAATATTTTCTTATTTCGCCTTCAGCAGCTCCACGAAACAAAACACCGTGCGGAAAAATACTTGCCATTATTCCGTTGTCTGCTAACTGATACAACATATGTTGCAAGAAAGCATAATCGGCTTTTGTTCTTGGTGCAATTCTACCAAATTGGCTAAAACGTTCGTCAGTACTGTTTAACGGATTGGCATCGCTTTTCCAATGTGCTGAAAATGGCGGATTTGCTACGATTGCCTCAAATCGTTTTTCAAGATGTTGTGGGTGTTCTAAAGTATCTTCTTGCTTGATATTGAAGTTTTGAAAATGAATGTTGTGCAACAACATATTCATTCGAGCTAAATTAAACGTGGTACGGTTTAATTCTTGACCATAAAACTCGCTTACTTCGGCTTCTTTTGTAATTCGTAATAATAGTGAACCCGAGCCACACGTTGGGTCATATGCTGATTTTATCTTTGTTTTTCCAGTGGTTACAATCTTCGAAAGCACTTTAGAAACTTGTTGTGGTGTGTAAAATTCTCCTGCCGATTTTCCTGCACCAGCAGCAAATTTACCAATCAAAAATTCGTAAGCGTCTCCCAGAACATCTGCGTCTATATCCTCTAACTTAAAATCTATTTCGTCTAAATAATTTAAAATTTGAACAATAATTTCGTTTCGAGCACCTACTGAACGTCCGATTTTATTAGAATTCAAGTCTAAATCTTCGAATAAGGCATAAAAATCTTCTTCAGATTCTCTTCCCATTGTACTCATTTCGATATGATTCAAAACTGCTTGTAAATCTTCTAAAATATAGTTGCTATCCGTTTCTGTATTTGCATTTCCCTTGGCTGTAATAACCGAAAATAATTGATATGGATTCAGAAAATACCCTAATGCTAATAACGATTCTTCCTCAATTGCTGCTAAAGTTTCTTTGTCCGTTACTTTTGTAAATTCTGTAACTTCCTCTCCAACTAGTAATGAATTAGCATATAAGTTTTGCTTTTCTGAAAGGTATTTGAAAAAGATAAAACCCAATATATAATCCCGATAATCATCTGGACTAATTTTATTTCTTAAAAGGTTTGCAATTCCCCAAAGTTTGGCTTCTAAAATTCTTTTTTGTTCTTCTGACATATATTATTATTTCTAAAATACTGATTATCAATATTTTATGTTTTTAAAATTTCATTTTTAGCAAATATAATATAAAAAAGCCCTAAAAATTAAACGCTTTACTCATTAATTCCATCTCATTTCTTGAAATTCCTATTTCTTTAGCCATAGTTTTCCATTGGCTTACAACTGCTACAACTTCTTGGATTATTGTTTCCATTTGATTGTTGTTTAATCGGAAATATTCGCCCACACTTTTTGCTAATTCAATATCTAAAGCATTGTTGTTTGTGTCAATGTTTAATGCTAAACTATCTTTGTCTATTGATGGGTTGAGGTCGTAAGCTGGAGATAAAATCCAACCGTCTTTGGTTAGGATAAAACCGTGATTTCGCAAATGGTCATCCGTATTGGAAATGGCAATATTAAAAATTATTCTTCGCCACAATTGGCGCAAATTTTCATTGATATTAGTTCCATAATTTTGAATAAAATCGGCAATATCTAGATAACTTGCGATGTTGTCACGAATGGTGTCTTCGTTGTTTCCTGTCATTGTCATTGCTGATGCAAAATGTATTCTTTCTCCTTTTTCTCTGTCAAAACGTTTTGTAAAAAAAGTATGGTAGTTTCCTGAAATTTTTTCTATTCTGCAAGGTGCCATTTCAATCCCTGCATTTATAGCTAATTGATACGCTAGGAATTCCCAACTTGCTTTGTCAATCGTATCATTTTTTGAAGGGAATTTAGCAATCCATAACTCTTTGTTTTCGTCAAGAATATTGGCTTTGGGTCTTGCGCCACCTAATGATGATCCTGGAGCCATTAATACCGACAACCATTTTTTAACTTCATCACTTTCTTCGTCATTCTCTAGCATTTTAGAAGCATTTTGCAACTCTCTAATAGACGACCAAGGCGGTGTTGGAGAAGTACTATTGTTGTCAAGAAATTCTCCGTTTGTATTGGTTTTAAAACGCAATGCACCCATACGACTTTCGTCATAAACTCCTAATAAAAAATCGATATCATAAAGCGTTGGTGCTTTTTCTCCTTTTTCTTTCGCTTGTTGATTTACCCTGCGTTTCATCAATGTTCTTCCCCAAGTATCGGGCATACTGTCGAGAAATATTCCGAAGTTTTCTTTGTTGTTTGGATATTGCAGACCAGAATAAAATTGAATGTCTGGATCGAGTAGCATTTGCTGTTCTGATTTAATCCAATCTTTATCATATTCAAAACTAAATGCTTTTTTAGCTTTAGCAAAATGTGCTGACAAGACACCTATAATTTTAGGTTCTTGCATTCCTTGCCAATGGGCATAAACGAATATGTCGAATTTATTTTGTGCCATTTGATATTCTTATAATAAATCTAAATCTTGTAGTTTTCTTCCAAAAGTATCGTCAGCCCCAAGTTTTAAAAAATCATCTTGAAGTCCTAATACCCGAAGCACATTGAAAAAAGCACCAATAGCAACACTGGGATTGCCTTTTTCAATTTGGTATAATGTTGTTCTAGCAATATCAGCTCTTTCAGAAACTTGAATTGCGGTTAGTTTTCTTCTTTTTCTGGCTAATTTTATGTTTTCTCCCATCTGTTCTAATACTTCTTGGTATTTAGGAAAAACGGTTTGTTTCTTGCTGCTCATTTTATTAAACGTTCATTAATATGGACAAATGTAGTAATTATGTTCATAATAACAAACGTTTTGTAATTTATTTTATTTGATGCAAATATATAGTTTCGGCAAAAAAGCAGTTGTTTTGCCAAAGTTATATTCTTATATTTTCCTTGAATTCTATTACAAATGTTTCTAATTTATAAAGCTCTTGAAAGCCATTTTTTTCAATATTGCAAGTTACTTGATCAATGTCAATCAAGCTAATATCATTTGCAAATGATTTTTCTCCTAGCAAATTTTCCAATTGAATATAAATAGCTTCTCTTAATCTTGGATTGTCTTTGTAAATAATATAGTTTTTTAGAAATACTTTAATTCCTAAATCAGTTGGTTTTTCTAGGTTTTCTAATGGTTCAAAATACATCTCGCTTATTTTCAAAGTTATCCCATAATATTCAAATGGTTTGTCGGTTCCTTGTTCGTATTTAGCAATATTTTTTTCAGGTTGAAGGAATGCTGTTATTTTCCAACGTTCTACAACTGGAGAGTGATGAGCCAATAGTTCTACTTCTTTGAAAAGGTAAGGATTTCCATTTGCCGTAATAATTAGTTCAGCTCCTTTGTTTTTGTTTTTTATGATTAGATCTAAATCTTTATTATATAGGTGTAGTAATGCAATTAATTTATCGAAATGAATTTTTAGTTCTTCGTTTAGGATTTCGTTTAGTAATAAAAAAACGAAGTTGTTTTGTTTGAAGTAATTCCAGAAGTTAGTTATTTGGTTCATCGTTTGTCAAGTATAGTTCTATCGAATGCTATTAAATTCAACATTTCTCTCATTCTGCTGCGAACTCGATTACCGTAATGGGTTTCGATTTCACTTGCTGATAAGTTTGTTGTGATATGTGTTTGGATTTTTTTTGTTGTAAAAATATCATAGCGAGATAATAGAATTTCTGCCATTACATTGCATTCGTTTCCATAGTATTTTAAGTTGTTTTCTGTTCCTAAATCGTCAAAGCATATTGTTTTGGGTTCTGATTCGTATAGTTTACCTTTACTGTATTTGTGGATTATTTGGTAGCCGTCCTGGATAAATTCAAAGGTTATGTCTCGACACGGTTTTACGAAATATTTGTGTTCGTTTGGTGTTAAGTATTTCATCAAATTCATTAGCGATGTTTTGCCACATCCGACTGGACCTGAAAGTAAAATTCCTTTATTGAGGTTTATGTTGTATTGAAAACAAGTAGCTTCATCTTTTAGAAAATAAGCAATGAGTTTGTAAATTATGGGATAATCGCTTTCGAGGATTTTGAAATGATTTCCGTATAATTCGACACCTTTTTTCTCTAGCCAAACAATTACTTCAGTATAGCTATAATGGCTCTGAATAGTCTTTGTCTGTTCCTGTGTTGAGGTATTTTGCTCTGTTGATGTGTGGTTCATTTGAAATGAATTTTGGTGCGTTTAATATCCAATTTTGTGCTGCTGCTTGCCAATCGACCATTGGTGTTTTGCCTCCAACTAACCAACCGTTGCTGGAGAAGTAATTAAAAAACTTAATGGCTTCTATTTCCGGGAAGTGTTGTTCGAGAAAATAAGCTTTCACATTCTCGATTGTTGGCTTGAGTTCCCTCGACGGAGCTCGGGATGACAAATCGGAATTCTCAATTTTATCTTTTTCTTTTTTGGCGGAACTTTTTTCTTTTTCTTCAGTACCAACATTTTTTAAAAACCCATCATCATTTTCAATTTTTTTTGCTTGCTCGTCCAAGTTTACAATCTTTAAATCGTTTGAATTGTTTGATATGTTTGTATTGTTTATATAAGATACTAGAGCTTGTTCAGTACCTGTCTCATTACTTGTACTACTACTAGTGTATAGCTTGTTCAGTACTTGTTCATTAACCAGTTCAAAAACAGGTTCATTATTTGGTATTGTTGTTTTTTCGCTTTTGGGAATTGGCTTTAAATCATCTGAAAAATTGAATAGGTACACGTGGCTTCCTTTGAATGGATTGTATGATGGCTCGTAGTTGATGTAACCTAGAGAATGTAAGTTTTTAAGGCATTTATGGTAAGTTGCTTTGGAACTGATTTTGCTAATTCTCATTACCTCATCACGAGAAATACTGATTGGATTTTTGAACCGATTGCAATTCCAGAATTGGAATAATGCCACATACAAACTTACGTGTGTTGGATTAAGTGTTTTGTCGATAGCAACCTTCTCGAAAAATCCTGTTAGATGTTTTATGTAATTCATAATTGAGTGTTCAGTGTTCAGAATTTAGTGTTCAGTTTATACTTGATGAGATATCTCCTTCGTCGATATGACAAAAAGCGAGATTATTTACGATTGAATAAATTGGGTGTTGCTTCGACTTTGTTTGTTTCTAAAACCTTTTCTAAATCACTATTGGAATAATATAGGATACCGCCAATTTTAGTGTAGGTGATTGTTCCATTTACTCGGAGGTTTTGTAAAGTACCCGGAGAAATGTTTAACAGCTTTCGGACTTCATTGGATTTGAGCCACTGCTTTTGCTGTTGAGGTTTTGAGTTAAACATTGTGTTTAA